>JAFGIS010000499.1 GCA_016929495.1 Polyangiaceae bacterium | reverse complement strand
GCAGATAGGTTTTTGCGTTGCCGTGGTCCTTCACCACGACCGAGCGGATCTCGTCGAGAGATGCGAATTCGCCCACGGTGCGAGCGATGAGCTCACGAGGACCGGCGTTGACCCTGCCGCCGAACATCTCGACGTTCGCTCGAGCCAGTGAGCGCTCGATGTCCGTGACAGCAAGCCCATGCTTGTCCAGCGCGACTGGGTCCAAGTGGATCCGGATCTCACGCTTCAGACCGCCGATGATCTCGGCTCCGCTCACACCCGGCACAGCGAGAACCCGGTCCAGAAGCCAGTTCTCGCTCCAGTCTCTCAGCTCGACCAAATCCCACTCGGACGATTCGATCGTGAGCTGGACCACGGGGAGCTGCTGGGGATCCGCCTTGATGACGATGGGGGGATCCATGTCCTTTGGCAGGCTTCTGGCGGCTCGCGCCATGGCCGCCTGGGTGTCCTGAAACGCCACGTTGACGTCAACGCCGTAGCGGAAGTTGACCTCGAGGGTGTAGCTGCCCTCGATCGAGGAGGACGCCAAGTAGTCGAGGCCTTCTACCGACGCCATCTCGCGCTCGACGACGTCCGCCACGTGCTCCTCGATCTCGTCGGGAGTCGCGCCGCGCCACCAGATGTGGACCTTGACCAGCGGGTACGCGATGTTGGGGAGGAAATCCACCGGCAACCTGACGAACGAAAGCACTCCCAGGACGATCAGGGCACAGGCAATGGCGCTCGCCGCGATCTTGCGGCGCACCGCGAACTCGGTGACCTTGCTCATCGAGTCTTGCCTTTGCCCTCGGAAGCCCTGGGCTCGGCGCGGTGCCCCTTCCCTTCCTTCGCATCGGCCACGCGCACCTTCTTGCCATCGCGCAGACGGTTGTGACCACCGACCGCCACCCGTTCTCCTGGCTCCAGTCCCGCGACGATCTGCACTCTTCCCTCGTCCTCCATGCCGAGCTCGACCTTGCGCTGCTTCGCGACGCCGTCGCTCGCGATCACGTAGACGACGGGGCTCTCCCCGCGCCGGACTACGGCTCCGGCGGGAACGGTCAAGGCGTCGGGCACCGATGCCAGCGTGAGCTTCAAGCGCGCGAACATGCCTGGGGCGAGTGCGATGTCGCCGTCGATGACAGCTTCGACGGTCCGTGTGTGGGTTCTGCGATCGATATCTGGGTAGACTCGAGCGACCCTGGCCGCGAACGTTGCTCCAGGGTGAGCGTCCAGCGTGACGGCGATGGGAGCGTCGCTCCGAACTCGAGCCGCGCTGTCCTCGGGCACGGCGAACCGCAGCACCAGGCTCTCCGGCTGAAAGAGCTCAACCAAGATCGCGTGAGCGGAGACGAACTCGCCCTGGGTCACGTGCACCTTGGAGACCACGCCACTCCAGGGAGCAGAGACCCGGTAGTCGCCGAGCCGCTCCAGGGCTCGGGCAAGCCTCGCCTGAGCCTCAGTGACCTTCACCCGCGCCTCGTCCAGCTTCTCGCCAGGGAAGGCGCCGGTCTTCACGAGCTTTTCGATGCGGCTCAGGTCCTGCTCCTGGCGTTCGAGCTCTGCCTTGGCCGAGGCAGCGACGGCGTCGTCACCACGAGCCCTTCCCAGGCGCGCGAGCAGCTGCCCGGGTTTCACCTCGTCGCCCTCGCGTACTGGGAAGGCGATGACCGGGCCTTCCACCGGAGAGGCCATTCGGGCGACCCGAGTGGCTTCGATCGTGCCGGTCAGCTCGAGCCGATGCGCGAGAGCCCGCACTTCGGCCGTGGCCGCATTGACCGAAGACTGCTGCTTGCCCTTGCCTTCGCCGCCTGCTCCTGGCTTCGAGCAACCCGCCAGCAGCAAAGCCAGCAGGATGGCAACTGCCCACTTCGCTCCCATTACGGTCTGACGTCTAGCGACCGCTTGATCAGTCATGATGTACCTCCGACGGCGAGGTCGAGCAGGGCGAACGCCGTGTTCAGCTCGGCGAGTGCTGCAGAATGAGCGGTCTCCGCCTGCAGCAACGCGGCTTGCGCGTCGAGGACGTCAGCCGCGGTTCCGTAGTCCAGCGCCGCCTTGTCGCGGGTGATCCGTAGGCTCTCTCGGGCCGTCAGGATCGACTTCTCCGTCACCGCCACCGCTGCCTGGGCGGTCTTCACCTGGATCACTGCCGAGTCGATCTCCTCCCGTATGGTGAGGACGAGGCGGCGCCTGCGTTGCTCCAGCACTCTCAGCTCGGCTTGCTGCTCCTCGATACGGGCGGGGGTCTCGAACCCGTCGAAGATCGGCATGTGGAGCTCCACGCCAACGAAGCCGAGGTCTTCGTACTCGCCCTGGACGCTCAGACGCGATCCATAGGTTCCCTTGGCCGCCACCACTGGCAGGTACTCTGCCCTGATCGCACCGATCCGCTTGGCCTGGGCCTCGATCTCCAGATCCAGCTGTGCGATGTCGGCGCGATTCCCGATCGCTGCGGCACTCAACTTCACAGCGTCCGGCGCCGACTGGCGCGGCTCGAGGGTTCCAGCGAGGGTCAGTCCACCGGGTGGGGCCGCTTCGGCACCCAGCAGGCCCAGCAGCAAACGCTTGTGAAGCTCCACCGATCCCTGCTGCTTGATCCGGCGGTAGTCCAGCTCGGCTAGCCGTACGTCGATGTTGAGGAGATCGACCCTGGCTGCTTTCTGCGCCTCGATGAGCAGCACCGTGTTCTCGCGATGCTCCGTCAGCGCCTCCGCAGACTGCTGGATCGCTTCGATCACCTCTTCCTGTCCCAGGACGGCGTAGAAGGTGCTCTTGACGTTGAAGACCAGCTCCTCGCGCGTCCGCGCGAGCCTCTGCTCCGCGGCGTCTGCCAGCAGCTCCGATGCAGCAACCGAGCTGACCACTTTGCCACCCGAGAGCAGGGGCACCGTGAGCACGACGTCACCGGCGAAGATGTCGTGAGAGAGCGATGGTGGCGTCTGTCCCCGCGCTGGGGCGAGCCGTTCTTCGTGCCAGTGGTGTCGATACGCCGCGAAGAGCTCGAGAGATGGCCAGTGTTCCGAGGATGCTTGCCGCTTCCGCGCTTCGGCTGCTTCGACTTTCCAGCGTTCGCCCACCACGTTCGGGTTGTTGGCCAGCGCGATGGCCAGTGCGTGTTCGAGCGTCAGTGCTGCGTTCGGAAGCCTCGCTCGACGCGCCAGCGATTCAGGCTGTCGCGACGAGGTGGATGACAACGACATGGTGTCCTGCGTCCTTGCGAGTGGGACTGTCGCGCTGTCTCTCCCCCGAGCACCGGGGCTCGCAGCGCAGGCACACAGGACCAACGCGAGGTGTAGAGGCGCAGTGCGCATCATGGCGCGTCTTCCGGTCCGGTCCGCGACGAACGGATCCCCCGGAACATCTCGGTACGCAGCAGTGCTCGGAACGTTTCCCGTTGCTCCGGCCGCAACATGGCGTTGACGCCACGAAGATGGTCGGCGACCGCGCGCTGCATGGCCGCTTGGTTTTCGGCGTATCGGTCGAGCTGGGTATCCAACGCGGCCCTGTCCAGGTTCGTCGCGCTGATCGCCTCGGCCAGCTCGACCTTGATCGCGGTGGCGCGTTGCCAGTAGGCGGCTCTCTTCTCGTGCATCTTGCGCCGCATCTCGGCGAGGTGACGCTCTTGATCGCCATCGAGCTCCAAGCGGTCTAGCAAGCAGTAGTCATCCTCGGCCGATCGACCAGCGGCTTCTCTTGCTGCAGCGCCGCGCAGATGCCCGATGCCCAGGGCCACGTTCAGAGCCAGGGAGAGGCCCAGGAGCGACCAGATGATGGTGGACTTCATTTCGGGACGCATCGGAGCAGGCCCTCCCTTCCCTCGCTGAGGCCGAAGGCCGCGGTGTCGAACGCTTCCGCGACCATCATTCGCTCGCCCGTGGAGACGGTGTCTGGCGCAGCCTCGGTAGCCGGTTGCTCCCACGACAGCAGGGCGCCGCCGGCGAAGCCAGAAGCGACGCAGGCCGAAACGCAGGCTGCCTGCACCATCCGGGTGCGGCATTGGCGGTGCCAGGGCAGCCGCTCGGCCTGGTCCAGCGCTGCCAGGACCCGTGGCCAGAGATCGGTAGGCAACACAGGCGTCTGATCGGCTTCAGCGAGCGCTTCCCACTGCGCTCTCGTCTTCGCCAGCTCGACAGAGCAAGCTTCGCACCTCGCGAGGTGTGCTTCGAGCGATTCTCGGCGGCGGGGATCCACTTCGCCGTCGAGGTAGGCCCAAAAGGATCGTCTTGCCGGGTGACACCGCATGTCGAAACCTCCTGGCCATGAAACCGGCGAGGTTTCAAAAACCTGCGGTGCTATTCTGAGAGACTTCTGGCGAGCGTCCTTCTGGCCCTAACTAGCAGTGATTCCACGGACTTCTTGGAGCAGCCCAGGATGCTGGCGATCTCATCGTAGCTCTGTCCCTCGAAGTGGCTGAGAAGGAGCGCCACGCGCTGGCGCTCAGGTAGGGCCCGAATCGCGGCCTGTAGTCTGGCCACGCGTTCGGCGCCGTCCACTACGCGATCTGGTCGATCCTGATCGGCAGCGGGGATCTCTTCGAAGTCCCGGTCGGTCAGGCGCGCGCGCAATCGTCGACTGGCCTTGGCCCGATGATTGAGGCAGCGGTTTACCACCACGCGATGAATCCAGGTCGTGAGCTTGGCGTCGGGGCGAAAACGATGGGCGGACTGCATGATCGCCACGAATACCGACTGGGTGATGTCACGGGCGTCCTCCTCGTTCCCCGCGAACCGGCAGGCAACTCGATAGACGAACTCGACGTGCCGCTCGTAGAGAACTCGAAGCGCCCGGCGGTCGCCCTTGGCGAGGTTCTCCATGAGCGCTCTGTCGTCGAGTTGTGCCATCGGTCTTTGGGTGCTCCTCCTTCTCCCGTCATGCCTACACCTTCATGTTCGTGTATCGGAAGAGGTACGCGGCCACGATGCCCACGCCAAAGCCGATGCCCAGGTTGGAGACGAGCGAGACGGCGAGCATGGTGACCACCACGAAGAGGTCGGCCCG
>JAFGIS010000498.1 GCA_016929495.1 Polyangiaceae bacterium | reverse complement strand
CCACGCCAAAGGCGACGCCGAAAACGCACCCTCGCCCGCCGAGGGGTGCGTTTTCGGCGTCGCCGCCGCGGTTGGCAAACTGATTGGCTAGTGCATTGTTTCAATTGAAACGATGCCCAAAGACGAGGGGTGCCGCGGCTCAGACGAGTGGGTTTGGCTAGCGCGGCGGCGACCTGGACACGCATGACCTCACCCTGCAGCAGGCCCATAGCAACGCAAACCACTGCGACGACCCAGTTCGTTCGGTCACGACGTAGAGCTTCTTGCACTTGGCGCAGCCTGTTCCCGGTACCTTCAGAGACATCGTCGACTCTCAGAGTACGTCGTGTCCTTTGGAACGAGAGGTCATTGTCTCGGCTTGGTGCCTTCGATATTGGCAGACACGACGTACTGCTCCGCTCCAGATCCGGGGAACCAGTCGCGGATGACGGCGCGGCTCTCCTCCTTGAGGTCGATGCGTACGGCTTCGAAGCCGACGCTCTGGAGGACTCCTCTGAGGGTTTCGACGGGTGCAGCCCCAGCTACGCAGCCGGTGAGCGCGTCGACGTCGCGAGCAAGGGTTTCAGGCAGCGGCGCCGTAGCGACGATGTCGGAGATGGCGAGCCGTCCGCCCGGCTTCAGTACGCGGAAGGCCTCGCGGAAGACCGATTCCTTGTCGGGCGAGAGGTTGATCACGCAGTTCGAGAGGATGACGTCGATCTCGCTGTCGGCGACCGGGAGGTGTTCGATTTCTCCCAGGCGAAACTCGACGTTCCGAACGTTGGCGTTGCGAGCGTTGGCGCGCGCCTTCGTCACCATTTCAGGCGTCATGTCAACGCCGATGATGCGACCCGTCTTGCCCACCTTCTTCGCCGCGAGGAAGCAATCGAACCCACCGCCAGCGCCCAGATCGAGCACCGTCTCGCCGGGTCGCAGCGCGGCGAGGGCCTGAGGATTGCCGCAGCCGAGCCCCATGTTCGCGCCCTCGGGAACGTCGGCGAGATCGCCCTCCGAGTAGCCGAGGGCGAGGCTCGCGTCGGGGGCGGGCCCGCAGCAGCCCGGTGAGCAACAGCAGGAGCTGCTCGCCTTGGCGACCTTGCCGTATTGCTCGCGCACCGCGGCGCGGATCTCGTCGTGCTTCTCGGTGGTCCTGGTGGCTTCGTTCATCGGAATGCTCCCTGCAAATCGGGCGCGTGCGCCAACTGGGTGATCCTGTCTCGGAGCTCGTCTCGCACAGCGCGGAACCTTGCCAGCACCTGCTCGGGCGCTGCCGCCGGGTCGTTCGCCGCGGGGTCGGCCAGGCCCCAGTGGAACCGCTCGGCCTTGCCGAGGAAGACCGGGCACTCCTCTTCGCCACAGAGCGTGATGACCGTGTCCACCTCGGCAGCCGGAATCTCGCTGACCGCTTTCGAACGGTGCGTCGAGATGTCGACGCCGATCTCCCGGAGAACGGTGATGGCCTCGGGGCGCACACGCGTCGGGCTGGAGCCAGCGGACCAGACCTTCACCTCCGCCGGGAACAGCTTGCGAGCGAGCCCTTCGGCCATCTGGCTGCGAGCCGAGTTCGCCACGCAGAGGAACAAGACGCCTTTCATGGTGTGTAGCCCGTGCAGGGAAGCCACATCGGCTGGCCCTCCTTCATTCGTATCTTGTTCTCTGCCGCGAGCTCGCCGTACCACGGCTGGTGCAGATTGCGGTGTCGAAGCAGGCAGGTGCCACGCGGGAAGGTGGATACTCGAACGAGTCGGAGACCGTGAGCGAGCACCAGCCACACGCTTCTCGCGCCTCCAGCGCAGCGCCGTGATGGGTGCCGAAGGTCGCGACCGCTACGGCGATGGCGAGCTCGAAGTTGTTCGAGGCCGCCGTGAACGAGGGTGCTCATCGGAGGGCTCCCTTGCCTGACGCCCGCCGAGCGCGGCTCGGAGTTCTCGATATCCCCGGCGACCCGCACGCGGCGTCCGCGGGACAGGCCACGTTGCGGTCCTTGTCCGCCAGCCATTTGTGGAGCTTGGCAAGGAGGAGCTTCGCGTCCGCCCTGTTCGCCAGCGTCGCCTTGAGCAGGTCGAGGTGCTTCCGGGCGAGCGGATCCTCGACTCGGCGCAGGGCGTAGTAGGACCACAGACCCTCCTTGCGGTCGGCAACGAGCGCCGCGTGCCGGAGGGCGGAGAGGTGCCGGGAGGCCTTCGACTGGGTGATCTCCAACGCTGCCATGAAGTCGCAAACGCAGAGCTCCTCGTGGTTGAAGAGCAGCCAGAGCATCTGAATCCGGGCTTCTTCGGCGAGCACCTTGAAGAACTGGGCGGCATCTTTCACGGAGGCCTCGGCGCGAATGGCATTCGTATAGCCGCATGTACGGATTCAGTCAAGCACGCGCCGTGGCCGGCTCGGGGTCGGCGCCTGGCGCCGAACCAGCGCACTGCCTCGGACAGCGGGCCCGTCCAGCGCGGAGCTCACGAAGACGCAATCTGCACGGGAGTCTCTGCACGGCCATCGGTTCGGCGCTAGACTTCGAGGATCACCCAACCTCTGCGGGCCGAAGACGAGGGTCATCGATTGGGAGCCCCCCACTGCACCGAGCCGTCTCGCTCCGGGACGCCGCCGCGACGTCCGGAGCCGGCTTCGAGTCTGCTCTGGATTCTCATTGCGACCGCAATCGTGACCGCGGTTGTGGGCGCGCTCTTTTCCGACATCACGACGGCCGGGCTGGGGGCTGTCAATGCGGTCTGCTACGCGCTGCTAATCCCGCTGCAGCGGCGCGGGCATACCAACGTGGTCGGTCTGACCGCCGTGTCCGTGCTGGCGGCCACTGCCGCGTTCGCCATGTGGATGGGCGATGGCATCCACGACACGGCCACCTTCATCCTCCCTGTCGTGGTCCTGATCGGCGGCACGATGCTGGCCCGTCGCTACTTCGTCGCGCTACTGAGCCTCGTGGTCGCGGTCGTGATCGTGGTTGGAGCCGGAGAGTTGTTCCACTGGTTGCCGAACGACCGTTACCCTCTGTACGCTGCGGTGGACATCGTGGTGGCGCCGATCCTGCTACTCGCCAGCGGAGCCTTCATCCATCTGTTCGTGGGCGCTATCCATCGGAGCATGGCGCAGGCAGAAGCCAGCGACCGCGGGTATCGAGAAGTCTTCAACGCCACCCACGAGGCGATCCTGATTCACGATGCGCGCGATGGTCGAATCCTGGACGTGAACGATACCATGCTCGAAATGTACGGATATTCGCGGACCGAAGCGTTGCGGCTCTGCGTACAGGACCTGAGCGCGGACCGCAGCGAGTACATGCAAGAGCGGGCCCTCAAGCGGATTCGACGGGCCGTGGCGCGGGGACCACAGGTCTTCGAATGGCTCGCTCGCAGAAGCGACGGTACCGAATTCTGGGTCGAAGTTGCCTTGCGGGAGTCGACGATCGGCGGGCACGGTCGGGTCTTGGCCGTCGTGCGTGACATCGGTGAGCGACGCCGAATCCAAGAGCAACTTCGTCACTCCGAGAAGATGGAGGCCGTAGGACAGTTGGCGGGAGGCATCGCACACGACTTCAACAACCAGTTGGCAGGCATCATCGGGTTCGCCGAGTTGCTCCGCGCCGGGGCCGACCCCGGAGCTCCGACGGCTCGACACGCCTCCGGCATCCTTACCGCCGCCAATCGAGCGGCGGACCTCACGGCCAAACTGCTTGCCTTCGCACGCAAAGGGAAGAACCTCAGCGTGTCCGTCGACGTGCACGGCTTGATTGGTGAAGTGGTGTCGCTACTGGAGCGTAGCATCGACCCCAGGGTCACCCTCCGGGTCGAACTTCACGCATCGTGCGCCTGCGTTACCGGTGACCCGACCCAGCTGCAGAACGCACTGTTGAATCTGGCACTGAACGCCCGCGACGCGATGCCGGAGGGCGGAACCGTGACGTTTCGAACCAAAGGCGTGGTGGTGGGTGCCACGGCCGGATCGGTCGGGTCGGTCACTCCCGGCGACTACCTGCGGGTGGAAGTGACCGACACTGGCGTCGGCATGGATGAGGCCACGCGCCAACGCATCTTCGAACCGTTCTTCACGACCAAACCCCACGGCACCGGAATGGGCCTTGCCGCCGTGTACGGTACGATGAGCGCGCACCGGGGAGTCGTCGAAGTCGTCAGTTCGCCGGGAGCGGGCACGACGTTCAGCCTGCTGATACCAGCCGGATCGCCGGATGCGTCGGCGCAGCCAGCCGTGCGATCGACGCCCCCGCCCTCACAGGTCGACGCTGAGGTTCTGCTCGCGGAGGACGAGCCTGCCGTGGCAGCGATGATGGCCGAGCTTCTGGGCCACCTGGGATGTCACGCGACGGTCTGCCAGGACGGCGAGACGGCCGTGCGCTGCTACCGAGAACAACCCGATCGCTTCGAGTTGGTGATCCTCGATCTGACGCTGCCCAAAATGAGCGGCAAAGACGCGTTTGGCGAGATCCGCAAGATCAACCCGAACGCATCGGTCGTCATTGCGTCAGGCTACACGGACGACACGAAGGTACAGAGCCTGCTGGGAGCCGGTGCCGCAGCGTTCCTACCCAAACCGTTTCGTCTGGCACAACTCGCGGCTATCCTGGACAGAGTCCTGGGTCGTGAGCGGCGGGCCGCCGGAGAGGAAGCCCGGCCCTGCTAGGCCACTGTTCTGCCTAGCCGCGGTCGGCACGCGTGCCGCCTGCCGGACGGCCACCGATCACCGAAGTCCTCGCACAAAGCCGGAAGGGCTGGCCCTGGGCCAGCCCTTCCTACGAGACGCTCCACTGTTCTTGACCAAGCTCGATTCCCGGCTGGTCAACTGCTCACTGCATCACGGCCCGCAGATGTCGTCACCTGCGTTGTCGGCAAAGGTGTTGGCGGCAGTCAGATTTGCCGGATCGGTCGCGGTGTCGGCGTCTAGCAACACAGCCCCAAACAAATCCCTATTGGGCGCCTGGTACATGACGGCTCGTGGTCGTTTTCGCCCGAGACTGTGGCCGCCGACGGAGCGATGGGGACCGTTCCGGGAGGGCCGTGCAGCCGCAGTAGGACGGGAATTTGAGACGACGGCGTCCCGGTCCGAAGTGTCGAGCAAATGCTCGGATAACTTCGGACACTGCCCGAGGCTGACGGAATCGCGGACGGATCTGAGGCCCCCGCAGTGAGTCCGGAAACCGTGATGCCGAAACAGTCTCTTCGGCTTCGCTGGCGCAGTTCCGGTCGCGGCAAAACCGTGCATGTCGCCGGAGTCCACGGACCTCGCGTTCCGTCGCTCGTCTTGGAGTTCCGTTCGCCCGGCCGGTCCTCCTGTCTTGTGTTGCGAACGCCGTGGGCTGCGCGTCCCGCGTCCGCCGGCGCATTGAGCCGCTCACCGTCGAACGCGATTGGTGGGGTTGTCTCCCGCGTTCCCCGCCGGCCCGGGTGGTTGCAGCAGCGAGGCTAGAGTAGACTGATTCTCATGGCGAGTCGTGCGCCGCGTGCTGTTTTCGACGAGCTGTACGAGCAGTACGGCGCACTGCCCGAGGGAACGAAAGCGGAGATTGTCGGAGGCGAGCTTCGCGTCCTACCGCGCCCGCGTCCGCGTCATGTTCGCGTGGTGAGCGTACTCGGCTCGCGTCTGGGGCGGAACTTCGGGTGGGATTCGGAGACGGGCCCTGGGGGTTGGGTGATCCTGGACGAGCCGGAGCTACGACTCGGCGATGAGATCCGCGCGCCCGACCTCGCCGGATGGCGCGCCGAACGATACGAGGAGCCGGAGGACAACCCCATCACTCTCGTTCCAGACTGGGTCTGCGAGGTCTTGTCACCTACCACGGCGAGAGTCGACCGCGCGGAGAAGATGCCTCTGTATGCCCGCCATGGGGTGGGGCATCTCTGGATCGTAGACCCGTCAGCGCAAACGCTGGAAGTGTACCGGCGGGCAGGCAATCAGTGGCTGGCGGTCTCCTGTCACGGAGCCGAAGACCAGGTGCAACCCGAGCCGTTCGATTCCGTTCCCTTCGACCTCGGCGTGTTGTGGCGCTTGCCGGGAACTCGATGACGGCTGCTCCTACTTCGGGATCGACCAACCCTCCCGCCCTGCCAGCGCGGGATTTCGTGGCCAGCCAGCACTGTGTTGCAGGATGGGTCGCGCCCCACCGCGGGTTCGTCGATCACGTAGCGACCGTTCTCGACTCGGGCTCTGAGCGCATGCACGATGCATACGCTGCCACATCGCCCCACCGCCATCGAAACGCGCGCTGCTGCCACGCCCTCCCGGCGACCTGCGCGTCCGCGCCCCTCGTTCGTCCGAGCGAAGCCGGGCAGGGCGCGGTCCACGGGCCGGTAATGTCAACGGTACATGCGGTCGATGCGCACTTCGGGGGGGCCGGGATCGAACACGAGCGGCGCGACGTAGAAGCCCCACTCCAGCGGCTTCATCCCGACATAGACGGCATCGGAGAGCCAGGGGGAGCGGATGAAACGACAGATATCGGGTCCGAGACGGTCGTAGATGCGGCGCGCCCAGGCGCCAAAGCGGGGCCAGCGCTCCCGGAGCAGATCCTCGAACGCATTGGCGACGGCGAGCTGGCGGTTGACGAGGATCGGTCGGCCGTGACGGCGGCCGAGGCGCAGGGGGCGCACGATTCGAGCATGACCCCGTGCCGCGACCGTGCAGAGGTAGTGGCAGTCGCCGGGCAGCTGCGTGATGGGCACAGACGTTGGCGCCGTGGTTGGCCATTTCCTTCACTCCACCCAGCGCAGCTCGCGGGCGGTCGTCTCGCCGATGCAGAACTCGTCGATGCTCTCCGGTAGGCGCTGCTCGGTCGGGCCGAGGAGCAGTCCCCTCCCCATCACGTCGGCGCACGGTTGCGGGAACAGGGGCTGCTGGTCGGGTGCGACCAGGCCCTCGGGGATCCGGGTTCGCCCCTGGCTGTCGTAGCGGTCCTCGGTGCCCAGTGTGTGCAGTAGCTCGTGGGTGACCACGAAGAGCGCGGGTTCGATCATCGTCTGGTCGAGCTGGACCACGACATAGCCCACGTGCCCGCCGTGCTCGCCGAAGCCTTCGACGAAGCGCTGCTCGGGATCGCTGGACGGTACGGCCGCCACGTAGACCAGAGCGTCGTAGCCGCGAGTGGGGATATCGAGAGCGCGGTCGATGCGCGCGCGAAAGCGCCAGGCGGTCCACGCGTGGCGCAGGGCGGCCACGAGCCCGGGATCCGTCGGCGGGAACGGTGGTTTCTCCCCATCGATCGGACCGTACAGTGCGAAGTGGAATGGCTTGACGGCGCTCGTTCGGTAGCGCGCCAATTGGGCCGCGAGCTGGTCCTCGAGTCCTGGCAGGTGGCCCTCGAACGCGCTCACCGCCGCGTCTGCGATGGGTCCTGCTCGAATCATCACGATCGCGATGTCGAGGGTCCGGTTCCACTGTAGCCGCGATCGGCGCTTTGTGAAATCGTGCCATGCGTAGAGCAAGACAATCGCCAAGATGCCCACCAGCACGACGACGCGCAGGGCATGGAAGGCACTCCGACGGGGGCTTGGTTCGCTCGGCAAGGGCCGTAGAGTATCCTGGCTGCCGCGCACCGTTCAATGTGCAGAACGAGCCAGATCCCGCGGCCTACAGCTACTTCAACGCGGGATGAGACCACGGCCTGACCACGCCAGGATGCTGCCGGGCCGCACCATCTGGCAGCGCTCCTGGCAGTCCCTCTCGAAGCTCGGGCCGGTTGGGGAGAACTGAGAGCAACGGAGCCGCAGAAAAGACGTGAGAGAGCTACGGAGCCGAT
>JAFGIS010000497.1 GCA_016929495.1 Polyangiaceae bacterium | reverse complement strand
GCGACAGCCTGAACACGCGTGATTCGTCAGCAAGATAGAGCGTCCCGTCCGTGGCTGCTTCGACGGCCCAGAGTGACCCGGTACGCGCCGCTGTCCCGGCAATAGGGCTCTCGAACCAATCCGACGTATGCTGCGTGTTCACGGACGTGAAGATCGTCCCGTCATCGGGCGCGACCACGGTGGCGGTCACGTCAAGCGGAGCGGCATCCGTAGCGGTCACCGTGAAGACGTCCTCGCCGAGATCGCGGCTCAAGCGCAGAGTGAAGCTGGCAAGGCCCGAACCATCGGATGGCGTCGCGCTGGGAGTGACCACCGCTCCCGGCGGGGCGCTCACCGACACGCCAGCGCCAACGATCGGGTTGCCGTCGTTGTCCGCCACCCGCACCACGACGGGATCCGCCAGCTCCTGGTCCGGAAAGGCCGTCTGGTCAGCGCCGGTCTGGACCGTGAGCTCAGCCAGAAAGGCGGGCCCGGTTCCACCCTCGCCGGCCGCGGCCTCGGTACCTCCGGTAGCTGTCCCGCCGGTCTCGCTGCCGCCGGTCTCGCTGCCGCCGGTCGGATTGCCGCCCGTGGCGACGCCGCCGGTCGCAACACCGCCTGTTGCTCGGCCACCCGTGTCGCTGCCGCCGGTCCCGCCGGTAGCCGCACCACCGGTCTCTTCGGAGCCGCCCGTGTCGCTGCCGCCGGTCTCTTCGGAGCCGCCCGTGTCGCTGCCGCCGGTCTCGCTGCCTTCCCCGGCCGCGCCTCCGGCTTGTTCGGAGCCGCCTGTGTCCCCCCCACCGGTCTCCTCCAGGCCGCCTGTGTCGCCCCCGCCGGTCTCCTCCAGGCCGCCTGTGTCGCCCCCGCCAGTCTCTTCCGAGCCGCCCGTGTCGCCGCTGTCGGTCGCAGTCCGGCCAGCTTTGCCCCCATCGGTTTCCTCGGGGCGTCCACCCGTGGCCTCGCCGTCGGTGCCCGCGCTCCCTGCTGTCTTTCCGGCTGGCTCGCTAGAGCCGCCGCCGTCCGTGGCTCCTCCCGTGGTCCCCTCTGCGCCGGTGCCAGGGGTCGTGGTCGTGTGCAGCTCGTCGAGGCCGGAAAGCATCTGGCAGGAGGCCAGGGCCACGAGTGCGACGCTCCCCAGGCAAAACGGTCGCACGAGGCGACGCATCGCGCTGCGCGTAGCTTCGACCGTCTTGTCCGGAGCTGTCACGTCGATCGGAAGCTAGCATCGTCCATCGGACAAGCCAAGGCGCGCGGCGGCCACGCCCGGCCACGCCTCGGGAGCGCAGGGATCCCGGCGACCTGGCGGGTGCTCCGGTGCCCCGCCTTGGAGACAGGGCACCGAGACCCCTGGAATGGATGTAGTCCGCCAAGGCCTTCATGCCGGAGGGGAATCGCGCGGCATCGGGCTGGATGGATCCCCGACCGTCACGCCGGCCCTGCCGACAATCGTCGATGTTGATGTAGCGATAGCCGGTGTCTCTCATGCCGGTCGTGTCCATCGCGTCCGCGGTCGCGCGGATGAGCCGATTATTGACTTGGCAGGCGAGCTTGTTCCAGCTGTTCCAGCCCATCGGCGGAGTCCGCGCGAGTGGCCCGGACACCTGAGCCGACGCGCTGACGCCAGCCCAGGGGCGCTTGCTCCGTTCTTCGTCCGGCGCGACCGCGATGCATCGTCTCGCCTGTGGCGACCGAGCCTAGTGCGGCGTTTCAATTGAAACGCCGCCCAGACAACAAGGAGTACCGGTTCAGACGGGTCCGGAGTGTCGGGTCTGTCGCTGCCCTCACCCAGCTGGGGGCAGTGACAGACCCGACATTCCGAAGGAAACGAAGTACTAGCGGTGAACGGAGGCGTCACCCCTGCTGCCCACGGTCAACCGACGCATTTCGTTTTGTACGCACTGTAGTAATCGACGAGCGCTGAAACTGCAAAACAGCGTAACAATCGAGGGCTTCCTGGGCAAATCCAGAAGTACGGCCATGCACTCCGCGCAGCCTCCGGTTCTTGTCGGAGGAGCTGACGTGCCCAGCGCTGCGGCTGGGCGCGGGTATGACTACCTCAGTATCACCGACAGGTTCGCGCCGTGCGACCCGAATCATTCCTTTCCGGAGCCGACGGGTGCCGGCGGGGAGGCTACCCATGTCGCGCGAGGTCTCTGCGTCATCGTCGGGATCCGCGCCGCGTCAGCTTGACTTGCGTCCGCGCTAGCGGCGTCGCCGCCAGGCCATGCCGACAGTCCGAGCCATTGCGAGGTACAGATGATGCGTTCGCGATCGAATCTGGTGTTGAGTGCAACGGTTGGAGTCCTCACCGCGTGCTACTTCGGCTGTGCGTCCACAGACTCCGACGACGATTTCGACGCAGGACTCGGAGGCAGCTCGGCTGGCCCCTCGGGCGGAGCAACGTCGGCGACTCAACCGGACTCGGGTGGCGGGACAACCGCATCCAGCGGCACAACAGCCGCGGGTGGTATGCCTGCCACGGGCGGTGCGGCGCCCACTGGCGGTGCGGCGCCCACCGGCGGGACGACGGACATGGGCGGGACGGAGTCCACCGGGGGCAGGAGCGGCGGGAGAGGAGGCACGACGGC
>JAFGIS010000042.1 GCA_016929495.1 Polyangiaceae bacterium | reverse complement strand
TCGCCGCAGAACTCGACGGCCTCGAACGGGGCGAAGCCGTCGAGTTCTGCGGCGAATGCCCGCAGTCTGAGCCAGGACACGGGTTTCCAGTTATGTTGCGTGTCTTGGAGACACGCCACTAGCGTCGGCTCGCTCTGCGGAACACCAGCCACCTGAGCTCGATCGGGCACTGCGCTCGATCGATCGCGTACATATGGCAACCCGTGGCCCATTCCGGGAAAGACGGCGTGGGCGGCCAAACGTGCTCGGGCAGGTGCAGCCGTTCGTAGTCGTATGCCGACTCGTCGGATACGAGCTCCAAACCGAGCCCAGACAGGGTTTGATCGAGTTCGCTTCGTGTGAAGAACATCGCACAGGACTGCTGCGCCCACTGCCGTGCCGCAGGCTCGGCAGTGTAGCCCGCCCTGGCAAGATGCAGGCTGACGACGAACAGCCCTCCCTCGACCAGCACCGCATCGCCTAGCTCCAGCACGCGGCGCAGTTGCCGCGTGTCGCGGAAATCCCCCACGACTCCCGAGAGCAGCGCGAGCCGGTACTCGCGACGTAGCTCGCTTTGGCATGCGAAGACGTCGCGCGCCATCACGCGGATCGGCAGCCCTTGTCGAGCGGCTTGCGCCGCAATGAGCTCGGCGAACTTGGGCGTCACCTCGACGGCGTCCACCGGATGCCCTCGACGCGCCAAGTCGAGTGCGTTGCGGCCCGTGCCCGCGCCGAGATCGAGCACGCGGCACGACGCGGGGGCGCCGAGCTCGTCGACGAGCGACATGACGCGCGCATCCGCATGCTCCCCGAACAGGGGCGGCGGCAGCGCCTCGAGCCAGTCCTCGTAGGCCTCGCTGAGCGGTATGGCTTCCGCGGTGACTTCGTAGCGGACCTCAGAGCCCATGGGCGCTTCGAATCTCACCAGGATGTTCGAGCGAGCGGAGCCTTCGAACGCTTGCCCGAGGACGCGCGCAAACAGCTCTCGCCCCGAAGCGTGGTCCTCCCGGTTGACGTCCCGACCCAGCGCGGAGAACGCTCCGAAACACATCTGCACGTACGGGTCCGCCAGCGCCGGGACGGCCGGGAAAGTGAACGAGCCGGACGCGAGCGCACGCCGCCTCAGGCGCCGAATCAGCGCCTGGCGCAGCGCTGCGGGGTCGAGACGACGCGGGCGGCCCGCGCCAGATAGCGTCGCGGTGCTCGCGGAGACCCTCGGTCCCGTCTTTCTGTACACCACCCATACGAGCTCGACCGGAGACCGATCCCGAACGGTGTCATAGACATCGAGGCCCAACACCCAATTAGCGTACCAGGGCGTCGGCGGCCAGGCTTCCTTGGGCAGGTGCAGAGCTTCGTAGTCGTGCACTGGATCGACGGACACGAGCTCGAAGGGCAGCCCCGCCGTGCACTGCGCCACTTCGCTTGGCGTGAACAGGGCGGAGTAGCACTGCTCGGCGAACTGCCGTGCAGCCCGGTCCGGCGTGAAGCCTTGAGCGGCCAGGTGCACGTTGAACACGAGCTGCCCGCCGTCGCCGAGCACGCGAGCTGCAAGCTCGAATACCCTGCGGAGCTGAGCTGTTCCACGGAAATCCGGTACGACTTCGGAGAGCAGGAACAGGCCATAGTCCCTTCGGAGCTCGCTCGGGTCCTCGAAGACGTCGCGCGCGAGGACGCGGACGGACAGTCCGTCCCTGGCCGCCTCCGTAGCGATGATATCGGCGAATTTCGGTGTGATCTCGACGGCATCCACGGGATGGCCTCGGCGAGCCAGCCCGAGCGCGTTGCGCCCGGTGCCTGCGCCCAGATCGAGCACGGGGCAGGCGCCGGGCTCTGGAGAGTCCTGCGCGAGCGCCAACACCCGCGCATCGGGGTGCGAGCCGAACAGAGGCTCATTCGTCGTTCCGATCCAGTTCTCGTACGCTGCGGCGAGCGTCCGGACTTCGGGCTTGACCTCGTACTGTAGCGGAGCGCCGGGAGGAGCTTGGTATTGGATGGCGATTTTCGATCGCGGGGAGCCCGCGAACGCCTCCTCGAGCGCGGTCGAGATCAAGGCTCGCGACCGATCGCGTTCGGGTGCGCTCAGCGCCCTGCCGCAGGCGGCGAAGACGGCCGCGCACATGGACACGTACTCGTCGAGCAGAGCCGGGACGGCCGGGATCCGGATGATGCCCGAGATGCCGATTCTCTCCTGCACGCGCCGCCACATGGCGCGCGAGATGAGAGGTGGGTTGAGGAGCTGTCGGGAGCGACCCCCCTTGCCTGTCTTCTTGGACATGGACGGATCCCGGGCTGGTTGGTGCCTCGCTTCTGCTGGAGCGAAAGGTATTCCGAGGTCCGCGACCGGGCGAGAGCGACGTCAGCGCGCCGCCCGTTCGAGGCTCATCGGGCGTCGCCGGGGGCGTCGGCCATCGAGCCCGCGTCTCGAGCCTGGGCAGGGTTTCTGAGCCACGGGTGGCCCGGCATGAGCTCCCGTGCCCGCGCCCGCCATGCGCCGGCGCTCTTGTCGCCGAGCTGTGCCAGTGCTGCGGCCAGGACGTAGGTGGCCACCGAGTCGTCGGGGACCAGCGAGAGTGCCCTTCGCGCTGCCCCGATCGCGAGGCGAGGCCTTCCCGAGGCCAGCTCGGCCGTGGCCATCCAGCCCAGCGCCGCCACGGCCGTTTCGTCGCTTCGTGCCGCTAGCGGGGTCAGATCGGCGAGCACCTTTTCGAAACGTTCTTGCCGCAGGTCGCGTCGAGCCTCGAGGAGCTTGAGCTCCGCATTGTCCGGGAAACGCTCCACGGCCTTGGCGAGCAGGTCATCCGCCTCGGCGACGCGTCCCAGCCCGAGCAGCGAGTCGATGAGTCCGCTCACGGCCAGCGGTTCGTTCGGGGCGACCTCTACCAGCCTCCTATACTCCAGGGCTGCGCGCTCGTACCGACCGGCGTTGAAATACAGGCGCGCGAGGTTGGCGCGCGCTGGCGCGAACCCAGGGTCCACGCGCAGCGCCTCCATGTACGAGCGCGAAGCGCGGTCCGGCCGGGACTCCCGCTCGGCGAGCACGCCGAGGGCGTGGTGGGGCTGAGCCACATCGGGATTGAGCCGGCGCGCCCGTGTCAGCAGCTGCCGAGCCCGCGAGAAGTTGCCGCGCCCCATCTCGACAAGCCCCTGGTTGACCAGGGCCTCGAGGAACCGGCCGTTGTACTCGAGGGCCAGGTCGAAACGTGCCCCGGCGGTCTCGAGGTCGCCCCTTGCCAGGGCTTCTACGCCGGCGTTGTTCAGGGACACTGCCTTGGGGGGAAGGGGGGCCGCCTGTCGGCAGGCCGCTATCAGAAGGGCCGGGACCAGGATCCTCAAGAACCGCCGTGACACGCGGATCCTCTCGGTCACGCGCGGTCCCGGTTGCGGAATACCATCCTGTCCGTCGGCCCGGCCCAGTTCCGCTGGCCAGGGTTCTCCAAGAGGGGGCGGGCGAATGCCCCTGGCACCGCCCTTGGCCCGGGCTCGGCGGATCGTATTCAGGAACCCTTGCGTCCGCCGGCCAAGGTGGGAATGCTCCGCCCATGCCTGCCTCCAAGTCGTCCGACTCTGACCGTCCGCGCCGCTCCAAGTCGAGGCATCACGCGAAATCCGCGCACCGTGAGTACTCGCGTCATGACTCGGATTCTCCGGGAGCGGCGGCTCGCATCATGGAGGACAGGCTCGACTCTCCCAAGATCCAGACGCTGGTGCTGCTTTCTATCGTGGCCGTGCTCACGGTCATTCTCTGGGGCTCGGCGAAGCTCGCCTGCAACTCGAAGACAGCCAGCGCCCGTCCCCCGTTGAAGCTCGGTAGCACGGAGCTTGCGAAGAACCCCAAGGACGCGGCCTTCGAACTGCAGCAGCGCTGGGCGATGCATGATTTCTCTCGCGTGCGCGCGCTGGCCAAAGACAAGGTGCTCGCAGAACTGGACCAGGCGGCGCGTCGCTGCGCGGAGGACCGCAAGTGCGAGAAGGCCCGCGAGGAGCTTGAGCACGGCGTGAAGAGTACCGCTGCCCTGCTGAGCAGCACCCGGACAACGGCCAAGGTGCGCGTCAAGACCTACGGCGCCGAGGGTGGCCCGCAAACGTACGTGCTCGACATGGTCAAAGAGGGCAACCTCTGGAAAGCCACTTCTCGTCAGCGCGAGTGATCGGTTCGGCGACTCACGATTCCTCGAGCCATCCCCTCAGGCGTCTCTCGGAGGTGAGGCCGGTCGAGACGTGACTCACGCGGCCGGCACGGTCGATCAAGATGAACGTGGGAAGCGACTTGATGCGGTAGCCGCGAGAGAAGTTGCCGTCGTCCAGAAGGACAGGGAAGGGGATCCGCCAGGTTGAGGCTGCCGTCCGTGCTTGTGCCAAGGATTCATCGACGCTCACGCCGATGAAGTGGGCTTTCGGAGCAACGCTCTGGCGGAACAGTCGGCTCATGGCAGGCGCCGCAGTGCGGCAAGTCGGGCACCAGCTGGCGAATACCTCGATGAGAACGGGCTGCCCCTTGAGTGCGTCGAGCGACACCGGCGATGATTCTGGGCTGACGGCCTGTAGCTCGAAGCCTGGAGCGATGCTGCCTTCGGGCGGGCCGCTGTCGCTCGTACGACAGAGTGCCGTGCCGATGAGCGCGGCCGCGATGACATAGACCGCGGCGCGCAGAACAGATCGCAACCGCGCCGCCGGAGTCTGCTTGGGGTCGACTTGGCGGGCTGTCCGGTAGGCTTGGGTCAAGCAGCACCTCGGTACAGGGCTTGGAGCTGTTTGCGCAGCAGGACGAAGCCTCGGTGGACGCGCAGCTTGACGGCAATGGGAGAAGTATCGAGCACTTCGGCCGCCTCTTTGATGGTGAGGCCCGTCACCTTCGTCAACTGGATGGCCTCGCGGTAGTTGATCGGCATCTCGTCGAGGGCCCGCTCCACCGCCTCCGCCACGTCCGCAGCGCGACTGGCGTCCGGGGGCTCGCTTTCCGGCACGGAGCCGCTCTTGGTCAGCTGCTCGTGTCTGGAGTGAGCGGCTCGGCGTTCGTCGTAGAACGAACGCCGAGCGATGGCGAGCATCCAGGGCAGAACCGGAGCACCTTGGAAGTAGCTGCTCCTGGCCCGGTGCACTTTGGCGTAGGTCACCTGCAGCAGGTCCTCGGCCTTGTTGCGGTTCTGCGATAGGCGCACGAGGAAGCCGAACAGCTGAGGAGCCGTCCGATGGTACAGCTCGTCGAACGCCGAGGCGCTGCCGGCGACGTATTGCTCCATCAGATCCTCGAGGCTCACGTCGGTCACAGCGCCTGAGCGCGCGAGTTTATGCCGCGTGGCAGCGCGGGCGCTAGTGCCCTGTCTCCGTGATTCCCCGCAGAGCTCGACGCCCTCGAACGGCGAAGCCGTCGAGTTCTGCGGCGAATGCCCGCAGTCTGAGCCAGGACAGGGGTTTGCAGTTATGCGGCGTGTCTTGCAGACACGCCACTAGGCCGGCCTCGCCGCGCCCCCAGGGCTTGTGCTGCCAGGAGCATTGGCCCACAGTCCGACTGCGGGCGGCTTCCAGGCCACCCGCGCCCAACCGCAATTCGGTCTGTAGGCCGGCGCTGAACCGCACAGTCTACGAAGCAGGTCCGAACACGACGCGCAGCTTGCCGCCTTGGCCTGCTGCCAGCGTCACCTCGCGGTTCGGACCGTCGAAGGTGTCGAGCGCCGCGCCGTCGAGCGATACCGACTGGATCTGCAGGGAGTCGTCGTCGACCGCGACGGGGTTGAGCTGGATGGTCTGCTCGGTCTCGGAGGCCGGGACCATGTAGTAGAGCGCGACCGGCTCTCGGTGGAGCAACAGGTTCCCGTACAGGTAGGTGAACCAGAACGTCTCGGTCGAGTGGTACTCCACGTTGTAGAGATTGCTCTTCGAGCTGCCCGAGGGGGTGCCGTCGAGGTTGTTCAGTTTCCAGGTGCCGCCGTACGTGTGATCGATCACGTACTGGGTGAAGAACTGCAGCCCGCGGTCCGCCATCTCCAGATACGTATTCGCATCGTCGTCGTTGTCGGCGATGTACCAGTTCGACAAGCCGCCGGTGATGGCCTGCTCGATCTGCCAGCATTCGGCTTTGAGAGTCTGGGCGCCAGTGCTCCAGTTGGCAATCGTGTACGGGACACCGTGCTCATCGTTGTAGCCACCATTGTCGAGGACCTCGTAGATGAGCTTGTGAGCGGCCGTGCGGAAGTCCGCGTCGGGATTGCGCATATACGCCCGGGCCAGAACCCAGGAGGACTTGAGCAAATGCCCTACGTCGTTGTTGGTGCTTGATGTGATGACGTTCCAGTTCGCGTTGTAGAGCTCCGGGAAGCCGAACGCGACGATGCTCAGGTCCATGCTCGCCACCAGTCGATCGACGACGATGTTCGCCAAGTCGACCATGCGCTGATGGTAGACAGCCGGCCAGAGCAGCTCGGCTTGAATGCCGTTGGTGGTCAGAGCATCGACCGTGGCCGTGAATCCTTTGTTTTGCGGATTCGTGAGATTGCGGGCCATTTGATCGTAGTAGCCGAGCCGGGAAGGAACCGAATCCCACATGTAGGTGTCAAGAAGACTGCGGCCAGTCTGGAACCAATCGCACACCGTCGCGTCGCGCGTGGCATCACAGTATGCACCGATTCCGAGCAGCGCGTAGTGCTGGACGAAGGACGACTTCGAACCGTTGATCGAGTACGGCGTACCCGTTTCGCTGCCAGAGAAATACCAGCCTCCGTACGTGGTATCCCAACCGTGCGAGAAGAGGTGCTCGAGCGCATGAGCCGCATGATCGAGGTAGATCTCGTCACCGGTGACCATGAACGCACGTGAGAACGTCCAGGCGTCGCGGCTCGTCGTCACGAACCCTTTGGTGTGATTGCTTCCGACAGTCCCATTGACCTGGACGTAGCTGAAGAAGCCACCGTTGACGTCGTCGCGTGCGAGTGCGCGGAAATCGGCCAGCGCGCTGAGGACATCGACAGCGAGATCGGGGTCGATCAGGTATTCGCTGCTGGGCGAGTAGCCGCATCCGTCGTCGACGAGGCCGTTGCAGTCGTTGTCCAGGAGGTCGTCGCAGATCTCTGGTGAGGATGGGGTGTTCTGGACGCAGGTGAGGGAGGTGCCGACGCATGTGAGCGTACCGGCGGCGCAGACTCCGGGTATGCCCGTGTCACAACTGGTTCCCATTTCGTCGACGGAGCCATCGCAGTCGTTGTCCAGCCCATCGCAGATCTCTTCCGTTGGGCTCGCCGCTGTCGCGCAGATCAGCGCGCCTCCGGTGCACGCCGTGGTGCCCTCGGCGCAGACCCCGAGCAGTCCCGTGTCGCATGCTACTCCGCCGCCAGGATTCCCATTGTCCGCGACGGTGTCGCAGTCGTTGTCCAGCCCATCGCAGATCTCCTCGGTGGGCGTGCACGGGCAGACGCTGCCGCAGTCGCCGCCGCAGTCGACCGTGGTCTCGCCGGGGTCGAGCACGCCGTTGGTGCACGTTGGCGGGACGCACACGTCATACGTGGCGCCCATGCCGAACTGCGCGCCGTTGTCCTTGGCACAGATCAACCCGTCCTGACACTGGGCGTCGGAGTCGCAATCGCCCCAACCCGCGGCGCAACGACAGGCCGCCGTGCAGGTGCTCGGCTCGCC
>JAFGIS010000496.1 GCA_016929495.1 Polyangiaceae bacterium | reverse complement strand
CTCACCCCCTGGCGGCGGGCGCCTCGGCGGCGCTCTTCCCGTCGCTGTCCGCAACATGTGACGCACTGGGAGTGGACAGCGCGAACTACGCGCGGGAAGTATCGCCCCTGCTGGCCGCGATCGCGCCGCTTCTCGACGACGTGCTCGCCCCGTGGTCACGGTGGCGCCATCCCCAATTGATGGCCCAGTTTGGACTGAAGGCGGCGCAGTCCGGCGCACGGTTTCTTCGCACGCGTTTCTCCGGGGTCGCGGCGCGGGCACTGTTCGCAGGATGCGCGGCTCACGGGTGCGCGCCGCTCGATCGCGCCGGAACGGCGGCATTCGCGCTGATTCTGATGCTCTGCGGTCATCACGTTGGCTGGCCGTTCCCACAAGGAGGGGCCCAGCAGCTGAGCGACGCTCTGGGCCGCGAGCTGCTCCACCACGCCGGTGAAATCCGCACGGGAGTTCGTGTGACCACGTTGCGCCAAGTTCCGCCCGCTCGCGCGGTCGCGTTCGATGTGTCCCCTCGGCAGTTGCTCGCCATCGCAGGCGATGAGCTTCCCGCGGGCTACCGGCGCCGACTGCACGAGTTCCGGCATGGACCGGGAGTCTTCAAGATGGACTGGGCCCTCGACGGTCTCATTCCGTGGTCCGCAGCGACGTGCCGCGACGCCGGCACGGTGCATGTCGGGGGAAGCTGGGAAGAAATCCGAGCCGCCCTGGCCGTGGTTGCGAGCGGAGGCCTGCCCGGATCGCCCTTCGTGATCGTCAGCCAGCCGAGTCGTTTCGACCCATCTCGCACCTGCGGCCGACCGCGCGAGATCGCGTGGGGCTACACTCATGTTCCACGCGGGTGCCTGGTCGACATGACCGAGCGCGTCGAGCGACAGATCGAACGGTTCGCGCCGGGATTCCGAGACCGAGTCGTGGCCCGACACACGATGAGTCCTGCTCAGCTGGAAGGATACAACGCGAACTATGTCGGCGGCGACATCTCCGGCGGCGCCAACGGCCTTTGGAGCATGCTGGCCCGCCCCGTCGCTCGATACGACCCCTACGCAACCCCGAATCCACGCCTGTTCCTGTGCTCCAGCTCCACGCCACCCGGGGGAGGAGTGCACGGAATGGCCGGATACTGGGCAGCGCAGTCGATCCTGCGGAAGCGATTCAGCTGACGGTCGCCCCCTGTTTACCGGCCCAGCCTGCGCAATGGCTCGAGCATCTCGAAATGCGCGACCGCCGGGATCGATCCTTCGACCCGGCCACCGGGGAGCTTGGGACCTATCCGCCGACCGGGGCGCTAGAGGTCGCGATCGTCAGACTGCGGCGGGTACTCATCCAGCAGAGAGCGAGCCAACTGGCGCATCGTCTCAACGTGTCCGTCTGCCTCTCTGGCCTGGTCAAAACGCCACAGGGATCCGGCAAGGTCGCTGTACGCCCCAGCCCTCAGCCGCTGTCCGATCGCCGGAAAGAGTGATCGCTCTTCGCGTGCCATATGGTCGCGCAGCAGGGTGATGAGCGAACGTCCCACGCCAGCCAATCGCCGCCTGTGATGTGCCGACCAGCGCGCAACGCGGGGCCTCGCTGCGTCGAACGACTCAATGAGATGGCACTCCATACGATGATCCGCGTGTGTGTCTCCGAGGGTGCCGGAATCCCAGCTCATGCCGCTGTGGGCAAGCGCTGGCAGAAGGATGCTCTCCTCCTTTTCGTAGTGTACCAGCTGCACGAACTCCTTCAGGAAAACCGCGAAACGGGCCATGTCCTCGCGAGGGTGGGTATCGCCGCGCTCCACGAGGTCGATACAACGCTCCAGAGCATCCAAGACGCCTGCGATCATGCGATGCTCGCGACGCAGCGTCTCGACGCTATCGACGTGGGCCTCGGGAGAAGACTGGGCGGCAACCAAGTCTGAAGCTTACCGTATCGAGGCGATCGCGCCAGGGTACTACGTCCGTCAGGCTCAGGCGAACGACACTCAGCTGGAACGGTTTTCACCGACTACCTACCCCCCGGTCGAATGATGCCCGCCATCTCTGGGGCACCGTGGCCCCACACGCCGCACGCGGTGCGTCGCGCGCTCGTCGCCGGCTGCTCGTGAAGCGGACTGGCGTGTGTTCGTCGGAGCGACCCAAGAACTGGCGCAGGGGGCGGAGGCGCAAGAGTATTTGCTCGGCGGCTCGGTCCGTTCACAGGCGACGGCTGGTGCCGAGGGAGAGTCGGCGCTACCAGTAGTTGACGTGACGCCTCCCAGGGCCCCAGACGCGCCTCTCGGATGTATGAATCACGACGAAGACGGCAAGGGCCTCGCGCCAAGCGGTTGGGATCGAGGCGCCAAGCAGACGGGATTGCGACGCGCACTGCTCTTGGTCGGAGCCACGATGGTCTACAACGTCGCCGAGGCGATCGTGGCGCTATGGTCTGGGGGCAGGGCATCCAGTATCGCGCTGGTCGGCTTCGGCCTGGACAGCGTGATCGAGACGCTTGCCGCCGGCGTTCTGTTGTGGCGACTCGCGCTCGAGGCGCGGGGTACGGACCACGAGGCGGTCGAGCGCAGCGAACGGCGAGTCGTCCGGTTCATCGGTGTGACGTTCGTGTTGCTCGCCTTGTACGTGTCGGCGCAGGCGCTGTGGACGTTGTGGGGCCGCCGACCGCCCGATGAGACCGTCGTGGGGATCGTCCTTGCGGCGGTGTCGCTGGGCGTCATGCCCGTGGTGGCGTGGGGCAAGCTGCGGATCGCCCGGGCCCTCGGGAGCGCTTCGCTGCGCGCCGAGGCCAAGGAGACGCTCGCCTGTTCGTACCTGTCGTTCACGCTTCTGCTCGGATTGGCAGCGAACGCTGCGTTCGGTTGGTGGTGGGCAGATCCCGCGGCTGCCCTCTTGATGGTGCCGTGGCTCGTCAAGGAGGGCCGCGAGGGGCTGCTGGGCGAGGTCTGCGACGACGGGCCTGGCCCGCCCGTGGATCGCACGGCGCGCCGGCGCAGCGCCACGCCTCAGTAGGCGGGCACCCCCGGATGGCGCGCGACGATGGGGGATTGTGGCCTGCGCAGGCTTCCGTCCCGATGGGGGAGGCAGGCCGGACGTGCTCGGTGCTCCCGGGATCCGGCGTGGAATGAAGCGGTTCTCGAACTGGCCCACGTTCCCCCAGCTGTATGTCGACGGCAAGTTCATCGGGGGCTGTGACATCGTCCGCGCGATGCGGGCCTCCGGCGAGCTCCATCGACTCCTCGGAGCCAAGGTTGCGGACCCGTAGATGTGTCGTGCGTGGCGCTGTCGGGCATCACCTCCGGCGGCGCGGGCGGCGGTTTCCCTCAATCTGCCGAGCTCGAACGGCGAGTCCGCGGCCGTATCGTGCCCGAGAGGGCTCCCGGGCACCCTGACAGGTAGTCATCGTACCCGGCCCGGGGCTCTACTCCGAGAGGCGTCCCCTCCAAGGGCAACACGTCCTCCAACGCGGGCGCCGACGCTCATCCGTCATGCAGAGCCTCGCCACCATCCCCCTGATCGAACTCACGGGCCGCGTCATCGTCCAGCGTCTGACAGAGCGCGGGCAAGGTCCGAATCGCGGCCGCGTAGGCCGATTGATCCAGGGCACGCGCGTGATGCGGAAACGCGGCGATCGAGTCAGCCCACTCGGCGAATGCGCACAGCATCACCAGCTCTGTACCCAGTCGGTCGAGCTCCCTGGCGCCGGCCTCCGCGTCTCCCACGGCCGCGAGATACCTAGCCTTCAGGACGGCTCTCATCGCGCGGCACGTCAGAACCTGAATGTTCTCGGGTTCCGGGAATTCGAGCGAGACGGGGCAGCTCACGCCCGCGCGCCGCTTCCACTGCCGGTAGATGGACGCTGGATCCAACTCCGGCACATCCGTTGAGAATCCGGCGTCGACGGAGGCGGCGATGCTGAAGGCCCGCCCGAGCTCGGCTGTCGCGACCTGGAATACACTGAGCGCGTCCCCGCAGTCGCTGCAGGTGAAGCGGGCCTCGATACTGGGGCCGCGGCCGCGTGCTCGTTCGTCGGGATCGCTGCACTGCGGCCCATCATCCGTGGACCAGCGCTTGGGACACCGGCGTTCGTCGCGTCTGCATTCCATTTCGAATCGGCTTCTTCCAGTCGGTGGGTGTCGGTGCCGGTGCCAGGGTCCCTGCGCCGGCAGGAATGGGCTTGCTTGTGTGCTCGGCTGCCGCCATGGCCGGCCAGGCGCCTCACCGGTTGCGCGGGGCGAGCGCGGCCGTTGACCAGCACCTAGAGCTGCGGCGGGCGCGCCGCAAGACCCCCGCGATCAGGCCGAATCGCCTTTCTTGCCTGCGCGGAGGCCGGACGTTCACGCAACAGGACGATGATCTCGTCGAGGGCCGACCACACGCTTCCAGCGTGCGCAATGAGTACGCCCAGCGCAGCGACGGAAACGCAGCGGAAGGCTCGCGCACATGCCAAACGCCCCCGATCGAAGCTGGCATTGGGAATCCCACGCGCCGGATGACCACGACGCTATCCGCCGGACGACCCATTCGTCGTCCGGGCCGTCAACCGATCGACCCGTCGCTTGCCGTGTGCCAGGGCGGCTACGCTGGCCGCACGCCTCCTGCGAGCACGTCGGCCCCGTGCAGCGACGAGTCCGACCCCAGCTGCGCACCGACGAACACCTCGGCGGCGTGATAGCTGGACCGGACCAACGGTCCGGCGGCAACGAAGGCAAACCCCAGCTGTTCGGCGAACCGTTGGTAGTCTCCGAACGCTTCGGGCGCGACGTAGCGATCCACCGGAGCATGTCGAGCAGAGGGCCGAAGGTACTGTCCCAGTGTGACGATGTCGACGCCATTGCTCCGAAGATCGGCGAGCGCTTCGAGGATTTCTGCGTCGGCTTCCCCAACTCCGACCATGATCGAGCTCTTGATGTACCGCGCCTTGCCCTGCGCCCGAGCGTACCGCAAGACGCGGAGCGAGCCCTCGTAGCTGAAGCGTCGATCGCGGATCCTGGGCGTCATCGCCCGAGTGACTTCGATGTTGTGCGCGAACACGTCAGGTCTGGCGTCAAGCACGGTATCGATCTGGTCGGCTTGGCCACGGAAGTCACCTACCAGCACCTCGACGACGACCCTCGGGTCCCGGGCGCGCAGCTGCTGCACGGTGGTCGCAATATGCAAGGCGCCCCCGTCCGGCAGATCATCCCTCGTTACCATGGTGAGCACGACGTAACGAAGCCCGAGTGACGTGATCGCCTCCGCCACATTGCGGGGCTCGTTCGGATCAACCAACTCGCCGGTCCTGCCGCTCCTGACCGCGCAGAAACGGCACCCGCGCGTGCACGTGTCGCCGAGCAACATGACGGTCGCAGTCCCGGCGCCCCAGCATTCCGCAACGTTGGGACATCGTGCCTCCTGGCAGACCGTGTGCAGACCGAGCTGGTGCAGTGTTCGTTTGACGCGCTCGTAGCCCTCGCCACCCGGCGCGCGCACCCTGAGCCACGAGGGCTTGGGCGGTGAGGGCACCCGGCCCCTGACACGAGGATCCTGTCGCTCCTGCATTGCGGCGACATGGGACCAGCGAACCGGAGCGCCAACCCGGGCGCCGTGACCGAGGGGCGACGGGTGGAGCAGACCCCGCCGGGGTGCCGCGAGAGTTGCGGACGAACGACCCGTGGCAACAGACCGCGCCGCCGCGCGCCGTCACGTCGAGCGTATCCTCCGCCCTCAACGTACGGTGGCGAGCGCCGCTGCGAAGCGACGCGACACATCGTCCCAGTTCACCACGTTCCACCAGGCCTTGACATAGTCGAGACGCCGGTTCTGGTAGCGAAGGTAGTACGCGTGCTCCCAGACATCGATGACCAGTAGCGGCGTCGTGGCCCAGATTGCCTGCTTCTGGTGGTTCTCGCACTGCAGGATGACCAGGCTTTTGCCGAGCGGTTCATAGGCCAGGAGCCCCCAGCCGCTGCCCTCCACGCTGACTGCGGCGGCCGTCAGCTGCGCCTTGAACTTGTCGAGACCGCCAAAGGCGAGCTCCATCCCTTGGGCCAGCTCGCGGCTCGGCTGGCCCACCTTGCCGGGTGGCGCGAGGTTGGTCCAGAAGACGCTGTGCAGGGCATGACCCGAGGTGTGGAAGGCGAGTTTCTTCTCCCAGTAGTCGACCAGCGAGAAGTCGCCTTTGTCGCGGGCCGCCGCGAGCTCCTGCTGCGCCTTGTTGGCACCGTCGACGTACCCCTGGTGGTGCTTGTCGTGGTGGAGCTGCATCGTCTGAGCATCCAAATGCGGCTCGAGCGCATCATAAGCGTACGGAAGTGGCGGGAGGGTATACTTGGTGGACATGTTTGCCTCCGAGGCTTAGGCACCGAGGTGGGTTGGCACCGGATAGAGGGCGGCGCTTCGGCCGGAACTCCGCCGTCGAGACCGCGCCTGGGATAGCCGTAGTGCCGGCCGACGCGGCCGCAAGCCCCAGACGGGGGACAGAGCCCGAGTGCGCCCGTCGTCGAGGTAACGGTCGCGCCAACGTGTGCCCGCGGCCCGCCGCGTCGGCGATCGCTTTCGGCTGACAGCTGCGTTCGTCGTCGTCGTCAGCGCGCCCGTTGCCGGGCGGGATGATGCGGCACGCCGCGCCGCGCCACGGACGACGGTGTTCTGCCGGCCGTCAGATCTTGACGCTGCAACCGACCGTGGCTCCGTAGTCGGCGGCGGCGGAGCTCAGACCGCGGACCACCGCCAGATCCAACTGGGCCAACGGGCGGACGAGGTAGGCGAAGCCCCCCTGCACTTGGATCGCAGACACGGTCGCGTCGAGCGGGATCTCCCCGGACGGTTCGATGAAGCTCGATAGCCGCTCGCTCAGCGGCGCCCAACTCCGCCAGAGTGCCACCGCGAAACGCAGCGTGTCCGGATGCGAGTCGCGCTCGGTGAGCGCGGCCGTGGCGCCCAGGTTCGTTCCGACGGACCAGTCTCCGTCCAGATCCCAGCTCGTGGCCAGCGTTGGCGAGAGCGAGGCATTGCCGTCGGAGAACGCGTGCGATCCTGCCGGAATCGTCAACGAAACCAGGATGGCGCTCGAGGGCAGCACGTGCTGCTGGTCGATCAGGTGAACCTTCCCACCCGTTCCGACGTCCGTCACCCCGCTCGCGTCTGCCGACTCCTCGGAGGAGGCTCGCACCCGTTCGTGCGCCAATCCGTCGGTCTCCAGATGTACCTCCAGCGCATCGATCAGCCCGAGCCGAATCTTGGTCGGCGTCCGCACCGCGGTCACCCGGCCTTTGCTCTCACGTTCGGTCTCGACGAGCCCGCTGGTCTCGATCTGAAGCCGGAGCGCGCCCACGGTCTCGCTCGACTCGCCTACGTCCGGCCTGTCGGTCACGATGCCGTCCTCTCCGGCGATCGCGGCCTGGTGGCTCAGTGCAGAGACGACAGCCGCGCCCGCTGCCGCTGCATTGCGCTTCACCGGCCGAGCCACTCCTTCCCGAAGGCCAGCCCCTCGGCGCTCAGCCTCAGTCGGTCCGCCTCGCGTACGACCAGACCGCGTCGCACGGCGCGCCCTACGACCTCGTTCGCTTGTTCCGGACGCCAACCGAGGTGCTTCTGAAGGTGGATGACCCGGCACTCCTCCGCCTCCTCGGGCAGGCCGCTGTGCTGCAACAGGTGGATTGTCAGCGTTTCCAGTGCGAATTCCCGTTGCTGTGCGCGCCGTCGTAGCCACGTTGCGATCCATCCTCGGTCAGGCGCCAACAGGAATGCGACGAGAAAGACGGCGCCCGACAGGGTCGCCATGCTCCGGGCGATCGATGCATCCAGGAGCCTTGCCAACCAGTAGCCCGCGAGGGCGCTGACAACGCGCAGAAGAACGCTGAGGCCGAGGAACGCGGAAAGACGTCGCGCGAAGAAGTGCGCGGCTGCCGCGGGCGCGACCATCAAGGCGACCACCAGGATCGATCCGACCGCATCGAACGCGCCGACCACGGTGACCGACACGGTGGCCATCAACCCGTAGCGCACGGCGACCGGAGCGAAGCCGAGCGCCGCAGCGAAGCCAGGATCGAACGTCGCGAGCTTCAATTCCTTGTAGAAGAGCAGCAGCAGAGTCACTTGGACCAACAGGATCGTGCCGAGCACGTAGAGCGAGCGAGGCCCGAGGTCAGTGCCGAAAAGGACCAGACGGCGGAACGGTGCGAACGCGAGCTCGCCGAGCAGCACGGCGTTCCCCCGGCTCGAAGCGCGCGAGCGCGCGGAGATCTTGAAGGAACACGGCAGGATCGGCCGTGCCTACGGCGACCAGGGATACGCGCGCGACGTTCGGCTGGCGTGCCACGGGCTCTACCGAGCGGACAACGACTTCGTCATTGGCCTGGTCGGCAAGGATCTCTATCCCCTGTCGCACTTGGTGCAGTCCATGCGTCGAACCGGCCAGACCAGCGAATTCGCCGAGCAGATGGGTCCGTTCTTCGTGGGGAGCGTGATGCGGCGCTGTCCCGAAGCGGGTCAGAGCCCGTAGGCACTCTGAACTCGGCGACCCCAACACCGGCGTTTGCTCGCCACGACCACGCGAGGCAGCCGTGCAACGTCCGGCGGATCGGTGCTCTGGGCCAGCGACCCACTAGGCCCGGAACGATGAACCGCACCCACAGGTTCCGCTGACGTTCGGGTTGCCGAACTTGAAGCCGGAGCCGTCCACGCCCTCGACGAAGTCGATTTCCGTGCCATCCAGATACTGGAAGCTCAGGGGGTCGACGTACAGCTCGACACCGTTCGACTCGAATCGCTCATCGAGTTCAGTGGGCTCGTCTTCGAAGTGCAAATCGTACCGAAAGCCGGAACACCCCCCACCGAGCACTCGGAGCCGCAGGCCCTGCCCGGTCAGCCCCTCCGCTTCTGCGACTTCGTGTACCTTTTCGGCGGCCAGTCGGGTCATCGAGATCATGGCACGCGTGCCTCCGTCAGTGCGTCGCAGTCAGTATGGCGCCGGTGTTTCGATTCGCCAGCCCTTCGAGCGCAACGGAGCGCCAGGAGCTTCTCGTTCGCCCGAGCGACCAGGATAGCCGCGAGCCCCAACACGCGGAGGAGGGACGGGGACCCCAGTCGTGCCCGTGCTTGGGCACCGCCTTCGCCGGCTGAGGGCCCGTCGTCGACTGGGGGCAGCAAGTCCCCAGTCGCGCGAAATCGAAGTCCGAACGAAGCTTGCGGTGAGCGCCAGCGCGGCGAGATCCCTTCGGAGGTACGGGTCGAGTTGCATGGACCGCACGTGCCGTCCTGCTCGAGCCCTGCCGCGCCAGGTGTTCGGCAACGAGTCCGCTGGCCCGCCTTGCGAGCGACGGGGGCCATCGCCTGTGGGCTGCGGAACGGCTTGCGTTCGGACTCTGCTGACCCACTGGTGACGATCAGCCATCGCGTGTCGAGCGATCTCGACCGGTTGCGTCGGGCTTCGGGACAGTAGCCGGGGACCACACGCCCCAGGCTGTGGGGCCACTCGCCGACGCGGTAGACGACCATCACAACTGTTCGCCGTGCCTGCTGGACGAAGGGGCTCGATGTGCCTCACACGAGCTGGAGTCGTGTTCAAGGGCGATGTGGGTCGAGGGATAGACGTGCATCAACCAGTGGTCACTCGGGCAGTTGGCCAGACAACGACAGCGATCGCGATTGCAGCCGTGGTATTTGATCGGCCATGCGCTTGCGGCTACGCCTCGAATCGAGCGAACCTCTTTCGGATTCCGTGCGCAACCTCAGGTTCGAGCTCTTGGCGCCGCGCGTATTCGATTACGCGCCAGGTCAGGCGATAGATCTGTTAGTCCCCACCGCAAGCGGTCTGGTGCTCAAGCGACCGTACTCCATTGCGTCGGCTCCGGGGCGCGCGGGTCCCAACCGAGTTGACATCGCCGTGACGCGGGTTCCAGCCGGCCCGGTGTCGACTGCCCTCCACGCGCTCGGCGTGGGAAGCGTGCTCGACGCAGAGGGACCGCGGGGCGGTTTCCTCTGGCCGCCCGAAGAACGCAACGTACCGACCCTGTTCATTGCAGCAGGAACCGGCCTGGCACCGCTACGAGCGATGCTCCAAGACGAACTGAATCGCACCAACGGTCCCCGGCTCACGCTGCTGTTCGGCTGTCGGGGGCAACCCAACATCCTGTGGGCCCGTGAGCTCACGTCGTGGGTCGATCGGATACCTCGATTCGAGCTGGCGGTGACGCTGTCCCGCCCTGACGCAGCTTGGACCGGACTCACGGGCTACGTGCAGAACCACGTGGTTCATCGGGTCGCGCGCCTGAGGCCAAGCCTGGCGTTCGTCTGTGGGCTCACACCGATGATCGAGCAGGTCAGCGAGAGGTTGATGACGGCGGGCCTGCCACGCCGGTCGATTCGAACCGAGGACTACGGGCCGGTATGACCACTCGTTCGGGCTGTCGCACAGGCTCGGCTCCGACTTAGCGGCCAGCATCGCAGCTCCCGCTTGTGCACGCGGGCCTGCGTCCGCATACCCCACGTTATGGCCCTCGACAACAATTCTGTGGACGACCTGGCAGCGCGCCATTGCCGACCTTGCCAAGGCGGCACGCCTCTCGGCCCGGATGAGGTTCGCTTCCTGCTGCCCCAGGCAACCGGTTGGTCCCTCGATTCCTCGAGCGAGAGCATTTCGCGCACGTACTCGTTCAGGAACTTCCACGAGACGATGGCGTTCGTCAATGCCGTGGCTTGGCTGGCTCATCGCGAAGACCACCATCCCGAGCTCGAGGTTTCCTATCGGTCCTGCCGGGTGCGCTACCGCACGCACGCGGTGGGAGGCCTGTCCGAGAACGACTTCATCTGCGCTGCGCAGGTGAACCGGCTCGTCTCCATGTGAGCCGCTCAAGCGATCGTGACGTCCGGGCAGAGGTAGACGTCCTGGATCGCATGCAGCAGCTCGATGCCGTCGCCGAGCGGACGCTGAAACGCCTTGCGTCCGCTGATCAGGCCCATGCCGCCAGCGCGTTTGTTGATCACGGCCGTACGCACGGCCTCGGCCAAGTCCCGCTCACCCGAGGCTCCCCCGGAATTGATCAGGCCGACGCGGCCCAGGTAGGCGGAGACCACCTGATAGCGGCAGAGATCGACGGGGCTGGGACTGGTGAGCTCGGAATACACCTCAGGGTGAGTCTTGCCGAAGCGCAGGGCCGTGTATCCGCCGTTGTTTTCGGGCAGCTTCTGTTTGACCAAGTCGGCGCCCAGCGTCACACCGAGATGGTTGGCCTGCCCGGTGAGGTCTGCCGAGAAATGGTAGTCCTCGGCTGCCTTGAATGCGGGGTTTCTGAGATAGCACCACAGGATCGTGACCATTCCCGCCTGGTGCGCCGCCTCGAAAGCACGCGAAACCTCGACGAGCTGCCGCCGCGATTCAGGCGAACCCCAGTAGATGGTCGCGCCGACGGCCACGGCCCCCATGTCCCGCGCTTGCGAGATGCTCGAGAACATGACCTGGTCGTGCTGTGCCGGCAGACTCAGAAGCTCGTTGTGATTCAGCTTGAGGATGAAGGGGATCTTGTGAGCGTACTTGCGTGCGACCATTCCCAAGACGCCTCTGGTGGAAGCCACGGCGTTGCAGCCTCCTTCGAGTGCGAGACGAACGATGTTCTCGGGGTCGAAGTAGTCCGGGTTGGGCGCAAACGACGCGCCCGCCGAGTGCTCCACGCCCTGGTCGACGGGCAAGATGGAAAGGTAGCCCGTACCCCCCAGGCGGCCATGGTCGAACAGTTGTTGCAGGCTACGGTTGACCGACACCGGCCGGTCGGACCCCATGAACACTCGGTCCACGAAGTCAGGCCCCGGGAGGCTGAGGCGCTCCCTGCTGACGGTTCGGCACTCATGGGTCAGCAACGCCGCGTCACTGCCGAGCAACTCGGCGATTCGGTCGATGGTGGTCACCACGAAGCTCTGGGGTCGAGGCTCGCGTTTGCCAAGTCCGCGATGCGCGCCGTGGCGGGCTCGACTGGCCGCGGGTAGCCACTGCCGCGACCAGCAACGCCCGGCACCGTCGAAGCAGTCGGCTTCCCAGGCGAGCGTTGTGGTGGATATTGTCACCGAGGTCTTCTCCAACATGAGCGGGAACGGCCAGTAGCTCCTGCAGGGCCTGTGGATCGCTCCCTGTGCCTCATCGACAACACCTTCGAGGAGGATACCGTGGCAGAGACCCCTTCGACCCTGCTGGCGCTCGGCACACCCGCCGTGGATTTCAGGCTCGCAGACCCGAGCGGCCGGGAGTCCAGCCTTGCCGGTTCTGCGAGCTCGCCGGGGCTGGTGATCATGTTCATCAGCTAGTCTGCACCGTCCAGACGCACAAGAAGGTCGTGAAGATGACGGTCGCCACAGGCGTTTCCTCGAAGGACCCTGCCGGCCTCTTCAATCCCAGCCTCGAGAAAGGCCACGCGCGCCACTGACTTGCACGCAGGCGACGAGCTGGACGAAGGAAGCTCTGAGGGCTCTGACCCGGGCCGCCGTACCCCTGAACTTGGCTTCGACCCGGCGCTGGTCCGGAAGCTCGCCGTGCCGCCCGTTGCCCGGCGATGAGCCCGCAGTGGTGGAGCGGAGGCCGGCGGCGAGAAAAGGCCGCTGAAGTGAGGACTTCGCGCGCGTCAGGTGTCAGGCGCGCATGGCCGCGATCGGGGAAGTCCTCGCTGCGCGTACGGCCGGGAAGAAGCCACCCATGAGCCCCATGACCGCGCCGGCCAGCATGGAGCCCACCACGATGGCTGGCGACGGCTCGAACGAGAAAGTCACCTCCTGCCAGGTGGCGAAGTTCATCATCGAGAACTTGACGGCCGCCATCGCGAGACTGCCCAGCGCCCCCAAGGCGGCCCCGGCCAAGGCCAGAACGACCGACTCGACCATGAACGAGAGCAGCACCGCGAAGCGCGAGAAGCCGAGCGCCTGCAAGGTCCCGATCTCCCGTGACCTTTGGCTCACCGCCGCATACATGGTGATGGCGGCTCCGATCATCGCGCCGAGCGAGAAGAACACGGCGATGAGCACGCCGATGGCCATGATGAACGTGCTGGTGCCCTCGGACTGTTTCTCGTAGTAGGAACGCTCGCCTTCGACCTCGAGCCCGAGTTGCTTGCTCTGCTCCACGGCCGCGGTGAACGCGTCGAGCTTCGAGGGGGACTCGAGCTGGACCAAAACCGAGGAGACGAGTCCCTCGCGTCCGAAGGCGCTGCGAAGCGTGTCGCCGTCGACCCACACTTCCGAATCGAAGGCACTACCGCCCGCGTCGAACACGCCCACCACTCTCACGGGTCGGTTCTTCTTGAGCTCGAAAGACTGGCCGAGATCCAGACCGCTGAACCGGCCGCGCAGCGCTTGGCCGATCACCGCTTCGTCCGTCCCCGGCCGCGCGGGGCGCCCCGCGACCACTTTCACCTCTCCACGGAGCCCGAAGCTGGCCGGCTGAACGCCGCGCACTTGAACATTGGATACCTTGCCCTCATCACCGAGCTTGTCGAGGGCGATGACCACCACGCCTTCGCCGACGCCGATAGGCGCGCCTTGCACCTTTCGTACGCCGGGCGACGCGAGGATGATGCCGACCTTGGAGTCATCGATGGTGCTGGAGAGCTCGTTGTCGCTGCCCTTTCTGAGCACGATGGCGCGGTCGTCGGTGCCCGTGCTCACCAGCGTCTTGCGGATGCCGTGCGACAGCATCAGACTCGAGGCCAACACGAACACCACCAGAGCGATACCCATTGTGGTGGCGATCGTCGTAGCCTTGCGCACGAACACGCTGCGGACGTTGTAGCTGAGGGGGACGAACATGGTTTACCCGACCTTGCGCAGTGAGTTGACGACGTCGAGCTTTGCGACCCGGAGCGCCGGAATGAGCGCAGCCCCGGCGCCGAGCAGCGACGCCAGAGCCAGCGCCAGGACGGCCGTGGCCGGATCAATGCGGAAATAGGGGAAGAAGGCGCCCATATTCTCCTCGAGGAAGCGTCCCATGCCCTTCTCGACCAGGGGATACGCGAGCGCAACGCCCAGCGCGCCGCCGACGACTCCGAGCGTCGACGCCTCGCCCACGACGAACAGGACCAGATGCTTGGGCCGGAACCCGATCGCGCGGAGCACTCCGTACTCGTGGGTGCGTTCGCGCACGCCCATCGCGATCGTGTTGCCCAAGATCAGCATCATGATGAGCAGGATCACGATCGAGACGACGTCGACGGCCTTGAGCACGGCGGTGATCATGCCGAGAAAGGACGTATTGAACGAGCGCTCGTCCTGGCTCGTCGTTTGGACGTCGCGCACCTCGAAGGCGGCGTCCAGGCGCTTGGCTACGTCGGCGGGCCTCTGGCCGGGTTCGATACGGCTGACGACCCAGCCCACTTGGTCGGCTCCCCTGGGGTTGTTCTGCTTCAGCCACTCGTTGAGGTAGTCGTAATGAAAGAACAGGCTCGAGCGGTCCATGGACTGTCGGGTGGTCGTGTAGATCCCCTTGATCAGGAACGGCCAGTCTCCGGGATAGATGGTGCCGCGCAGCGTCACCCTGTCTCCGACCTTGTAGCCGAGCTTCTTTGCCAGTGCGTCCCCGACGATGGCCCCTCTTCGCTCCTGCTGCCACGCCTCGAGCTGGGCGGGCTCCACTTTCACCTCGTCGTAGACACGCACGAACGCCCGCGGGTCCACGGCGATCGTGCCGAAGAACTCCTGTTCGTGTCTCGGATCCTTGCCTCCGAACCACGAGGCCAACAGCGTGTCCTTCACACCGGGCTGTCGTGCGATGTCGTCCACGTACTTGCGCGGCAGCGGCATGATGAAGCTGACCTTGTGACGGGTGACCACGCGATCCTTGGCGGCGTAGTCCGCCGCCGCCGTCCACGACGAGAGAACCGTGCGCAACATCAGGAACGCAATGATGGCCACCGCAACGCCCAGCACGGTCAACGCGGTCCGAAAACGGTTCCGCGCCACGTTACGCACACCGAGGGAAGAGAGCCTCATATCAGCCGGCCCTTGTCTAGTCGGCGCACGATACTGGCTCGCTCGGCCGCAGCGGGGTCATGCGTGACCATGATGATGGTCTTGGTGAACTCCTCGTTCAGCTTGGCCAACAGCGCGAGGATTTCTTCGGCGTTTTCCCGGTCCAGGTCGCCGGTCGGCTCGTCCGCGACGATGATGCGCGGGTCGGTCACGATGGCACGCGCTATCGTGACCCGCTGCTCCTGACCGCCGGAGAGCTCGCGCGGATAGTGATCCATTCGATCCTGCAGGCCCACCACCTTGAGCGCCGTCTGAGCGCGTTCGCGACGTTCGCGGGAGGACAGCCGCGTAAGCAGCAACGGCAGCTCCACGTTTTCCAGAGCGGTCAGAACGGGCATCATGTTGTAGGTCTGGAATACGAAGCCGATGTTCTGAGCCCGCCACTTGGCTCTCGCACCCACCCCCAGCTTGGCGAGGTCAGCCCCCGCCACGCTGATCGTGCCCGAATCGGGGATGTCGAGTCCCGCAATCAAGTTCAGTAGCGTGCTTTTGCCCGAGCCTGAGGGTCCCATCAGCGCCTCGAACGCTCCCTCCGCGATGGTCAAGTCCAGGTCCTTGAGCACCTCGACGGGCTCCTTGCCGCGCCAGTAGGTTTTGGCTACGCCGCGGAGCTCGATGTCCGGCTTGGTCGCGATTTCACGACTCCTCCGATCATCGAATGGCGGCGGCTTGTCATCCAGGTTCACGAACGCGTCGGTTGATTGTCCGGCTGCTTCCGGTGTTGGCATACGGCCTCCTCTACGGGCGGCAAGCAGTCCAGGCTGGCATCATCCCTCGAGCTTCACAGCCTGGCCATCAGCGAGGGTTGCGGGTGGATCGGCTACGACCCGTGTGCCGGAGCCGGGTCCACGAAGCACTTCGAATCCTGAGCCGAAGGATGGTCCGAGCGTTACTGGAACCATGCGGACACGGCCCTCTCGGAGCACGAACACGACTTTGGTGCCGCTGCGCTCGGCTACGGCCGAGCGAGGCACCACGGTCTTGGGCGGGACGGCCAGGTCGGCTGCGGCGATCGTTTGGGCCAGAAAGCTGACCCGCGCTGACATATCGGGCAGTACCCCGCGCGTGTCGTCGCTGAACGCGACCCTCACCAGCACCGTAGCCTTGGCCCGGTCGACCTCCGGCGTGATCTGTCGGACCTGGCCAGGCAGGCGTCGATTCGGATACGCGTCGAGCACGATCTCCGCGGGCCGGCCTTCTCGGACCGCGCTCAAACGAGCTTCGGGGATGTCCGCTTCTACTACGAGTGCCGACAAGTCCGCCACGCGGATCCCTCCCATGTCCATGGTCACCCCGGGCGGCTGCGGCCCAATGTACTCGCCGACCTCGGGCGGTTTGTTGATCACCGTGCCCGCTCTCGGGGCCACGAGCTTGAGATTGGCGAGCCCTGTCATGAGCACGGAGACCTCTGCGCCCAGCGCGCGGGCGCTGGCTTCGGCGGCCCTGGCCTGGGCCTGGGCAGCCTCGACGGACCGGGCGAGCGATGCTACGCGGGCCTCGAGATCCTCGGCCGCGGCTGCGGCGGTCACGCCCCGGTCGGCCAGCCTCCGCTCGCGCGACGCTCGTTGTTTTGCCTCTTCCAGCTCGGATCGAGCAACGGCCGCACGCGCGTCGGCACTTCTCGCCTCGGCCAGCGCCGCTGCCACCCGGCTGCGAGCGGCTGCGATGCTCGCCTGATCGTCCGCAGCATCGAGCTCGACCAGCAGCTGTCCCGCCTCGACTCGGTCGCCTTGACGGACGTGGACACTCGAAACGCGCCCTGGTACTTTGGGCGCAATGCGAGAAACGCGGTCCGCCTGAACGTAGCCCGCGGCCGTCAGCTCGATAGACGCCTGCGCAGGCGACACCGTGGCAATCTCCGTGGCCTTGACAGCTGTCTGGAAGAGCGCTGCCTCGACGTGGGGCTTGGCTACCACCGCCGCGAAGGCCAGGGCGCCCGCGACCGAAAGCCCAAGAAACAGCCTTGGCCAACCCCTCGACCGGGACTTCGCGCTCCGGTCGATTCTGAGCGACATGAGGTGAGCAGTCAGTTCGTCGGACATGAGCTCATTCCTGCGCGTCCCGGGGGCCTGTCCCACGTAGGAGTGTGCCTAGGGCCGTGGGCGCGACAACCACAGTGCCCCCCTGTGCAAAACACGTAGCGACGTGAGGCCGCGCCATAGAAACTCACGAGTCAGCGCAGGGTGGCGCTTCTTGGACGCGTTGTTCACGGTTTTGTCACCGTGCGCCCCGGTTCCTCGACCCGGGCGGTTGTGGTAACGGGACCGCGTAGCCTTGGGCTTGGCGCCTTCTCTGCGAGGGGCGGCCGGGCGCTGCTCGAACGGAGGGCCGCAGCGGGCGTGCCAGACCAGCTCGTCAGCGGCGCTGCCGCGTAGCCTGGCGTGGACCGCTGGTGTCGTGCCCGACCAGCGTTGGGTTTCGGGAGTGCTGCGCCGTGGTTCAGCCACCACACACGAAAGGCGGAAAGCACGCGCGGCTCGCGACAGGCAGCCTGCAGACGAACGCGCCAGTCATGTTCGTAGCCACATGACCCCGATTCCTGGCGCTGGGCCGGCGGACGCGGCACTTCCCAGCATCATGCTCCGTCCTAGCGTCTATGGGGCACGAAAGTCGTACCATTCGAGTCAGCTTCCGGATCTGATGCCTCTGGTCAAGAGTCGACAGCCGTGAGTCGAGAGCGCCGGAGGGGATCCCCAACTCTCG
>JAFGIS010000495.1 GCA_016929495.1 Polyangiaceae bacterium | reverse complement strand
GTAGAAAGAGCTCGCAACGAAACCGAAAGGCAGAAGGAGGTATTGGGCGCAGAGCTCCGGCGCGGGCTCGGCGTGTTGGCCTCGGTCGGCTCGGTGGCGCCGTTCGTCGGACTGCTGGGAACCGTGGTGGGCATCATCGCCGCGTTCAGGGGCATAGCGGCTGCGGGGTCCGGAGGCCTGGGGGCCGTATCGTCCGGCATTGCCGAAGCGCTGGTCGAGACCGCGCTCGGGTTGCTCGTGGCGATCCCCGTCGTGCTGCTCTTCAACTACCTCACTGCGCGCGTGGCCGCCATCGAGTTGACGTTGGAGCGTGCGGCCGGTGAGCTGCTCGACGAGATGCAGGGGCACTTCGGCGGAAACCGGGCCCAGAAGGCGGAGCGCCAGTCGGCAGCGGCCTAGGACGGTCGCAGCCGGTTGAACCCCGCTCCAGCAGCAAAGGAAGTAGTGCCGTCATGAGCCGGAAGCGACGCAAGTTCGCTGCTCCCGTGCCGGAGATCAACGTGACTCCGCTCGTGGACGTCGTCCTCGTGCTGCTCATTATCTTCATGGTCATCGCTCCGGCTCTCAACGAGGGGGCACGTGTCGACCTGCCTGCGATCTTCCAACCCGACCCCGATGCCAAGGACCTGAGTCCCATCGAGGTCACGATAGCCGCCCAGGGTGAGCTGCTGCTGGACCGGCGACCCATCGAACCGCGGACCCTATCCGAGCGGCTTAGACGAATGCACACGATCGACCCCAACCGCCACGTAATGCTCAAGAGCGACGAGAATATCCCTTACAAAAGGGTGAGAGAGACGTTCGCCACCATTCAGGACATCGGGTTTCGCGGAGTATCGCTCAAGGTCATCCAGCGCAACGCCGCCAAGACCTAGGCCGCCCAGGAGACACTCCCATGGGTATGTTCGTTACCAGCCCCTCCGGCAAACCTCGCCCGACGCCCTATATGAACGTGACGCCGCTGGTCGACATCGCTCTGGTGGTGCTCATCATCTTCATGGTCGTCACACCCATGATGACCAAAACCTTCTGGCTCAACCTGCCGACGCAGGACGACTCCAAGGAGGAGGAGGCCAAGCCCGCCAGCGGAGGTAACGATCCGCTCGTGATGACCGTGGACAAGAGCGGGACGATTCGCATCAACAAGACGGTCCTCACGGCGTCCGAGCTGACGAATCGGCTGCCGCGCATGTTGGCGGCGCAGCGCTACAAGGTGCTGTATTTCGATGCGCACGACGACCTTCCGTACGGCAAGGCCGTGCAGGCGCTCGATGCGTCACGAGCAGGGGGTGCCAAGTCCATTGCCATACTGACTGAATCGGTTCTCAAGTAACCCAGCGCACATCGGCTCTGCCGCATGTCGGCGGTTCCTGCGTGGCCCGCCGACCCGGAAGGCTTTCGGGCGGGCGAATGTGTGCGAAACGCAGACCAGCATGCAACGTTTCGAACCTAGCATCGCATCGATCGTCCTGCTCGTCGCCCTCGGGTATGCTCCCGCCGCTCGCGCACAGGCGGCCGAGTCTGCCGCCGAGCCGTCGAACCACCCGCCTGCGTCGGCGTCCGCGCCGCAGGCACCCGCGGAGGCAAAGGAGAGCGGGCCTGCGGAGCCGTCCGCGCCGCTGGAGGCGCCCTCGGCCGCGGGCAAAGGCGAATCGGCTCAACCTTCGCCGCCGCCCGAGGCAGCCGCCAGCGCTCCGGCCGAAGAGGCGCCGGCGGAAGAAGCAGATTCCGATGTCGATGAAGCGGACGAAACCGTCATAGAAGCTCCCCAGGACCCGGCGCGGCCGCCGCCCAAGGGACAGGGTGTCGTCTGGGGAGTCGTCACCGACACGGAGCTGCATGAGCCGCTCATCGAGGCGGCCGTGCTGGTGAGCGGCACTAGCTTCCAGACCATCACGGACCTGGACGGTCGCTACCGCCTCGAGCTGCCTCCGGGCACCTATACGCTGCGCTTCTTGTACGAGCTGCACCGGCCGGCCCGGCTCGTCAAGGTCGTGGTGCGCCGGGGTCGCGTGTACCGGCACGACATGATCCTCGAACCCGAAGAGGGCGCCGAGGACGTCATCGTGGTCGAAGCCGAGGTCGAGCAGTCGAGCGTCGAAGGGCAGATGCTCAACCGTCAGCGTTCGACGGCCGTGGCTGACAGCGTGGGGCGCACCGAGATCGCCAAGTCGGCCGATAGCAACGCGGCCCAGGCCGCGCAGCGCGTCGTGGGCGCGAGCGTCGAGGGCGGGCGCTTCGTGTACGTGCGCGGCCTCGGCGAACGCTACACGAACGGTCTGCTCAACGGCGCTCCGTTGCCCAGTCCGGAGCCGGACCGCGCTGCCGTCCCGCTCGATCTGTTTCCGTCGCAGGTCCTCGAATCGGTATCGATCAACAAGACCTTCACGCCCGACATGCCCGCCGACTTCGCTGGCGGCTCGGTGAACGTGCAAACCCGCGAAATACCGAGCAAGCCCCTGTTCAGCGCGTCCGCCGCTGTGGGGTACGACACAGCCGCCACCTTCCGCGACAGGCCGTCGCACCGCGGCAGCAGCACCGACGGGCTCGGGTTCGACAGCGGCATGCGTGCTCTACCCCGTGAAGTGCCCAGCGACACCCTGGTCGACGAAGGTCAGACGCGGCCCGACGGGACACCGATCACGGACGAGGACACCATCCGTATCGGGCGCGCCATGAACACGTACATGTCGCCCACCCAGTCGTTCACCCCGCCCAACCACAGCTTCGGTGTGGTCGCGGGCCAGGGGTGGCAGATCGGCCACGAAAGCAGGCTCGGTGCGATTGCGTCGCTCAACTACGGAAGATCCTTCGAGCGGCAGAAAGGAGTCGAGCGCGTCTACCAGCTCAACGCCTCGGGCGAGCTCACGAAGTTCGTGGACTACCACTTTGACTCTGGCACCGACAAGGTCCGCTGGGGCGCCATGGGTAGCTTGACCTACGAGCTGTCGGCTTCCCACCAACTCAAACTGATCGGGCTACACAGTCAGCTTTCGGACAACGGGGCAGAGTCGTACGAAGGGTTCAATGCCTACCACTCTGCCGACTACCACAACGACCGGCTCGTCTTCACGAGCAAGGCCCTCGACTTCGGCGAGCTGTCCGGAAGGCACCGGTTCGACGTGCTCAACCGTGGCACGTTCGACTGGAATGCGGCGCTTTCGAGCGCCCGGCGCAACGAGCCCAACACCCGGGACGTCGTCTACCAGTGGAACACCGTCCGCGAAGCCTGGAGCTACATCGACGCCTCGGACAGCGGCCGCCACTTCTTTGCGAAGCAGAGCGAGGTGGCCAAGGGTGGAGGGCTGAACTGGACCCAACCGCTCACCCGCGGTGAGCCAGAATCCCGTGTGAAGCTCGGAACGGCGGCCCTGCTCAAGAATCGGGAGTTTCGTGCTCGTCGCTTTGCCTTCCGTCAGAACGCACGCGCGGCCAGGGATCCGGACTTCTACTGCGAAGGCAGGGAGTTCGACCCGGCCTGCTCGGACAAGCTGTTCGTGCCGAGCAACATCGGAAGCATCCTGCATTTCGTGGAGGGCACTGAGCCGACCGATGCCTACGACGCGGCCCTGGATGTCTACTCTGCCTACGCCATGGGCGACGTGGCGCTTTCGCGCACCGTGCGGTTGATGGCTGGAGGCCGACTCGAGGTGACGCGTCAGAGTGTCGACCCCATGGATCAACTCCGTTTGGCTCAACAAGTTGAAGGCACGGAAGCGGTTCGGGGAGCAGACCTGAAAGACTCCACCTGGCTCCCCGCGGTGTCGCTCGTCTATAGCGCGACGCCGAAGTCCAAGCTCAGGGTTGCCGCCTCACAGACTCTCGCACGTCCGCAACTCCGCGAGCTCGCCCCCTTTGCCTTCAGCAACTACTTTGGTGGTCGAGTCGAAGCGGGCAACCCCGATTTGACGCTGTCGCACATCACGAACCTGGATACCCGCTTCGAGTACTTCCCCACGCTCGGTGAGGTGCTGGCGACCACGGTGTTCTTCAAGTACATCAAGGACCCCATCGAGCGCGTCATTGTGCCCGGTGACCCTGGGACCTTGACGTATCGCAACTCGCCGCATGCGACGCTCATCGGGGTCGAGCTCGAGGCGCGCAGGAAGCTCGACCTGCTGGACGAGGCCCTGCGCGACTTCACGGTGATCGCGAACCTCACGCTCTCCCGTTCCCGGGTCGGCGTCGAGCAGACCGGTTCAGACGTGACGGGCCTGGGCTTCATGACCAGCGTGTCGAGACCCATGATGCTGCACGCGCCCTGGGTCCTGAATCTGGCGCTCGACTACGCCAACCAGAAACTCGGCTTCGGGGCACGTGTGCTATACAACGTGACCGGCCCACGCATTGTGGACATCGGGACCCTGGGCGTCCCCGACGAGTACATACAACCGAGTCACTCAATCGACCTCGCTTTGACACAGGACCTCACAGAGCGATTGAAAGCCAAGCTGACGGTCGAGGACTTGTTGAACACGGACATGGTGGTCACGGTCGGCTCGAAGCGCAGCGGAGAGGTCGCGAGAAGAGTGTCCGAAGGGACTGTGTTCGTGCTAGGCGTCGGCTATACGTACTGAACAGCGGTTGCGCACCAAGGCGCCGCTGGGCATCTTTCCAGATGCCCGCGAGCACGAGCCGGCCACGCCGATGTCGCACCGAAGCCCAGGCCCCGGCACAGACCGGGGGTTGGTCTGTGACACCATCGTGACATGCTCGCAGCGTCCCGCGCAACGGGCGGTTCCTCGAGTATTCCGTTACAGCGCGGAGTCTGACTTGGCACACACATGTTGCCGAAGGAGCACGGAACTGCCACCAGCCGCGTACAGGATTCGACCCGAGCAAGGAGAATACCGAATGCGAAACTTCACGAATTGGGCCATCATCTCTTGTCTGTTGGCAGCTCCGTTCTTCGCGGCAGGTTGCAGCGACGAAAGCGACGAGCCGTCAGACAACGGCGCTGCTGGCGCGCCAAGCGACGATGACGACGACAGCGCGACCGGCGGCAAGACCGGCGACGATGACGACGACGACAGCGCGACCGGCGGCAAGACCGGCGACGACGACGACGACGACAGCGCGACCGGCGGCAAGACCGG
>JAFGIS010000041.1 GCA_016929495.1 Polyangiaceae bacterium | reverse complement strand
GTCCCCGGCGAACCATGCTCGCCTCCCGCTCACGACCGGATCCGTCCGCACAGGCGCCATGGGATCCGAGCTCACCGGCAGTGAAGCGAAGAAGTCCAAGTCGACTCGAGGCAGCCTTATCGTCCGGTAGTGCGTGACACCTACGCCGTAGTCCATCATGAGATTGGTGAGCCGCTCGCCATCGATTAGCACCACAGCCTCGGCAACATGCGCCCCGAAATCACGAGCTTCTCGTGTGAAGCTCGAGGTCGTGATGAAGACGCCCTTCTTCGCCCGATGCGCTGCCAGTGCGCCGTAGAACGCCTGGATCTCCGGTCTTCCGATCGAGTGTTGCCAGCGCTTCGCCTAGACATAGACCTTCTCGAACCCCAGGCGGTCCAGCGAAATGATTCCATCGATGCCGCCATCGCCGCTTCCCCCGACGCGCTGAAGATCATCTTCGCTCGAGCCGTAACCCAGGGCACGGAGCAGCTCCAAGACCAGGTTCTCGAAGAAGACCGGCGGTTGGCGCATGACCTGCTTCAGTAGTTCCGCGGACACCGCGTTCCGGAGTTCCTCGACGACAGCATCGATCCGTTCGTCTGGAGTGAGTTCGACTACGTCGTGGCCTTCGCTCGTTGCGGCTGAAACCTGGCCCGGGCCGTGAAAGGGCCTGGACTCACGGATGATCTGGCGGCTGACCTGGTCATCGAAACCGCCGGGATTCCGGGCCAGGAGCTTCTTCCCTTTTTCCGTCACACACCACAGCGCCCGAGATGGGTTGTCCACATACCCTGCTGCCTTCAGAACGCTCAGACTCCACCCGCTCCGCCACCGATAACGCAGGTGCGGCTGATTCGAGAGACGCTCGCGCCGCTGGCTCTCGCTCAACCCCAAGAGCTCCGGCATGGCTTCGTGGATATTCGTGCGCTGGTCGCCGTCCGGGTGAGCCGACAGGTGGCGCAGAATGGCGTAAAAGAATGCGGCCTGCGGAGGAAATGATTCGGCGCTCGACATCGGTCGTACCCTGCATCGAACCGTACGACGCGGCTATATGCCGCTCACGCTTGAGGCACAAGCAGGATCGGCACGGCAGCGAGTTCCGGCTGCATCGAGCTACCCTCCGCGTGCCGGACACGGCCGGCACTTCAATTCTCCGCTCTTTTCCACCGGCTCCCCGTTCGCGCGCAGCCCGGCTGCGCGCGAACAAGGCAGGAGCCCGCGCGCGGAGCAACGCGAGCACGCGACCGAGCACCACCGCCCCCCGCAAGGGTCATCCTCCGGTCATCCTCCACGCCTACGCCAACAACTCCATGAGCTCCTCCCGCGTCATCTCCGTGCTCCCGCCGCCCACGCCCGTCCCCACCGCGATCTCGGCGAGCGCCCGCTTCTTCTCCTGGAGCAGCAGTATCTTCTCTTCGACCGTATCTCTCGCGACAAGCCGATACACCGTCACGGGCCGCTCCTGTCCGATACGATGGGCCCGATCGGCCGCCTGATCCTCCACGGCCGGATTCCACCAGGGATCCATCAAAAAAACGTGGTCGGCCGCTGTCAGATTGAGCCCGGTGCCGCCCGCCTTCAGCGACGTGAGCATCACGGGCGGACCCGATTCCGATTGGAACCGCTCCACGACGCCCGCACGGTCGCGCGTGGAGCCGTCGAGACGTTCGAAGGCGATGTTCGCGGCGCTTAGGTGGGGCTCGATGAGATCGAGCAGGCTCGTCCACTGGGAGAAGACCAGGGCCTTATGACCGTCGGCTGCGGCCACCTCGAGCGCCTCGAGCAACTGCTCGACCTTGGAAGAGCACTCGGCGCATTGCCCGGGCAAGAGGGCCGAGTGACAGGCCGCTTGACGCAGGCGCAAGAGCGCCTCGAGGGCGGCCAGGACGTTCTTGCCCGCGCCGAGCTCGGTGAGCACCTCCCGCCGGGCGGCGGCGCGCAGGGCGTCATAGAGGCCGCGTTCTTCGCTCGTGAGATCCACGTGCAGCGTCGCTTCCAGGCGCGGCGGGAGCTCGGTGAGCACGTCGCGTTTGAGCCTGCGCAGCAGGAACGGCCGGACGCGCCGCGCCAGGCGCTGGGCAGAGCCGGGATCGCCGCGGCCGATGGGGGCGGCGAAACGCTCGTGGAAGCTGGTGCGACCACCGAGCAGCCCGGGGTTGGTCGCGTGCATCGCGCTCCAGAGCTCGTCCAGGCGGTTCTCGACCGGGGTGCCGCTCAGGGCCACGCGGAAGTTTGCTTTGAGCCCATAGGCAGCGCGAGTCACCTGGCTGTCCGGGTTCTTGATGTTCTGCGCTTCGTCGAAGATGAGCGTGTCCCAGCTGACGGCCTGTAGACGTTCTTCGTCCAGGCGCAACAGGGCATAGCTCGTGAGCGTCAGGTCGGCGTTCGGATCGAGACCGCGGTCTGGACCATGATAGATAGAGACACGAAGCTCCGGTCGGAAGCGTTCGGCTTCGGCGGCCCAGTTGTGCAGGACACTGCGCGGACAGACGACCAGGGTGCGGCCACGCACGGCGGCGAGGGATTGGAGGGTCTTGCCCAGGCCCATGTCGTCGGCGAGCAGGGCGCCCAGCCCCGCGTTGCGCAGGAACGAGAGCCAACGAATGCCGTCGCGTTGGTAGGGACGCACCAGCTCGGCGATGCGCGGCGGCAGCTCGGGCTCGGGCAGGGCGCCAGGGCCGGACAGCAGTGGAGCGAGCTGCTCGAAGGTGGGGGGCGGCGGATGTTCGAGCTCCGCGCAGAGCTCGGCCAGGGCCGGAAGCATCGCGCGCGGCGTGCGTCCGGACGGGTCGCGCGCGGCGAGCAGCTCGGCCAGGGCGTGTCCGTGCTTTTCGAGCCAGACCAGGGGCAGCGGTGCCCAGCCGCCCGAGAGCAGCGGCACCATCTCGAAGCCGTCCTGCCAAGCGCGCACGACGGCCTGAGCGTCCGCGCGTCCCCCGTTCGCAGGGCTGGACCCGCCACCAGACGAGCTGCCCTCGAAGGCGCGCCCCACGGACGATGGCAGCTCGAACCGGATCTCGAAATCGTCGCCGTGGACCTCGAAATGCGGGACGAGCGGCTCCTCGGGGAAGGGAGCCGAACGGCGACGGTCGGCCGTGCTGCGATCCCAGGCGCGCAGGCGTGTGGCAAAGGCCAGCGCCTCCCGGTCTTCGAACACGACGCGCCGGCCCGGCACCAGGTTCAGGCCGTCACGCAGGGAGAGCACGAGATCCTTCTCCGCGTTCTCGTCGCGTCGCGGAGCCGGGCCGCCGAGGTGCACGAGCCGCCCCGCGTCGACGCGCGCCGTGGGCGGATCGCCGTAGACCAGCAAGGGCAAGACGATGAGCCTGCCCGGCGGCTGCTCGATCTCGAAGTGGATACGCGGGACCGCGCGGCGCTCGGTGCCGGGCAGGCGCTCCGTGAGCACCTCGAGCGTCACATGGCCTTCGAGCTCGGGGAGCACCTTGGTCACGAGCTCGGCGAGCTCGCTCGCGCAGAAGCGACGCACGACGGGCAGCCGTTCCAGGCGGTCTCCGGCGAGCTCCCAGGCTCCAATGGGCCGGAGCACCTGGTCGCAGAGCGCAACGCGGTGCGACACGACCTCGGTCACTTCCGGGCTTTGCTCGACGCGCAGCACGATCGAGCCGGACTCGTCACGCACCACGGCGCAGGGGACAATGGGGTCGGGCGACGTCCGCACAGGGCGACCCTCGAACTCGATGAGTGTGCAGCCGGACAGCGCCGACAGCAGGCGCGCAGCGCGAGGGCCTCCGATCAGCCGTTCCCGATCCGCGACGAGCAACCGGTCGACTGCAAGATCGTCCTGGCTCGGAATGAGTCCGCCCAGCGCACCGGTACGTCGCAAGAGCGAGCCCAGAGACTGTTCGAACGGCTCGCGTCTGCCGTCCGGATGGACGACTGCGCGATGGATCACCAGGTAACCTTGTTCCCGCGACAGGGCGTATGCGAGCTTCGGTCGAGGTTTGCTGCTCGGTGCGGGCTCGTCGGATCCTGCTTCCTGGTGCAGGGCGATGACCACTGCCGCCACGTGGGCGCACGGATCGAACTGCGCGGCGCAGTCGCACGTCCACTCACCGTCGGCCGGATACAGCACCGTGGTCGACGCGATGGCGCGTCCCGGCGCTTTGACGCGTGCCACGACTTCCTCCGGCGTGGACGACTCGATCACGACCGCCTGTTCGCGCACCATGCCCACGCCCTGCGACCAGAGGCCGGGGCGGCAGGCTTTGCGGACAGCGGTGAACAGACGATCCATGTGGCAACGAAGACGTTGCGCCTGCGTACCACGTCTGGCGGGGGGCGTCGCGGGGAGGTGGGGCGTCGCGGGGGCTTGGAGGCAGAACCGCAACCGCTCCTCTGCGCGCCGCAGCCGTCGAAACGCGCGTCTCTACCCGCCGCAGCCGCCGCCCCCCTTCTTCTTCGCCGGACCCGGGCGCTTGACCTTTGGGGTGTACGTGCGTGCGGAGTCGGTTTGTGCCGGCGGGCGACTGGTGGGGTAGCGGTCACCGAGGGCGAGGGAGTTCGGTCCGAGGGCAGCCGGGGAACCGAACTTCTGGGTCCAGGCGGGCAAGCCGCCCGCCAGCACGTAGGTGTTTTCGACGCCTTGGAGCACGAGTTCGCGGAAGGCTCGCGTCGGGGCGGACTCATTCGCGCCGATGAGTACCTTCACGGCGTCGCGGGGGCTGTTGCGGGCCGGGTCGAGCCGGGCCGGGTCGAGCCGTTGCGCGTCCAGCAGATGGAAGCGATTGTAGGCTGCTTCGTCGCGCATATCGAACAGACGCACGGTGAGGGAGCGGTCGCGCATCAGGTCGGCGAGCTCGGCGGGATCGATCTGGATGCGGCGCTCGCGGATGCTTTGCTCGATGCGCGCCCCGAGGTTGGCCGTGCGAAGCGGGGCCGTGGGCTTCCAGACCAGCAGCGCCAGGAGCGGAGCGGTCCACAGTGCGGCTGCAGCGATGAGAGCCGGACGCATGCGGCGCCGAGCGGGCGCTGCAGCCGTCCCCTTGGCGTCGGTCGCCGTGTCCGGCGCGCCGGCCCCTCGGGTGTTGCGCCGTTGCATCCAACGCTCGACCCATTCACCGGCAGCGAAGAACACGAGGGCCATCGTGACCAGCGCCAGCACGGTCGCTGGCATGGACAGGCCCAGCCAGTCGAACAGTGTCAGGCGGCCATAGGAGCCGGCAGCATTCCAGAAGGGCTCGACCCAGGGCACGGTGTAGCCAAAGAGCAGGATGCCTGCGGCAACGCCGAGCGCGAACAGGAGTCCGTCGAGCTTGAGTGTGGCCGCGGCCACCAACGCCGTGCCCGGACAGTATCCACCGATGAGAAATCCGATCCCGAACAGGAATCCGCCGAGGATGCCGGAGCCGAGGTAGGTCGCATTGATGCTCAGGCGTTCGAAGTCCAACAGCCCCACGGTCGTGGCGGCGAGTATGAGTACCATCGCGGTCACGATGGCGGTGAACATCACCTTGAGCACGCTCATGTCGTTCAGGTAGAATTGGTTCGTCAGCTTCTTGGAGTTGCCGAATCCCGCCCGTTCGAGCATGAAGCCGAATCCGATGCCGAGCGCCACGTGCGTGGCCGGTTCGGCCCAGCTGCCCCAGTGAAGGACGTCGTACGGTGCCATGGCTACCTCCAGAGACGGCGCAAGGGATACGCGACGGCATACGCGCCTGCGAAGACGGCGAACATGAAGGCCCAGCTTCCGGCGGCCAGCGTGGCACCGCCGGACAAGGCCTGTCCGGAAGTGCAGCCACGGGAGAGCTGGGTGGCCCAGCCTGCGAGCAGTCCGCCGCCGAGGGCGAGCGCTATGCGTAGGCCACGACCGATCGCCGGCCCCCGAGGCAGCTCGAATCGAACCCGGCGCGCCAGGAGCCCCGAGACGAGTCCCCCGATCAACACGCCCAGGATTTCCCAGGTGATCCAGTGGTGGAGCGGCGCTTTCGCGCCACCGCCGAGGTTGGCGAAGAAACTCCAGGTGTCGACCTGTTGCGGTACGATGCCTTTCAGTCCTGCTGTCACTGTGCGGGCGACGCCTCCCGAGGCGCCCAGACCATGCCCCGTCACGTAGAAGGAGAGGAACAAGACGACGCCGAGCAGGGCGCCGGCGAGGTAGGGGTTCATCGGGGCGGCAGGCCTCTTGCCGTCGCTGGCTACCGCGATCGATTCCGTGTGCGTCTCGGCGGCTACCGCAGACGATGGCGTGTGCGGCGCAGACGTTGTTGCGTCGGCGTCCGCCACAGACGATTCAGTGTGCGTCTGGGACTTCATGGGACAGCTCCGCTTCGGGCTCTTCGTCGTATCCCGTGATCATGGATCGAATATGGGACAGGGGCGTCGAGCCGGTGGTGGCCAGGTAGACGTGCATGATGACGAAGGCGACGAAGAGCCAGGCGGCTGCCACGTGTATCGTAGCCAGCGTCCCGAGCCCACCCAAGGTCTGCACGAGCCCGGGGATACGGCTCGCTTGCCACATGAGCGCGCCAGTCACGACCTGCACCGGCAAGAGCACGTTCAAGATGGCGAGATAGGTCAGCTGCTGAAGGACATTGAGCTTGCGTTCCGGGCGTCGGACGAAGGGGTGCGGCGCGCCCTTGAAGATGCCGAACAGATAGTAGCTGGCTTGCGCGGCACCGAGGCTGAAGATGTCCTTGGGGGGTGGGAAGTACTGGCGGATGGCTCCGGTGGCCACGTGGTAGAACAGCGACAGGAATCCGTTGGCGATCGTGATGAGCGCGCAGACTTCGTGGATACGCGTCGCCCAGACGAAACCGAACAGGTGCAGGGTGTCGGGCGCGTGGATCTCGAAACCCGTGATCGAGAGGAGGATGATCACCAAGGCCTGCAGCCAGTGCCAGAGTCGCTCGTACAGGGTATAGAGCTCGGTGCGCCTCATGCGGGTGTCTCCTCGGTCCGAGGCCGAACCCCATTGCTCGGAGTACTCTGGCCGCGGGTCGTTCGGCGGCGCGCCGAGCGCAGGCGCAGCGCGCCGTGGCCCAGGGCTCCGATCAGGGTCAGGAAGACGGCAAGCAAGCCCAAGGCGTCCACAGCGCGTACGCGCGACAGGCCGAAGACGTGCAGAGCGCCCGCTTGTGCCGCGGGGACGGCTCGCCAGCCAGCCTGGGTCGAGGTTTCGAGCCCGACCTCCCAGAGGACGTTCGCGTCGCCGACGAGCCGCGGCGTGGCGCCATACGGGCCGCGACGGGCGAGCTCGAAGCCCGCGCTGATCCGCGAGCGGCTGCTGTGGCACACGTCGCAGTCGTGGAGCGCGAATCGCGCCGGAGCGATGCCGTGGTGCAGGCCGTAGGGCTGCATTTCCCCCTCGATGCGGGGGCTCTTGGCTCCGGCGGCGACCAGGAGCCGGCGCGCGAGCTCGACCTTGTTCGGCGTGTCGAGCGCCAGCTCGGGATCGTCGAGCCGACCGTCGCGGTTCGCGTCGAGCGCAGCCACGAGCTCCGGCTTGTGCCGGCCCCGGACGAAGAAGGCGCGGTCGAGCAGAGCCTCGGGCGCCGGGCGCGGTCCGTCGGCGTCGTCCACGACCCAGAACCAAGACGTCACGACGTTGTTCGGGTAGAGGCGTCCGGCGCCACGGCCCTGCCGACGCAGCAGGAGCAGAGGCTCGTAGCCCGTGACGTAGCTCGTTGGATCGGTGATGGCGCCCTCGAGCCCTCGGTACTCTTCGCGCGGCACTCCGGGCGCCCGGGGCATACTGAGATCGGTCACGCTCCGGGCCGGACCGAGCACACGCTCGATATGGCACGCCTCACAGGCCACGCGGGAAAGGTGTTGATCGGCACTCGGAAACCACTTGTGTGCAGGACGGGCGTCGTGGCAGCCTTCGCACCCCGGCAGGGTTCCGTCCTGAGCCTGGGCTACGGTCCCCTGAGCGCTTGAGCCCTTGGCGAAATCGTGGTTCGGTCGGCGCAGGAAGTCGCCGAACGAGCTGTGGCGGGCGTCGTATCTCAAATACCCGGGTCCGAGCTCGGCGTTTGCGAGCGCAGCGCCGGGGTCGTTGGGGGAGAAGTGACAGTCGCTGCACTGGAGCAGGCGCTCGGCATGTACGTCCCAGGGGCGCGCCAGGCGCGTGCGTCGTGCCACGTTCATGACAGAGTCGCTCACGCGGCTCGGCGAGAAGACCGTACCCGTGGCGCTCGCTCTGCCCATCTGTCTGCGCCACGCCTCGAGCGTCGGCCCGGTGCGGGACACGACGCCGTGACAGGTGCCGCAGGTTTCGCTCGTGGGCGCCGCGATGCGCAGCCGCGACGGCGGCACGCTGCCATCCGCTTCGAACAGTGAACGCTTCCAGACCAGCCCCGCGGCGTCCTCGCCTCCCGCCCGCTCGACCAGTCCGAGCGGCTCCAGCGAAGCCGTCGCCGCTCCGGCGAAATCGCCTCGCGCGATGGAGGCCGCCGTCCGCTCCAGGTCCGCGCCGCGCACGTGGCACGCGACGCAGTTGGGTTCGAGCGCACCAGCTCGGTCTCCGAGCGCAGCAGGGCCGCCACCCAAGAGGAGCGGCGCCACCTGCTGAAGCCACTGGTCGACCTCTCGCGGACGGTGCAACGCTTCAGGACGAAGTAGCGCATCAGGGGCCCATGGCTGCCAGCGGCCGAACAGGCCCGGGCCGAAGTCCCAAGCGCGGCCCGAGCCGGTCTTGCCGAGCTCGGTCTGCTCGTGGACACCGAGGGTGAAGTGGTAGCCGTGCTCACCGATCCACTGCGCGTCGTGACAAGCGCCGCACGTCTGCAGGGTGCTCAGGGCTCCACCGGAGTCGATGACTCTGGCTCCTGAGCTGTCTCGAAGCACCACCGGCGGGTGGAAGCTCGCGGAGGCTTGGGCGCGCGTCGGAGGGACCAGAAGCTCGGGCGAGGGCGGCGGAGGGGCGACTTCTCGTGGAGCGGCACCGTGTCCCGCAGCGCCGTTGCTCGACGGCGCCTCGGGTTCGGCCGCTACCTCGGTGGCCAGCGTCAGAGCCGCGAGCCCGATGCCCGCCAGCGCGCTGCGCATCGCGGCCGGGCCGCCACGGACCCGCTGCCTCATGGAACGCGCTCCTTGGGGACCAGGCCGAGCCGGCTTCGACCACCGCGGAACGCCGGGTCGCCGTCGTATCCGAGAGCGGCCCAGTCCAGGCGTCCGTTTTCCGAGTGGCAGTCCGTGCAGGTGAGGGCTTGGGACGCTGGCGCGACCATGTGCGAGACCGGCCAGAACATCCGCGTTGCCACGAAACCGTACTCGCCGCTGAACGCGAGGTTGGCAGCCTTGCTGCCCTGCTCGAGGGCCAGATGCCAGTCGAAGTGCTCCCAGTACCCGCCTGGCCCGTAGGTGTGCGGCACGAGCAGGTGGCCCAGACGGGTGTCATAGGGCTGCTTGCCGCGGTGCACCTTGAAGGGCCAGATTTGCGCGTTCGGGTCCCGGATGCTGCCGAGCGGATGGTTGATATCGACGCCCCGGGCTGCATCGACCGGATCGCCTTTGAGATAGCGTTCGGCTCTGCCGTTGTACCAGTAGTATTCTGGAACCACGCGCGACGCGTACCGGAAGCTGCCTTTGGCCTTGAGATACTCGTGAGGCTCGGCTCCGGGTACGTCCTGTCCGGCCGTGGACCAGTCCCAGGCCATCTTGGTCGGTGTCTCCAGAGCCAGCAGCGGGATGTGGCACGTCGCGCACGCGAGCGGGCGTGTATGGTCGTTCAGGCGCTCGTCGTGGTGCGGCCGCCTGGCGTGGCAGTCCGTGCACTGGATCCGAAGGCCAGCGCCGGTGCTTACGCTCATGCTCTCCCCGGCGATGCGATGCTTCTCGGTCCGGTGGCAGTCGACGCACGCCAGGTTGGCGCGCCCCATGTGCACGTCGATGCGCTCGGGGGGGTGCGCCAGGGTGCCGTCCAGATCGCCGTGCTTGACCGCGTCGCCTCCACCTCCGGCAAAATGGCAGCTTCCGCAGTTGTCCCGTCCCGGACGCCCCACGCTCTCGGCAGCCACGCGCAGGTTCAGGTCGCTCGGGGGCAGTCCGGCTTCGCCCTTGCGGTACGTGCCCGAGCGATCGTGACAGACCAGGCAATCGACGTGGGTCGGCTCGGTGAAATCGAAGCTCGCGTCCTTCCAGCCGTAGCCGGCATGGCACGAGGTGCACTTGGGCCAGTTCGATTCGATGCTGAGGCAGTAGTTGTTGATGAGGTTCTTCTTGCCGATCCGGACGGGAACGGAATGCGCGGTGCCCGTGCCGGGCACCCGCGCCGCTTCTCCGAGCCAGCTGAAGTGCTGACTGTGCATCACTTCGGTGGCAGCATCCGGGTGACAATCGAGACAGGCGCGAGTCACCGAAGGGCCATCGCGAAGGGCTGTCCTGTAAAAACCATGGTGGTCGGTCGGCTCACGCGCGCGCACTAGGTGTGCGCGCGGATCATCCGGCGAAGCCGAGGCGCCACGGCTCGGCGTCAGAGCCAGCGCGAGCGCCGCGGCGCCGGCCGCTGTCATGCCGAGAAGGCCCAGGGCTGCCCAGCGCTGGCCTCGGTCTCGGGCTACGGACCCGGTTTCGTCGGAGTCTGTCGGGCGGGCGGGGTGAACCATGCGGCGCCTGCTGTCGGGAGGGCGCACAGGCGCCCTTGGTGGGAGCCAGTTCGGGGCAACAAGGAGTCGGGTGAAGAGTACCTGAGGTGATAGGGGGTGACAACCCCCGGCCTCACGGACCGGGTGGAAGGTTGCGCCCCGTCCACGGCGACAGCGTCGACCCACAGCACGGTGAGCTCCGGTACGCCGAAGCGCGCTGGGTGCGGCGCAGCCGCTACCTGCGCCCACCTATCTTGGGGGCCGTTGGAACCAACCTTCGTCAGCACTCGTCAGCCCACTGCGCCTCGGGTCTGTCACCAGAATGCCATTGGTACCTGCCGCTACTGGATCGTTGCCACCGCCTGCCGCGTGTGCCGGTCAATGCGCGCGACGCAGCGGCGTGTCGACGCCCAGCACGCTCGAGCAAGGACCGGCGGGGGATGGCGTCGCCGGTCTGCGACTCGAGGCCACGAGTATCAACACGCAACAAGGAGTATCGACCTCATGAATCTGCGAATCAGGCACATCCTTCCGAACCTAGGCTCGCTACTCCTCGCCCTGTTGGTGTCGAGCTGCGGCGGCGACGACGACGACCATGCGGTTGCGGCCGGAGGAGCGGCTGGCGCGGTGGGGGAGGCGGGTGCTGGCCAGGACGCCACCATCAACGAGGGTGGAAGCACCAGCGACGATGGTAGCAGAGCGACGGGTGGTCGCCGCGCCGGCACCGCTGGCGCACAGAACGCCGCCGGCGAGGATGGTGGCCAGGCTGCTGCTGGGGGCATCGCATCCGGCGGTGCGGACGGCGCAGGGGCCGAGCCCGGCGGTGCTCCTTCGGGCGGCGGCCTGACCGCTGGCTCCGAACCTGGCGGCGCTCCCTCGGGCGGCACGGCAACCGGCGGCTCCAAGACTGGCGGCGGCAGAGCAACCGGCGGCTCCAGAACCGGCGGTGCCTCGTCCGGTGGCCGCGCATCCGGTGGCGAGACCGGCACCGCCGGTGCCGCGGGAGAGGCGCCAACGCCTCCCGACGAGTGTGGCGGGATCGGCGAGGCCTGCTGCGAGGGTGACACCTGCACCGCAGCCATGACCGTCTGCGGCCGCAGCGACATCTGCGCAGCCTGCGGTACGGCCGGAACCCTCTGCTGTGAGGGGGATACCTGCATTCAGGCCGGCACCACTTGCGGCGACGGCGGCACCTGCGAGACCTGCGGTACGGCGGGCAACCAGTGCTGTCCCGGGCTCGCGTGCGGAGACGGCTCCTGCTGTGTCGGCGACCTCTGCATCGCTGGCGGCAGCTCCTGCGGCAGCGGCCTCGGCACCTGCACGGACGGCTCCTGCGCGGAGTGCGGCGGAGAAGGGGAGGACTGCTGCGAGGGCAGCTGCGAGGGCGGGCTGGTCTGTAGCGGTTCGACCTGCGAGGCCTGCGGTACGCTCGGCGACGCCTGTTGTGCCGACGATGCGTGCGGCGCAGGGTTGGTCTGCGACGGCGGCGACTGCGTTGCCTGCGGCGACCAGGGGGAGGCGTGCTGCGAGGGCGGGCTCTGCGATGCAGCGGGAACGGCCTGCAACGCGGACATCTGCGTGGACTGCGGCGATCCCGGCGAGGCCTGCTGCGAGGACGGCAGCTGCTCCGCCGGTTCCACTTGCGAACGCGGCCTGTGCATCGTCTGCGGCGGGGGCGGCGAGCAATGCTGCCCTGGCGATTCGTGCGACGATGGGGGTTGTTGCGTGGGTGACACGTGCATCGCCGACCAACAGTCGTGCGGTACGAACCTCGGCGTTTGCGACGCCGGGAGCTGCACGGATTGCGGCGACGCGGGCGAGATCTGCTGTGCGGGCAACTGCAGCACCGGGCTCGTCTGCAACAACGGCGTCTGCGGCAATTGCGGCGGCGCCGGCGAAACCTGCTGCAGCGGCAGCACCTGTGACGCCGAGCTCGTTTGCGACTTCCGGGACACCAACACCTGCGTCGTCTGCGGCGCGTCCGGACAGGCCTGCTGCTCCATCGACGGCACGTTGACCTGTGACACCGGGCTCGAGTGCGAAGCGTCGGCCGGCTTCCTGTGCCTGGGCTGCGGTGATGCGGACGGGGCCGCCTGTTGCGAGCCGCCAGAAGAGCCCTGCAGCGTCGGCGTGTGCGTCCAAGGTACGACGAACGCCACGTGCCAGACCGACTGCGGCGACCTCAATCAGCCCTGCTGTAGCGGTAGCGGATCGGGACCTGGCGGTCAGTGCGCCGAGGGGCTGACGTGCCGGGGCAGCGGTGCCTCGCGCTCCTGCAGAGAGTAGCCCTCCCACACGCCAGCACGCGCCGCGCCCGGCCTTCCTTGACCGGGCGCGGCGGCCTGCTGCACCCGGCGTAGGCCTCATCGAGCGCGCGAAACTCCCGTGCGCTCGATGCCATTTGGGCCACGCTGCTCGAGAGCCGACGGGAGTCCTGCGGGAGATCGAGCCTGGCACATACACTCCCACGAACCTGCGTGCTCCGCTCCTACAAAAGCATCTGGGTTGCCGTAGGACGCCGAATGGTCGCGTGTGTGGCACAGCACCAACATGAGCGTGGCTGCGTTCGAGCGCGCGACCGACGCCTCGATGTCTACCGGCTACCACCTATCTGCGCGAACCTCGGAACCAACGTGTTCCGGCGATCGTCAGCCCACTGTGCCGTGGGTCTGACACCAGAATGCCATTGATACCTGCCTCTACCAGATCCCATCAACACGGACCGGACCCGAATCCGGACTGTTCCGTTCGGACAGCGATCCTGTTGTGTACCGGTTTGTACGCCCAAGTCTGGAGGAAACCATGAAGTCTGTTCGCATCCTCTTCCCGACGCGAGTCGGGCTCACCCTAGCTCTCGCGGCTGCCCTGTGCGGTTGCGGGGAAGACGAGAAAAAGGCGCCGAGCTGCGGCGACGGAACCGTCAACACCGGAGAGGAGTGCGATGACGGCAACACCGAGGACGGCGACGGCTGCTCGAGTCTGTGCAAGCTGCCGTACTGTGGTGATGCGAACGTCGACGAGGGCGAGGAGTGCGACGACGGGAATGATCTCGACTTCGACGCCTGTACGACTCGGTGCCAGAAGGCCCGGTGCGGTGACGGCATCCTGCAGGACAAGGAGGAGTGCGACGACGGCAACTCCGATGACCATGACTCGTGTCTGAACGCGTGCACGGTGGCCCGTTGCGGCGACAGCATCGTGCAAGTGGGCGTGGAAGCCTGCGACGACGGCAACAAGGAGAACAAGGATGGGTGCACCACCCGGTGTGCACTTCCGACCTGCGGCGACGGCATCGTCCAGGAAGGCGAAGAGTGCGACGACGGCAATCTGAGCAAAGCCGACGATTGCCTCACGACGTGCCTCAAGGCGACCTGCGGCGACGGCTTCGTGCGCAAGGGAGAAAAGCCCGAGGAATGCGACGACGGCAACTTCAGCGACCAGGACGCGTGCCTGAACGAGTGCAAGCTCGCCGCCTGCGGCGATGGCGTGGTGCGCATCGGCGTGGAAGCGTGCGATGACGGAAATGACGACGATGCGGACGGTTGCACGAATGCATGTGCTCTGCCGACCTGCGGCGACGGTGTCGTCCAGGAAGGTGAACAGTGCGATGACGGCAATGCTCTCGATTTCGACGAATGCACCTCCAAATGCCAGAAGGCGCGCTGCGGCGATGGCGTCGTGCAGGGCGACGAGGAGTGCGACGACGGAAACTCCGACCATCACGACGGTTGCTTGAACACCTGCAAGGTGGCCAAGTGTGGTGACGGCGTGGTGCTGGCGGGCGTCGAGGCCTGCGACGACGGCAACAAGGAGAACAAGGACGGCTGCACGACCCAGTGCGCCCTGCCCACGTGCGGCGACGGCATCGTCCAGGCCGGGGAAGAGTGCGACGACGGCAACCTGAGCAACACCGACGCGTGTTTGACGAGCTGCCTGGACGCCACCTGCGGCGATGGCTTCGTGCGCCAGGGTGACGAGGCGGAAGCCTGCGACGACGGCAACGCCAGCAACCAAGACGCATGCCTGAACGATTGCACGCTGGCCAGCTGCGGTGACGGCTACGTGCGAACCGGCGTCGAAGCCTGCGACGACGACAATGACGACGACACCGACGGTTGCACGACCGTCTGTGCTCTGCCGACCTGCGGTGACGGCATCGTCCAGGAAGGCGAGGAGTGCGACGACGGCAACCTGAGCAACGCCGACGACTGCTTGAGCACGTGTCTCGACGCCGGCTGCGGCGACGGCTTCGTGCTCTCCGATACGACCGGCGACCCGGAAGAGTGCGACGACGGCAATGCGAGCAACGCGGACGGATGCCTGACCACGTGCGTGGCGGCAACGTGCGGTGACGGCCATGTCCAGGCCGGAGTCGAAGAGTGTGACGATGGCGACGAGGATGACACCAACGACTGCACCGCGGCCTGCAGAGCGGCTCGCTGCGGCGACGGCTTCGTATGGGCCGGGGTCGAAGCGTGCGACGACGGCAATGCCGATGACAGCGACGCGTGCCTGACGACCTGTGTCGAGGCTTCCTGCGGCGATGGCGTCGTCCAGGAAGGCGTCGAAGAATGCGACGACGGCAACACGCGCAACGGCGACTGGTGCGACGCGACCTGCGACAAGGAGTGCTTGCTGGGGGACGCGCAGTGGCAGAGCGAGGGCAAATGCTACATGCACTTCGCGGAAACGATGGCCTGGGCGGACGCCAACGCGGTCTGCTTGCTCATCGACTCGCATCTGGTTTCCGTCCAATCGGAGGCCGAGCAGACCGCAATGGCCTCTGGCGTGCTAGCGGACGCGTGGCTCGGCTTGAGCGATCAGGACAGCGAAAGCACGTTCGTGTGGTACGAGGGTGCCGACACCGTGCTGGCGCCCACGTATGTGAACTGGCGCGCTGCTCCCAGCGGCGCGGGCGACTGCGTCTTCGTCGACAGCAGCGACGGAACCTGGAACGAAGCCGTCTGCACCGAGGCGTTCGCCTACGTTTGCGAACACGAGTGGTAGATGGCGGCACACGGCTTTCCAACGGCGCCCGCGACTTGTGATTGTGTCCACCGGAGGACGAAGAGATGAAAAGCACCGCGTTGACCTGGTTGGTAGTGGTCGGGCTCGGGCTCGGGAGCATGGCTTGCTCGGGCGGGGGGGACGCGGGCGCCGCAGAAACCGTGTGTGGCGATGGGAAAGTGCAGTCCGGCGAGGACTGCGACGACGGAAACGAGGTCGATGACGACGGTTGCAGCAATCGCTGCAAGCTGCCTCGGTGTGGCGACGGGATCGTGCAGCAAGGTGAACAGTGCGACGACGGGAACCTTTCGAGCACGGATCAGTGCACGGTGCGGTGCCGCAAGGCCGTGTGCGGCGACGGATTCGTACAGAAGGGTGAACAGTGCGACGACGGCAATCTCGACAGCCACGACAGTTGTCTTGCCAGCTGCAAGCTCGCGAGCTGCGGTGATGGCTCCGTCGAGGTCGGCGTCGAGCAGTGCGACGACGGCAACGCCGAGGATGGCGACGGCTGCACCAGGGACTGTCGCCTTCCCGGGTGTGGCAACGGCATCGAAGAGCCTGGTGAAGAATGCGACGACGGCGATCGTGACGAGGGGGATGCCTGCCTTTCGACCTGTCAGCAAGCGTTCTGCGGAGACGGGCGCGTGCAGCGCGGCAAGGAAGCGTGCGACGACGGCAACAGCGACGACCACGATGGGTGCCGCAACGATTGCAGTCTGGCGTCCTGCGGGGACGGTGTCGTCCAGCTCGGCGTGGAGGCGTGTGACGACGGGAACGACGACGACGCGGACGGCTGCACGGCCGCGTGCCGGCTGACCAGCTGCGGTGATGGCATTGTGCAGCCTCCGGAAGAATGCGACGACGGCAACACCAGCAACACGGACGCGTGTCTCAACACCTGTCAGGCGGCCCGGTGCGGCGACGGGTGGCTCGAGATCGGCGAAGAGGCGTGCGACGACGGCAACCTCGCCAACCACGATGGATGCCTTGGCAACTGCACGCCGGCGAGCTGCGGCGACGGTGTGGTCGAATTCGGCGTCGAAGGCTGCGATGACGGAGACACCCAAGACGGCGACGGCTGCACCAGCGATTGCCTCCTGCCCGAGTGCGGGGACGGCATCGTGGGGCCTGGCGAGGCATGCGACGACGGCAACCGCGACGACGGCGATGCATGCCTCTCGACTTGTCAGAACGGGTTCTGCGGCGACGGACGTGTTCAGGTCGGCGAGGAGGCGTGCGACGACGGCAACCGCGACGACGACGACGCATGCAGGAACGACTGCAGTCTGCCGTTCTGCGGCGACGGAGTCGTTCAACGGGGAGTCGAGGCCTGTGACGACGGTGACTCCGACGACACGGACGGTTGTACCAGCACGTGTCGGTTGACGAGCTGCGGTGACGGCGTCGTTCAGTCGCCCGAGCAGTGCGACGACGGCAATGCGAACAACGACGACGCTTGCCTGGATACATGTCAGCTCGCCTTCTGCGGTGACCACTGGCTGCGCAAGGGCTTGGAGGAATGCGACGACGGCAACCAGGATCCGCACGACGGGTGCACCACGTCCTGCACCAAAGCCCGCTGCGGCGACGGCATCGTTCAGCCGCCCGAGCAGTGCGACGACGGCAATGCGAGCAACATGGACGCGTGCCTGAACACCTGTCGCAAGGCGACCTGTGGTGACGGCTTCGTTCGAGTCGGCGTCGAGCAATGCGACGACGGCAATCCGTTCGCGACCGATGCGTGTCTGCCGGATTGCGTGCGGGCGAGCTGTGGCGACGGTGTGGTTTGGGCCGGCAGGGAGGCCTGCGACGACGGCAACGCGGACGACTCCGATGCTTGCCGCAACGATTGCAGGCTGCCGACCTGCGGCGATGGCGTCGTTCAGGAGGGCGAGCAGTGCGACGACGGCAACTTCGACAACACGGACGGTTGTCTGTTCGTGTGTCTCGAACACGACTTCTGCAGAGAGTTCGAGATCACGGCAGTCACTCCCCCCATGGCGTGCCTTGCCGCCAGTCCCGCGGAGCTCGTGTTGACCGCTGCGGGCGAGGGGTTCCTCACGATCAACGACGAGGATCCGGAGGTGCTGTTCGATGGGACCTCGGTGAGCATCACGGACCGCAGCGGCTGCGTGCCGGTCTACGGGGTGCTCGAGGACGTGGAGAGCTGCAGTCAGTTGACGATAGCTCTGCCGAGCAGTCTGGCTCTCGGGACCTACCCCATCGAAGTGCGCAATCGCATCACGTTGGACTGTCCGGCCACGGCGACCTTCAGCATGGCCAGCGAGCCCACGATCAGTGCCGTCGATCCTCCGATGTTCTGCGAGGGACGGCCGCTGGACCTCACGCTGACCGGGACTGACTTCGTTGCGAGCACCGAGGTCACGCTGACGGGTTCGATTTCGCCCACGGACACCAGCTTCGAGAGTCCCACGACGCTCGTGGCAAGCTTCGAGCCGCTGCTGCAGGGGACCTATGACGTGACCGTGTCGAATGGCGCCGCGTGCACGGACACTCTGGTGTCCGGGCTCACGGTCTTTCCGCAGCCCAGGGTGTTCTTCGTCGATCCGCCGGTGGTCTACAATGGCATCAGCGTGCAGGGCACGATATACGTGTCCGGCATCAATGGAGACAACGTGGTAGATGTCGCGGCGCGTCCGCACGGGTCGCACCTCGCCTATCGCTCCCTCGACTTTGCCTACGATCCGACCCATCCAAAACGGATCCAGGCCGTGTTCCCGAGCGGGCTCGAGGTCGGCACATGGGATATCCGGGTGACCGACGAGATCACCTGCACCGCAGAGCTTCCGAGTGCATACCGGGTCGTGGACGACACGGCGCTGACGCTGGCGCTCGGGCGCATCGTTCCCGCGTTCGGCTACGAGCTGTCGCGGACCGGTGTGACTCTGTACACGAGCGATCCGATACCCACGGACGAGACAGGATTCTTGCCCGTACCGTCGGTCTACCTGAACCCTGTCAGCCCCGGGCCTGACACGATTGCCGCCCGCCTCTCGGCCACGAGCTACGTGGACGAGGACCGCGTCAACGCCGTGGTGCCTGCTGGCCTGCCGGATGGGCAGTATGACGTCATCGTGGTCAATCCGGACGGGACGGTCGGGATCCTGAGCCCACCGAACGGGTTCACGGTCACCACTAGCCCGCCGCCGGTGGTCGACGCGATCAGCCCGGTGTCGGTGCCGAACAACGCATCGGTCACGGTGGTGATCTATGGTTCCGGTTTCGACGACCCGACGGTCGAGCTGCAGTGCAAGGGCGTTGCCACGCCGTACGCGGTAACGGTCAGCACGTGGACGGGCACGCAGATTGACACCGTGGTGGCGGCCTCCCAGCTCGCCATCGGCTCCGTGTGCGTAGTGCGCGTGACCAACCCGGACGGCAGCTATGGTGACTTCTCGGCACTGGGCGCCACCGAGCCTGCCGAGAACCTGATGGACACCACGGACGACCCCGCCATGAACACCGCGAGGCGCGCACCCTCCGTCGTGATCGGCTGCGCCAACGAGGCCTCGACGTTCCTCTATGCGCTCGGTGGGGACAGCGGCGCGGCGGCTGATGCTCTCTCGAGCATCGAAGCGGCACCGCTCGATCGTTTCGGTACGCTCGGAGCCTGGCGCACCCTGCCGCGCGTTCTGCCCGCG
>JAFGIS010000494.1 GCA_016929495.1 Polyangiaceae bacterium | reverse complement strand
CCGATGGAAAAGCCCGAACGGCGGCCAACGGTGGGAGGTCTTTCGCCGTCAGACCAGCCTTGAGGGTCACGACGACGTTCCCCTCTTCGAAGGCACGCGCGGCCTTGAGCGTGTCCTTCCACTCTGCGATCCGCGGTGTCGAGTCCAGTAGCGTCTGAAGCTTCTCGAGCCGGCCTTCCGCGAACTTGGCCAGCACCACGGTATCGACGATCCGCGGATCGTCCGGCAAGAGGGGCAGAGCGGCCTCGGCCGCGGTCTGAGCGGCTGAGATGCAGCGCGCGCGCAGACCTTGCTCGGCAAACCAGGCCAGAGTCGTGCCCGAGTGTCTGTGCTCGAGGGTCGCCGCGGCGTGGGCGCATGCGGCCTCGCGCGCGCTGGCTTTCTGGCTGGCGCGCAACGGTAGCCAAGGCGCGAAGTCCACCAGGGGCGCGGGCAAGCTGGACGCTTGCTCTTCGTGCAAGACGGACGTCGACGGCAGTGGGCCCGTATTGGCAGTATCGCTGAGCCACAACATCCCCTCGAGTACACGAACGGCTGCTTCGCTCCCGGCGCCGCGACTGATGGAAGCTACGGCTGTTCGAGCTGCCGCGAGATCCCCCTTGAGGATCAGCAGTCGTGCTTTCGCGAGCTTGGCGATGGCGAGCTCCGGGTTGAGCTCCAGGGCCTTCCTGTAGCGGCCGAGCGCGGCCGCGACTTGCCCGTCCTGTTCCAAGGCGAGCCCAGCGGCCGTCTGATACAGATCGTCCTCTGCCGCAGTCTTGTCGAAACGCGATACTCCGCCGCTGAACGAATCCTTCTGTTCGCCCGTCAGCTGTTCCACCATGTTGGCGAGCGCCAGCGTGGCAGGCTCGACACCGGAACCGGAGCGCCTGGCTAGCGTCGGGCGCAGCTCGTTCTGCATTTGGCCGCGCATGAGGCTGCCCCAGCACAGGTAACGCACCCAAGTGCGTACTGCCCTGGGATGGTCCACCGTGGCGACCCAACCCCGCATCTGCTGCTGCTTTCGAGTGAACGCATGCGGGTCCAACGTGCGACTGAGCTGAGCCAGGGTGAGCTCGGCGCCCTCGAGCTTTGCCACGAAACGGCGGTGTGCTCCCCAGTAGCGTAGCGCGACTAGGCTGCCGACGACGACCGCGAGCGACAGAAAGGCCCAGAGCAGCACACGGCGTCCCTTCGACGGACTCCGTGCGGCTGCCGCGCGCGTCGCCCGAACGGCGCGGAGCGCCCCGCCGAGCGCGCGGCTCGGTGCGGACGAACTGGCGCGACGCGTCGATGGCGTACGCTCCAGAGCAGACGGCGGCGGCTGGCTGCTCGGCACTCGCGGGTACGCGCGGGGCGCGGGCGGCGGAGGTGGCGCCGAAGAACCGAGGCCACGCGCTCTGGGTGGGTGCGAGCTCGGCATCGTCGGGCGTGGCACTGGACCGGAAACGGGTGGCGCCGACAGGGGCCGCGCTCCCGGCACGCGCGCCGATGGAGGCATGACCGGCAGCGGCGGAAGTGAACCGGTAGGACCGGCGGGCGGGCGCAGGGCAGATCGTGCACCGCCTCCGGTGTCTCGCGGCCATGTGTTGCTACGTTCAGCGAACTCATCCGTATCGAGGTCGCTGATCTCCCTTGGGTCACGTTGCCGCATACCCATAGGCCTTTCTCCAGAGCGTGTTCCGAGTGAGTGAAACACGCTTTGAAGCCGATTGCATCAAAAGATCAACGGTCGCGCCGACTCTCGCTCGGTCGCGTGGCCGCAGCGTTCAGTTGCTGGCTGCGGTCTCGGGCGGCAGAATCGAGCCGCCTGCGGTGTCAGAATCGACCCACGAGCGTCGCGTCGCTAGCGTCAAGACAGAATTGTACGCTGTGCGTGGCCTGACGGTCCGCCGTCGGCCCCACCGGGCTCTGCCAGAGGTAGAGCCCGACTGCCACGCCTATGCCGACGACTCCGACGCCGAGAGACAGGCTGGCCCGAACGTGCTTGCTTCTGACCGCGTCGATCGGATCTTTGCGGCAGGAGCCTACAGAGTCGGCAGGAGCGCGGCGCCTATCTGGCCCGCCGCGGCACCGAGCTCGCTCACCAGCAACGGAACGGCCGCGAGCGGAGGCGCGAAGGCCACCTTGCCCAGGGTAGCGCGAAGCGCCGGTTCGATGAGATCGAACGAGGCCGACACCCCACCCGTGAAAACGAACGCGTCGAGATCGAGTACGTTCTGGATCCCGGAAATGACGACGGCCAAGGCCCAGCCCATTCTCTCGAACGTCTGCCGGCCCGCGGCACTGCCAGCCCGTGTGGCGTTCGCGAGCTCGAGGATCGTGGTGGCTTCGCCACCACCGAGCTCACGGTAGGTCGCCAGCAGTCCCTTTGTGCCCGCGTACGACTCGAGACAGCCGAGCAGGCCGCACGCGCAGGGCCAACCCTGCTGACGATCGATGGGAAGATGACCCAGCTCGCCGGCAAAACCATGCGTCCCGCGCCACAGCTGATGGTTGAGGACCAAGCCACCTCCGACGCCGGTTCCGAGCGTCAGCATCGCGAAGCTGGCGTACTGTCGTCCGTGGCCATAGACCATCTCGGCTAGCGCGGCCACCGTCGCGTCGTTCTCGACGACGACTCGGCAACCGACACGTCTCGAAAGCTCATCGGCGACCGCGACGCCCTCGAATCCCGGGACGTTCGGCAATCTCCAGCACCGCCCATTGCCGTCGACCTCGCCGGGGATGGCGAAGCCGACGGACTCGGGCGTGCTGGTGAGCTCGCGTATCGCATCAGCCACGAGGTCGAGCACATCGCTCGGTCCCGCCGCATCCCGCGTGTTGCGTACAGCCGAGCGGACGACGACTCTCTCGTCGACCAGCCCTGCCTTGATCTGAGTACCGCCGAAGTCGACGCCTATTCGTGCCATACAGTGGGCGACGATTGTCTGCGCGACGCCCCGGCTCGTCCAGGGTTTTCTTTGGGGACGTCCGCCACGGAGACGATTCTCGTGGCTCTCCGTTGGGCGGAGGAGGACTCCTTTTCTGAGGGCTACTTGCGAGCAAACAGCATTCGTTCGGTGAAACGCAGAAGCGGGCACGTGAATCCCGCCAGTGCGGCGAGTGCAAGATGCAGAGAGAACCCGGCGCGCTGCGCACCGTGCCAGAGAAGGCAGGCGCCTCCGAAAGGTGCGAGCAGGACAACCACTCCAGCCAGAATGAAGGCTGCGACAGCCAAACGCCGTCGCAGCCGCTCGACCGTTTGGCCGCGTCTGCGGCGACGCTTCTGCTTGGTCGTCCTGCCCGCCATCGGCTGTCCTCGCGACCCGAACCATCGCGTTCGTCCATGGGGGCCAGTAGGAACCGGGGGCTGCGCCTGTTCATCGTACAGCGATCGGCCGGCCTCTGAACGGAACGCTGGGTTCCCGCCGCAGTTTCCTTCTGCGCCATGTTCGTCGGCACACGCGCACCGTCCCAACGCGTGTGTACCGTCCGTCACCCACGTTCGCGCCGTGCTGCCGGCACAGACGCCGACGGGCGTCCGACTGGAGCCGATCGACCCGAACGGCCGGTGCTGCTCATTGGCGCGCGGGCCGGCTGTTGAACCGAAGGAGCCGGCCGTCAGCAGACGCTGCGTACAGACACGCGCGCGCCACGTTCTCGCGATGGGCGCGCTCTGCGGGGTCGACGTGATCGCATGACCTCGAAACGCCTGCTCCGGGGACCGGGGGCGCGCCGCTGCACGGCTGCGTCACCGCGTCAGCCACGAGGTCGAGCACATCGCTCGGTCCTGTGGCATTTCGCGTGTCACGCGCGGCCGACCGGACGACGACCTTCGCCCTGCCTCGATCTGAGTACCGCCGAAGTCGACGCCTATTCGTGCCATGCAACGGGCGGCGATTTTCTGCGCGACGCCCCCCGCTCGTCCAGCGCCTCGGGCTCGCCGTGAACGAGCGTGGCCCGACTGGGAGGTCGGTCTACGCTCGGTGCACTCGTCTCCCTGTCGCCCATGGGTACCTCGCGCCGCCACGGAGCCGGCGGCTTCGAGCGCGCTGCAGATTCGCCCCTATCCTCCCTTGGCTGCTGCTCTGGCCGCCTGCCTCTCTTCCCAGCGTGTTCGCTGGCCGTGATCGCGGCGCCGACACGTCCAACCGATGGTCTCGCTCGCTACCCCTTTTCGCTCCCTCGCAGCACGGACAGCTTGTCTCGGTGTGGCGCCTGCGCGTCGTTGTACTCGCGCTGGCTGAGGCCGAGCGCGCATGCGGTGTTGCGCAGGAGGTTCACTTCGTCGAGCGAGACCGTTCCGTCGGAAGCTGCCAGGTCGAGCAACACCCCCAGGATTTCGATCCTCAGATCTCGCGAAGCCAGCTCCCGCAGCACGCGGGTGTGGCGCGGAAGTTCGGTGGTCGAGATGCTGACGATATCGCGCTTGAGTACGCCACAGATCGCCTCCACTCCGCGCGAGTCGAGGCCATTGATGCGGCCGAGCTCGTGCCGAAGCTGGTCCCACTCCGGACCGCGGAGCTCGCGATCCGCGTACGCCACGGTGCCGAGCAGTCCGGCGATAGCCGCGACGATGGCGAGCATGCTGTCGTCAGCGCCCTGCAAGTGGGCGCGCACGACCTCAGTCAGGCGATCCTTCTGTGCGCCTGAACTCGTCCGTTGACGGGTGCGAAAGAACATCGGACCGCTAGCCTACTCCCGATGCCGAGACCTTGTAGACCCTGCCGCCAGTGCCCTGTCTCCGAGACAGGGCACACGAGTAGCGAACCGTTTCCTGGCTCAGACGGGGGGCATTCGCCGCCCTCGCTCCGTCGGGGGCGGCGAACAACCCATCGCTTCAATCGAAACGCGGCACGGGTACCAGTAGCCCGGCAAGGGTGCCCGTCGAACGACCGCGCGGGCGGCCAACAACAATGGGTGGTCAGCCGGCGGGCTGGGTGCAATCCTCTCGGGGCGAGGAGCCAGCTCTCATGAGATTGCGAAACGCGCACCGGGTTCTGGCAGCGACGGCCATGGGGCTCGCTGCTTCAGTGGTGGTTCTGGTCGAAGCTTCCGCAGACGACGCCGACACGAGTCGCTACCCCTACGATCCTGCCTGTGCCTGGGGACGGGTGGCCAACGGCAAGGGAATGCTCTTGCGCTGTCTGACGGAAAAGGAGTCGCGGCGTCTGGCGTCCGTCAGCCCGCCGCCGCCGGGCGCCGCGCCGCCGGCTCCTCCCCCGAGCTCCGCGCCTGCGTCACCGCCGACAGATCGCGATGGTGGCGCGTCCGCAAGTCCCCAGAACCTCAGGGCGGAAGTCACGCGTGTGGACGCAGAAGTCGGCAGGCTGCCTCTGGCGCCGCGCAAGCTCGGGCTTGCTGCCGACCGTTTCGTCGAGTGCGTGACGAAGAACGGCGGCTTGAACGCCGCGCGCGGCGAGGCGCAAGTGCGCTTTCTCGTTCGTGAGCGGGGACGAGCCGAAGGCGTCAGCGTCGCCAAGCGTTCCGGGATGAGCGTCGCAGCCGCCCAGTGCATCGCGGACGTGATCGATCGGCGTTTCGTGGGCATCCCTGAAGAACCGATCGTCGGCGCGACGGCGGTTGTCACGGTCCGCCCGCGCTGAGCGGCGTTCCCGGGATCTTCCTCGTCAAGAACCGAGCTACCGTGATGAGCCAGCAATGCCAGGCCGACTTCTATGCCGCTCGACGTCAGGAGTTCGAGCGGCACGGCGAACGGATCGCGGCGCAGTCGAGACTGCTGTCGAACCTGCGGGGGTTGTCGTTTGGTACGGCCGCCATTGCGGTGCTGGTCGCCATCTTCGGCAGCCAGCACCTGACGGCAGGCGTCATTGCCGCGCTCGCAGCGTTGGCGTTCATCGTGCTCGTGCCCGTGCACGCCCGCGTGATCGAAAAGGAAGAGGATGCACGCCGCTGGGCCTCGGTGAACGCCGATGCCGAGGCCCGCTGCAGCGGGCGATGGCTCGAGCTGCCTGAGGACGGGGCGCGCTACGTCGATCCGTCGCACCCATACTCGGAGGATCTCGACCTGTTCGGGCGCGGTTCGCTCTTCCAGAGACTGTGCCTGGCGCACACCCGTTTCGGGCAGGATCGCCTGGCACGAATGCTCGATAGTCCGACAGAGTTCGACCAGATCGCGGAGCGGCAGAACGCGGTTCGTGCATTCGCCCCGGCTCTCGAGCTGCGGCAGAGGCTCGAGGCTCACGCATTGGCCGTGGTCGAGCGCCCTGACAGACCCGCGGCTCCGACGCCAACGGGCAAGTCGGCCGCTCTGCGGCGTGAGCCTCCCGATCCGGATCCGTTCCTGCGCTGGGCCGAGGGACCGTCCGCGCTCGCACACCGACGATGGCTCGTTTGGTCGGGGCGTCTGCTTCCCGTCGTGTCGGTGACGGCGATTCTGGCCGCGTCGCTCGGCCATCTGCATGCCATCGTCTGGGCAGTGCCGCTCATGGTCCAGGTCCTGATCAACTGGGGCGTTCGGGTCGAGGTCGGCACGGTTTTCCAGGCCGTGTCGGCGACTCAAGGGGCCTTCCTGCGCTACGGCGCCATGCTGGAAGTACTCGAGGGCATCGAGCTCGACTCGTTGCTACTTCGGTCGGTGCGCGCGAACAGCGCGAGCAAGGGAACGCTGCCGTCGCGGGCCATGCGCCATTTCCGGCGGACCGTCGGCTGGTTCGACCTGAGACACAATGGCCTAGTGCACCCCTTCGTCGATTCCGTGCTCATGTGGGACGTGCATTGCGTGGTGGCCCTCGATCGCTGGAAGCATCGCCACGGCCGGAATACCCGAGGCTGGTTCGAAGCGATCGGCGAGGCCGAGGCGTTGTCCTCCTTCGCGGCCCTCGCGCACGACGCGCCGGGATTCTGCTTCGCCGAGATCGTTGTCGGGCCTCCGAGGTTCAGCGCACAGGCGCTGGGACATCCCCTCATCGCGGACGCCCGCCGGGTCACCAACGATGTCGAACTATCGAGTCCGGGCTGCATGCTGCTCGTCACCGGCTCGAACATGTCTGGCAAGAGCACACTGCTTCGCTCGATGGGACTGGCTGCCGTCATGGGGCTCGCGGGCTGTCCCGTGTGCGCCGAGCGTCTGGCGATGTCGCCGCTTCGCATCGGAACCAGCATGCGCGTGCGCGATTCGCTCGAGAGCGGTGTCAGCCACTTCTACGCGGAACTCGGCAAGCTCAAGCGCGTGCTCACGCTCGCCCATGCCGGCTCCGACGTGCTGTTTCTCCTCGACGAAATCCTGCACGGTACCAACTCGCGCGAGCGTCAGATCGGCGCCCGGTGGCTGCTCGGTGAGCTCATACGCCACGGTGTGATCGGCGCGGTTTCCACGCACGACGAGGCGCTCTGCGAGCTGTCCGGCGCGCTCAAGGAGCACGTACGCCAGGTGCACTTCCGTGAGGACGTTTCGATGGGTAAAATGTCGTTCGACTTTCTACTCCGTCCGGGACCGGTCACTTCCGGTAACGCCCTGCGCCTCATGCGCTCGGTGGGGCTCGACGTGCCGCTCGAGTAGCAGAGGGCGGAATGCTGCCAGACGCGAAGAACCGAGCGCTGGTCTGATGCCGGAAGGACCTCACTGGAGCGACCACCCCTCGTCGCGTCTGTCGTGGAACCGGCGCCGCGAGGCGCAGGCTGGTTGTTCGGAGGGACGGGGTCGACGCCCAGCGTGTGCGCCAAGCCCGTACCCTTCTGGCCAAGGGGCCGATGTTCGCCGCGCGCGCGGTGATCAGGTTGCCCGCGTTTTCTGGTCGCACGCCAAGTGTCGTACCCTTTCGCCTGTCGTCCCACGCCCACCACGCCCAGGCGTCGGTTGACGCTAGCCCGATGTCGACACTAGCGTATTTGCCCTCCGAGCAGGGCGGGCTCGCCTGAGCCTCAGAGATCATGCCAAGCTGATATCGGGAGGCTTGTCACGACGGGCCTCAAGGCGAGTTCGGTCCTCCGTGAGTGAATACGACGAAAAGACGCGAATCACGCAGGTTGTCCAGAAGCCGCTGGTGGATGAGGCCACGGGCAACGATTGCGTCGTCGTTATCTACGCGAACGAGACGGGGCTCTTGGGCAAGCGCTTCGTGCTCGACAACAACACGGTCCGCGTCGGACGCGGCACCGACAACACGATTGTGCTCGAGGGAGACTCCGTGTCGCGCCGGCACGCGCACTTCGAGTGCCGCGGACGTACCTGGTATGTCGTTGACGACAACTCGACCAACGGCACGTACCTGAACGAAGAACAAATCCGGGCCGAGGCGCCCCTCGCGAGCAACGACCGCATCAAGGTGGGGCCGACCATCTTCAAGTACCTGTCGGGAGCCGACGCAGAGGCCAAGTACCACGAAGAAATCTACCGCATGACGATCGTGGATGGGCTGACCCAAATCCACAACAAGCGCTACTTGTTCGAGTCTTTGGAACGCGAATGCATTCGCGCCCGCCGTCACGCTCGGGACCTGAGCGTAGTGATGTTCGACATCGACTTCTTCAAGAAGATCAACGACCAGTACGGCCACCTGGCAGGCGACCACGTTCTGCGAGAGCTAGCCAGAATCGTCCAGGAGCGTACGCGACGCGACGAGGTGTTCGCGCGCTACGGTGGTGAGGAGTTCACGATTGTGCTTCCGGAGACGAGCCTGGAAGGAGCGACGGCTCTGGCGGACACGATTCGAGAGCGCGTCGAGGCGCACGAGTTCGTCTTCCAGTCCGAGCGCATCCCGATGACGATCAGTCTCGGTTGCGCCAAGCTCGACACCAATGATCGGTCGGCGCAGGACTTGATCCAGCGTGCCGACGAGAAGCTCTATGAGGCCAAGCGCCTCGGACGCAATCGCGTATGCTCGTAGGCCACCAGCGTCTATGGGGCACGAGAGCCGTGCAGGATGAGTCAAGTTTCGGATCTGATGCCTCTGGTCGAGAGTCAACAGCCGTGAGTCGACAGTCCGGACGATGGCGATT
>JAFGIS010000493.1 GCA_016929495.1 Polyangiaceae bacterium | reverse complement strand
GCCCTGAACCCGCCAACGTCAGCCATCCGAGTCAACCCGCCCGGCCGGTCCTGCGCCCCGCGCGGCTGACTTTGACGGGGACCTGGCCTACCTGGCCAAGCGGCTGGAGTTCCCCGAGCCGTTCGATCCCGTGCCCGACGGGCTTGTCGTGCATCTCGAGAAGCACGACGACGGCTCGACCGACGGGTTTTGCGCGCAGGCGTTCGGGTTCGAGAGCAACTACGACGCCGAGAATCCACGCCACCGGCGCATCGCGGAGCAGGTGCGCGTCCACGGCTACGAGCCGGCCAAGGAAGCGGCTCGCGGCTTCGTGGTCGTGCTCGAAGGCAAGGACGCGACCGGTGACGTGATTCTCGCACGCCTCGAACCGCAGCCGACGCTCCGAGCGACGGTCGAAGCCGCGCTCGCGAAACTGAGCCTCGCCCCGGATCGACTCGGCCACGGCGACTGGCTCCGGATTCCCGTGTTCGACTTTCTCCTCTCGCGCTCGTATCGCGAGCTCGTCGGCAAGCGCCTGCTGAATCCCGGTCTCGCTGGGGGGATGCCGGTCGTGCGCGTCCTGCAATCCGTGCGGTTCCGCTTGAACGAGAACGGTGCGGACCTGCAATCGCGCACCGGTCTCGGGTTCAAGAGCTGTTGCGGCCCGGAGCTGAAGTTCCTGATCTTCGAACCGCCGTTCCTCGTCCTCCTGAAGGAGCGGCAGGCGACACGGCCCTACTTCGCCCTGTGGGTCGCGAACAACGAGTTGCTGGTCCGCCAGGAGTCGTGATCCTCCGGCCGTGCCAGCAGTGCCGGCTCTCCGCCGTCCTCTCGGCCCCCACCGCAGGCTCGGCCGGAACGCGGGGCGCCCGCGTCCGGAATTCCGCTGCGAAAGGCTGCCACGAGGCGAGCGAATCCTCACCAGGTCGGCGGTGGCGGCCGGTTGTCCCGCGTGCCCAGCCATGCGATACCGACATCGGCGCGACGGCGAAGGAGGAGCGCCAGCTGACCGGCGTGGTGCTGGGCGTGGCGCAGGTTGTTGATCAGGAATTCGCCGACGTTCAGTTCGTACCACCAGAACCCGCACCGCTCGAGGGCGCGCTCGTCGGACAGGTTCCCGAACGTCTCGTCGCACCTCCGCAGGCAGTGGTCCGCGTAGTCGAGCAACTGGTCCTTGCGGTAGGCGAACTCCGGCGTGGTGACGATCCCGCCGAACTCCCGGTAATCGCCCGGCAGGAAGTGCGCCTTGTCCCGGTGGTAGTCCCTGGCCGCGAAAACCCTCTCTTCGGCGGACAGATAAAAGTCGGTGAAGTAGAGCGCGTGGTAAGCCAGATGCCAGAAAGGCGAGCCCTCGGTGCGGTCGTCCCAGAGCTCGTCCGGACAGGCCTCGATGGCCGCCCGCATCGTCTGGATCGCGGCCGCGAACTGGCGGCCGATGACCGCTGGCCAGAAGTTCTGCATGATCGATCCTCTCGCGGATCTCAAGCCCCTGCCATCGACGCCGCCGCCCCCCGACGCGGGCGTACTGACCGAGCCCACCTCCCCCACTCTAGGCCCCCGCTGGCCGGAACGGAAGGGCCGAGCGGCCTCCCCGCTACCGCCGGTCCCGCCAGCCTGGCGGACAACCCGACGCGCGACGCAGCCCTGGAGGACGATTCCCAGGTTGACCGCACGGCACCCGGAGCGATACGCTGTTGTCATGATCCGTTGCCACATCCGCACGGCTCGTCAGCCGAAGCCTACAACGACCCGCCACGCTGACTCTGTCACCACCGTTGCTCCGCCCCGGAGAAGCTCCGAATTCCATGGACCCCCTGCGGATGCCATGATCCGCTCTTGCAACAACTGCAATCGACCCGTTGAGGGAGGCGCGCGATGGTAGGCTCGGAACGCGACTCGGAATCGGTCCTGCTGCTACGGTTCGCTGTCCATCTCGGAGAACAAGGCGTCGTGTTTCACAGATGGTTGCCGACATCGGAAGAACACAGCATCAAGTTCCCGACCGAGCACCCCAAGGCTGAGATCAAGGTGTGGTTTCGACGCGACGAGTTCATCAGGTCTTCCTCCTTTGACGACCCCACATTCACTGACGCCGATATCCCCCACATCGGGGCCATGGCATCCGGTCCACTGAGAGGCGCGTTGACGCTTTGCCACCCTTGCGTGTCAAGGGATGAAATCAGCGCCGTCGCCGCTGGGCAACAAGGCGAGCTGTATGACAAGCTTGCGAGGCAGATAGTCGGTTTTCTGTTACCACCCGTCTCCAGATTCATCCGCATTCTGCGAGTCGTATTCGGACAGTACTGGCTCCGGTCCCTCGAGCCGTGGGACAGTCGGACTCAGACGCTGGGCAACTACTGCCGAAATGTATTGCAGCTCCATTGGAGTACCGACGGCAACGAGTGGAGTCCGTTTGTACCTGGGCCTCTAGGCATCTCCCTGTCATCGACAATCGGTGCCACTGAGAGCTTTCGGGAGTACTTGATCGAGGAAGATTGGCGTCAGTTGGCGAAGGTCACAGCATCTGGGTTTCTCCCTCCCCCGGCCGCAGACGCGCTTTGCCGGGCACATGAGTTCGCCGACACGGACAAGCTGAATGAAGGATTCGTCCAAGGGGTCACAGCGCTTGAGCTGGCAGCAAGCGAACTCATGAAGCCAAGGCTTGAGCAGTGTGGTCAGTTCGGCTGGTTCAAGGGGTTGACACTTCGTCAGAAGACCGCCGTTGCTGCCTCGCTAATTGATGGTGTACCAGAGGGTGTTATCAAGGACGGACTTGAGGCGATTGCTGTGAGGAACGCCATCGTGCATGACGGAGTGAATGCGAATGGCCACGACTGGGTCAAGCTCCGCATGCTGCTGAGGATGACGGCGCTCATCATAGATAAGCATGCTCGGGGACCGCTGACAAAACTTCCTCACGCAAACATCGGAAATCGAGAAATGCCCAGTGAGAAATGGGATTGCCAGTAGGATCCCGTGTGCAAGCAGGGACTTTGACCCCCCAATGCGCTCTTCCGTCGCCTTGACCGAAATCGATAGGCTGTTGGTCTAGTGGCGTTGGGTCCAAGCATGGACGACTTGGTGGTGTCTCATGCCGCGAACGCTCATCCCCAGGCGCTCCGACAACCCGACCTCTCGGCAGTAGCTTCCTCCACACCGGGATGAACGAAAGGAACCGCTCTGATGGGCGACTTGCTCACGGCCGTCTGCACACTTGCCGCCGTTGCAATTGGCGGTGTGATCGCTCATGTCGCTGCCCGCGCCGCGTTTCGCAGGGAACTCGCTTCGCGAAGGGACGACCGCTTCGTAGAGAAACTCGAGAACATCGCCGAAGTTGCATGCGACATCGCCGCGGGCTTTCGCAAGGGGTTCGGAATTGCACTGTCGCGGGTTGAGTCTTTCGCACCTGTGGATTCCCCCAGAGAGCCTATTCCCATTTCCCGCCTCGTCATGCTGGTTCGGTTCTACGCACCAGAAATCCGGCCCGAAGTCGACTGTTTGTTTGAGGAGCGGGAGAAAGCCGGAGAGGCATTGGCGGAGAGCTCGCGATCTGAGGTTCGATCAAAGGAGCAGCGTCAAGATCTCATTGCGCGGCTATTCATGGGCTCGAGCAGAATAGAAAAAGCCTGCGATGCGATCGTTGATTCCGCGGCAAAGACTGCGCGCGAAAGGCTCGGAGCGATTGACCGCCAGGAGTAGGCTCCGTGCGGGGTGCTCACTGCTCACCTTCCCTTACGATCTCGCGCAACCCCCTACGCGCTCTCCCTCTTCTTCCGCGCGGGCTTGTCCCCGATTCTCGGCAGCCCCTCGACGGCCTTCTGCTCGTCCTCGCGGGCGACGTGGGTGTAGCGGCTGAGGGTCAAGTTGATGTCGCTGTGCCTGGCCAGCTCCTGGGCGACCTTGGGGTGAACCCCGGCCGCGGCGAGGTTCGAGATGAACTGGTGGCGCAGGCTGTGGAAGTCGTAGAACCGCCCCGCCTCGTCCTCGTACGGGAGCCCGGCGGCCTCGAGGTCGCGCTGCACCATCCGGGACCCCCGCTGCATCCAGGTGCCGGTGAAGACGGGCTCTCCCGCCGGTCGCCGCCGGAGCCACGGCTTCAGATCGGCCGCCAGGTCCGACCGCAGCACCAGCACGTCCCGCTTCCGCCGCTTCGAGTAGCCGGCCTCCACGGTGACGGTCGGCGGGTTTGACGTGAGGTCGAACGACTCCGGCGTGAGGCTCGCGATCTCGCTCAGCCGGAGCCCCGTGTAGAGGGCCAGCCGGTAGAGCAGGACCCGGTCCTTCCCCGAGAGCCCCCGGAACGGCTCCCCCTTCTTCGCCGCACCGAGGAGCTTTCCCAGCTCCTCCTGGCTGACCACCCGCCGCTGGTGCCTCGGGTCGAGCTGCACGTTGACGCCGCTCAGACCGACCAGCGGATTGTCGGGCGCGCGACGCTCGCGCACGAGCCACGCGCAGAAGCCCTTCATCACGGTCGGGCACTTGGTCGATACCCTCGAGATCCAGCGCACCCTCGAGCCCGGCGAGGAGCTCGTCGATCTCGTCGCCCGTGAACCCCACG
>JAFGIS010000492.1 GCA_016929495.1 Polyangiaceae bacterium | reverse complement strand
CTGTGCTCGGTCGGTATGGCCCTGGCTGCCGCGCTCAACGTTGCGCGCGCGTCGGCTCAGCTCGGCCCGAATGGGACTCCGCTCAGGACGAGCCGCTACAGCGTGGATCTGCACCAAGGAGCCGTGCTTGCTGGGAACAGGTCGATGGGCATGGCGGGCGCCTACGTGGCCATTGCCGAGGGCGTGGAAGGCAACCTGGTCAACCCTGTCGCGCCTGCGGTCAGGTCCCCCTGGTCGCGGAGCCACATCGACTACGACCTGGGCGCTGGCATCACGTGGCCGGCCACTCAGCGCAGGAGCGACTGGTTCAACTCGGGTTCTGACCGCACCTATCTCGCTGCGAGCAATCCCAACGAGTTCGTCAGCCTCGACGTCGAAGGCAATCTGCAGCTGGGCCCATGGGGCATCGGCGTGGCGGCCGCCCTTCAGCAGTTCGAACTGCTGCGTAACACCTCGGCCGTTCCCGAAGCCACTCAGGGCGGGTTGACCTCGCAGTTCGGTGTGTTCCGCATTGACGGTGCGCGTGCCCTTGCCGACGGCCAGCTGCTCGTCGGCACCGGGATCCGCGCCAATTCGCTCTCGGTCGTCGACGGGCGTCTCCCCGACGACGGCGAGCGGCAGTTGTTCACGACCGGTGGCGCTGGACTGGCCTTCGGCGCGCTGTGGCGCCCCACCGGGAAGCCATTTCGGGTGGGTGCTTCGGCACACACGGCGGTGAAGAGCCGAGCCGACAGCGGCAGCACGGTCAAGCCGGATGCGACCGGCGCACGCGTGCTCGAGCGCGACACACCGGACGAGATCTACCTCCCGGACAGCGTCGTTCTGCCGTGGGACGCGTCGGTGGGCGTCGCGGTCCAGCTCGGACCTCGGCCGCTCAATCCGCGCTGGATCGATCCGAGCGTCGAACGCGAGCGCAAGCGTCAGGCGATCGCCCGACGCGCTGCCCAGCGCGAAACGGAGCACGCCGAGTACGTGGCACGGGCTCGCGCGAACGGAGCCCGCGACGCCGAGGCGGAGGCCGAGTGGCAAACGGAGCAGGCGCTACGTCGCCAGTCCGACCAGATTGAGCTCGAGGCCGCCGAGGCAGGGATCGCCACGACGCTCGAGTCACGAGAGCGTCGGATGGCCAGAGGCTATGTCTTGCTCTCGGCTTCGCTCGGTGCGTTTGGCCCTGTCGACGACGCGGTGGGCGTCGAATCGTTCCTCCAGAGGGTAGTCGACCGCTCGGGCAGACGGCTCGTTCTCATGCCGCAGGTGGGTGTCGAGACAGAGGTCATCCCCAACTGGTTGAAGCTCAGGGCCGGCAGCTACTACGAACCCACCCGGTTCGAGAACCAGAACGCGGCTGCGCGCGCGCACGGCACGTTCGGAGCGTCTTCCAAGCTCCTGCCATGGTCCGTGTTCGGCGTGTGGCCCCGTGATGCGTGGTGGCGCGCCCAGGGAGCGATCGACCTGGCGCAGCGCTACTTCAATTGGGGTTTCAGCGTCGGTATCTGGCACTGAGCGGAGCGGTCGGGCGACTAACGAGGCTGCGCCTCAGACCGACGAGGCATGTGAGGTCAGGCCGAGCATCTGCGTTGTTCTGAAGGGGTCTCCGACCCTCATCCCTTGGAGGAGCTCCCTGGGAAGGGCTGGCGCAGCCCCTCCCCCCAGTCGACGCAGTCGACTGGGGCCCCTCTCCCAACATCCAACATCGCACCCCGTCACGCGGGCTGCGCCCCACGCTGCGCGTGGGGCCCCATTTGCCGAACTGTCATAACTTGACTCGAACGCAACGGATGTCGCTCTTCAAGGTCTCTAGCTCCAGACCCCCGGTATGGCCCGCCCGCAATGCGCGCAGGCGCCGGCTTTGAGCTCCATCTTCACGACGGCCATGTCGACACGGCGGATCACGACCTTGCCGCAGTTGGGGCAGTAGGTGTTGTTCCCCGGGTGGCCGGGCACGTTGCCGACGTAGACGAAGTTCAGGCCTTCGCCGCGCGCGATGTCACGGATGCGCGTGAGTGTCTTCACCGGAGTGGCCGGTACGTTCTGCAGGCGGTAGCTCGGGTGAAAGCGCGTGAAGTGTACCGGGACATCGGGACCGAGATCCGTCTTGACGAAACGCGCCAGCGCCCGGTTCTCGGCCTCGTTGTCGTTGAGCCCAGGGATGACGAGCACGACGATCTCTGTCCACGTGTTCTTCTTGCGTAGCAGGCGCAACGTGTCGAGCACCGGGGCGAGCCTGCCGCGGCAGATGTCGCGGTAGAATCTGTCGCTGAACGCCTTCAGATCGATCTTCACCGCACCGAGCACGCCAACCAGATCCGCCATGGGCTCCGCTTGGATGAAGCCGTTCGACACCATGAGCGCGCGAAGGCCGGCTTTGCGCGCTGCCGCGCCGAGGTCCAGCACATACTCGGACCAGACGGTCGGCTCGCTATAGGTACAGGCAACGGTAGGCGAGCCCTGCTCCTTGGCCAGCGCGACGATCGACTCGGGCGTCGCGGCAAACGTACGCACCTGCTCCGGCCGCACCTGCGAGATCTCCCAGTTCTGGCAGAACTTGCACTGCAGGTTGCAGCCCGGCAGCCCGAGCGAGAGAGCGGTCTTGCCTGGAAGCACGTGATAGAACGGTTTCTTCTCGATGGGATCCACGTGCACGGTGCAGGGCCGTGCGTACACGAGGCTATGGTACTTGCCGCCGCGATTCTCGCGCACGCCGCATGTGCCGCGCTCCTTGTCTGCAACGCGGCAACGTTTCGGGCACAGTTCGCATTGTACGCGCAGCTCTCCCGCCTCTTTCCACCAGCGCGCCGGGTGTGGGGCGACGGCGGCCTGAGGCCCAGCTCGCAGGGCCTGGCCCGTGGCTTCGTCTTCGGCCGACGCCCTGCGAGCCCAACACACGGCGGCCGTCCCGGCGGCCAGAGCCGCCAGCAGTCCTCGTCGATCGAGTCCGACTTCCGTCATGCGTCCACCAGCGCAATGTGCTCCAGCCGGTTCTCGCCGAGTCCGAGCCTGCCGGCCGTCGCGATGTACCTGGGTTCTCGCTCTTGCTCGGCGAGGGACTTCAGACCGACCTCACGCCGGCGCTCTTCGATGATCTGCCATGCCACCGCGTCCGCGGCGACCGGATCGGTGGACACGAGCAGCGCGCCATATGGCCAGGCCCAGCGGGGGCTCAGTGCCGGTCCGCCGTGGCACTGCGCCACCAGCGCGTCGAGGAGGGTCAAGCGTAACTTGTCCTTGATGAGCGAGTAGTTGGCAAGATGGGCCACGAAAGGATCGCAGCCATCGTCGTGCTGCTTGTTGGGATTGTGGATGACGCCGTACCAGCTCTTCATCCCGGCGGAAATCCCGGCCAGATCGTGGTCCTTGACGAGTCCCACGTTGATGAGCGCCGTCAGCTCCTCCACGAGCAGCCTCGCGAAGCACGACCCGCCGGCACCCCACTCGCGCGGCGTCCAGTCGTAGTCGTCGTTGGTCCCCATGCAACGAACGCTCGCTTTGTCCCTCTGAAGCGTGAAGCCGGCCTGTTGGAGCTCGTCGTCCGTACGGTCCCATACGACGATGTTGCCCTCCTGCACTCCAGCCTGGACCAGTACCTCGACGATCTCGGCCACGAGCTCCGGATGCGGCGACAGTCCCCGCCCTGCCAGCGTGCTCACCTTGATGCCCACGACATCCGATGGATCGAAGCGGCGCCGAAAAGCTTCGACGATGCTCGGGTCGCCCGTGGCCTGGACGACGGCCGCGCCCAGCATGCCCCTGAGCACGGCCGCATCGACACGGCCCGTGCTCGCATCGCGGACGTCGTCGCGTCTGGCACGCGCGACCAAGGGTCGCGCAGGGGGACGGGCCCGGACCGATGGAGCGCGCGGCGGCTCGACGGACGGATCCGGGCGGCCGCAGCGGCTAGCCGAGAAGCAGAGTGCAGCAGCGCCGAGACCCTGAAGGACACGGCGACGATCGGGGTCTTGAGCCATCGGCGGCGCGACCTCCTTCGCCGAGTATAGGCCCGCCAGAGCCTGCGGGCGAACCGGCCCACAACGCGCGGTCTGGCCAGCCCGCAGCCTGGACGGGACAGTCAGCGCGGTAGCTCTCCCTGTGCCATCGCGCGGTCCACACGCTCAGCCTCGGCGCGGATGGCCCGTGCGTGCCCCCGATCATCGCCGATGAGGCGAACGTAGACGTCGCCGCGCCGAAAGAAAACGCACTGCTCGTTCGCCCAAGCCTCGTCTCCGGGCAGTCCTGGACTGCGCGCGTCTCCTGCGTCGCGAGACAACGCCTCTCCTGCCCCATCGGCCGTCGCGAACACGAGCACTTCCAGATCCGCGGGCGGCGACTCAAGTCGGAAATACAGCAGCCGGCGGCATCCCAGCGCGATGAGCGCCGGTGCCGCCCCATCCACGCGCTCGTGGAAGTGATCCGGACGGAGATCCTTGTCCGGACGCCAGCTCGCCGATGGCGGCACATCGCCCTCGGTCGCGTCCGGACCGGGTCTCGCCGGCTGGGCGGACGGACCTGCCTCGGGCGCTGCCGTGGCTGCTGCAGGCGGAGGCGATTTCGCCCTGGTAGGCGCGGACGCAACGCCCTGCGCGCACGCGCCCAGGGCAATGCAGGCACCCAGGATGACCGGGTGCGCCGAGCGCGCACTACGAGCGTTCACCTCGGCGCGACCCTGACGACGCGGAGCTGACGCCGGAACGCCTTGAAGCGACCGACGAACTTCTCGGCGAACTCCTTGTTCTTCAACAGGTTCTTCTCTTCTCCGGGGTCGTTCTTGAGGTCGTACAGGCCTATGGGCTGTCCGCTGTTGGCAATGAGCTTGACGTCTCCCTCGATGAAGGCCTGCCGGTCGGTGTTGTACGGTCCCGCGCTCATGTCGATGAAGACGACCCGCTCTTCGGGCTCGTGTTTCGGCGGGGGTACGACGTCCAGCAACACCGATTGTCCGCTCAAGGCGTCCTTGCCGATCGGTGCCGGCACGCCAAAGAGATCGAGGATGGTGGGCACCACGTCGACCAGACTTCGCCGCGCGTCGACCCGGTGCGGCTCGACGCCCGGCACGTACACGATCCAAGGAACCCTCACGAGCGGCTCCCAGAGTTCGAACCCATGGCGGATCATGCCGTGCTCGCCAAAGGCTTCGCCGTGGTCGCTCCAGACAATGATGACAGTTCGATCCTGGAATCTGCTCTGGCCGATGAAGTCGATCACGCGTCCGAGATGCTTGTCGGTGAAGGCCACCTCACTGTCGTAGAGCGCTCGGGAATCGTTGCCGAAATCGAACTCGTCGTGTTTGACGTACTCGACGTGCGGGTCGGTGTAGTGAGCCCAGAGGTAGAACGGCTTCTCCTCCAGCCCGGGTTTCGACAGCTGGGAAATGACCGCGTCGCTGAGCTTGTCGCTCGAGACGGAGCGATCCCCCTCCACCCTGGCCAGGGCCGGCGCCGCGGACGAATCGATCACGTCGAAGCCGCGATCGAACCCCGAGTACTTCTGGAAGAAGTACCAGTATCCTTGGCAGCTGATGGTGTAGATGCCGGCCTGCCGCAGCAGTTCCTGCACGAAGAGATCCTTGGGAAACAGATTGAAGTGGCTCCAGCCTCGGTTCGTTTCGCTCGTGTACTTGCCGATGATGGTCGGGCCCACGCTTTTGCCCGTATACGAAGCGATCGAGTACGCGTGCGTGAAGAACGTACTCCGATCTGCCAGGGCATTGATATTGGGGGTGATCGGCCGACCGTCGTGTTTTCTCTCGCGGATGTCGCGGCGCAGCGTATCCACCGAGAGCACCACCACGTTGAGCTTGGGGGGCAGCTTCTGCCGAACCCACTGTCTGGCGTCCGCAGGAACGTCGGCGTCCTGCGCTTTGAGCTGAACCGGCTCGGCATCCCTGCCCGAGCAATCCTCGTCGATACCATTGGCCGGCAGGTCATCGGCACCAGGGTTGATGCGCGGATTCGAATCCTCGCAGTCCCCGCCGCCGAACCAGCGTGAGAAGCCGTCCTTGTCGAAGTCGGTCATGCGCTGCAGCTTCGACAAGGTGAGCTTCCCGAGCGGGGCGCCGCGCTCGATCGTCAAGGCCCTGTCGGAGCCCTGCAAGCCGCGCACCGCCGAGTAGGGCAAGGCGAGCAGCGGGGCCCACCCCGCGACGACGAGCCACCAAGGAGGCCACCGACGGCGGAGCGCGGAGAGACGCATCAGGAACGCTGGCGCGACGTAGGCAGAAGCGGCCAACAAGAGCAGCACAGCCGACGCCCTGAGGTCGAGCTCCGGTCGCTTGAACACACCGAACATCGCCAGAGTACCGCCGGCGCCACTCGTCGTACCCGTGGCCACGGCGGCGAGCAGAACGAGCAGGGCAAGCAGAGAGCTCGATAACGCCACGTACACGGGTCTGGGCGTCGGTAGCCGCCAATTGGCAACGAGCAACCGCTGACCGCCGAAGACAGCGAGCAGTCCGAGGATGCCTATCCCGGCGGTCGTCAGCCCGAGCGCCAATCCACTGGCGGCGGGCGAACCGTCCCACGCGAGGATCTCCAGCGCAGCCCGAGCCGAGGCCAGCAGGCAGGCCACGAACGACACCGGCGCCAATGCCACCATCGCGCAGAGCTGCAGACGCCTGCGCGGATCCTGCGGCTCCAGCGCGGCCTTGACCCGCCCGAGCGAAGGTGGCTCGATGGGGTGAAGGAAGAGCGAGAGCGCACCAGCGAACAACCCGACACCGCACACCAGTGGTGCCACGAGGCCCAGATCACCGAGCCACGTCACCAGCCAGGGAGGGGGCTCCGTCGCCGCTCGGCGTGCCCAGCTTGTGTCGACCAGCGCGGCGACGAGCCCCAGGGCAGCGGAACCGACCATGGACGCGGCCAGTCGGTGTGCCCACCTGGTGTCGAGCCACGAGCCCGGGTCCGCGGGTGTCGCCACGACGGTGATGGCCTCTCGACGCGGGCCGCTGCCCTCACTCGGCGCGGCGCCACGGGATTCCGTGTACAGCCGGGCAACCGACGGGGGCGCGCCGGCCGCGTCGGCTGCCTGGGCGGCCGCCGCTGGGACGGACTCCGTGGAGAGCGCGGGGAGCTTGACGCTCGATTCGAGCGGCGGCTGCTCCTCCGAAGCGTCCCCGGCGTTCCCGTCGTCCTTCGGACGAACGACGGCCGTGGGCTTCTCGTCGACGTGTGCCGGCCCGCTGTCGCGGGTCGGCGCGTCCGCGACCGGCGGGGAGCCGCTGGGTGACTCGTCCGGCTTCGTGGGCTTGGACACTTCGGGGCCGGTGCTCGGCGGCACTTCGGGGCCGGTGCTCGGCGGCAGGGGGCGCTCGCTGTCATGCTGCTCGGTCATACGGCTACTCGGTCTTGGGTCTGCGTCGTGCCTTTCGTGCGAGCGGATGGGCTCGGTCGTAGACGCCGATGAGTTGGTCGAGTCTCACGTGGGTGTAGCGCTGCGTCGTCGACACGCTCGAGTGGCCAAGCATCTCCTGGATCGCACGTAGATCAGCTCCTCCCTCGAGCATGTGAGTCGCACACGTGTGCCGCAAGGCGTGCGGATGAAGATCGGGTCGACCAGCCCCTAGCGCACCGTAGCGCTGCACTAGGGTTTGGATCCATCGGACACCAAGCCTTCTGCCCCGACGACTCAAGAGCATCGCGCCCGGATCTCCGACGCCGCGGCGGCTCTCACGGAGCTCTGTGCGGCGGGGAAGATAGCTGTGCAGGGCCGCGAGCGCCTTGCTGCCGAGGGGCACCGTGCGCTCCTTGCCGCCCTTGCCCAGAACGCGCAGCATGCTGTCATCCAGCATCAGGTCCGCAACGTCAAGCGCCACGAGCTCGCTGACCCTGATGCCGCAACCGTAGAGCAGCTCCAGGATCACGGTGTCTCTCAGCCTCTCGATCTCGCGAAGGCGCCATTGCTCGGCAGGCGCCAGCATGACTTGCTCGGCTGCTTCTGTCCCCAAGAACGTAGGCAGCTTGCGGCGAAGCTTGGGACTCGAGATGAGTGCGCTCGGGTCCGAGCCTGCCAGACCTGCACGACGCAGATACGCGAAGAAGGCGCGAACGCTGGCGAGCTTGCGGGCTATGCTCGTCGTCGTGTTCACGCGCGCGAGCTGACCGAGCCAGGCTCTGAGAGACAGCTTGTCCACGTGCCCGAGCTCGAGACCCTCTCCCACGCGTTCTCGGAGAAAGACGGCCATCTGCCGCAGGTCGCGCCGGTAGGCCGCCACCGTGTGCGGCGAGCTGCGGCGCTCTTCAGCCAGATGTGCCGCGAACCGGTCAATGAGCCGCTCGAGAGTGTCTCGTGGTGGGGCTGTGGGCCTGTAGCGCATCTATGAGCCCTGGTTTAGGCCTGGAGGACCGCGAGAGTCCAGCAAGCGACGCCCAGCACGAGCACGAGCACTGCCCATCTCGCCTCTCTGAGTCTCCATGCCCCGTCCGGCCCCACACCCCGCATCGCGATCCCGGCGATTCCAGCGCACCAGAGCAGTAGCCCGGAAATGAGGATCGCCGTCCATCCGAGGCGGGGTGCCGGGTTGGCCTGAAGTGCTGCCGCTAGCTCGAGATCCGCCACAGGGCCTTCGGCCGAGACCCGTGCCTCCACAGCTTCCAGGGCGGCCAGCCGGTGGTTCGATCGCTGAAGCAGGTCACGGCGCGGGATCCAGAGGTGTTGTGTCTCCAGGATGGCCCCGCGGACCGCACGCCAAGCCCGCACGGCCGTTTGCGGGCGGCCCGTTGCCTCTGATCCGACAGCGATGGCGACCAGGCGCTTGTAGGCCGCGTCCACGTGCAGAGCGCCTGGAGCGTACAGGACCGCCGCACGACGCGCGTGGGCAAGAGCCAGCTCCAGATCGGCACGTCGAAACGCGGCGTCGCTCAGTGTCATCTCTCGCTCGCCCCGGCTCACGGCGTGCATGGTGACGACCGCCAACGCAATCACCGCGATTAGCGAGCCCAAGGCCGCAGGTCTGCGCCAGCCGACACGCCGGTTCACAGGAAATCGCGCCTGCGGAAGATGATGCTCGCCGCGGCGAGCAGACCCATACTCCATGCCAGGGCGTGGACGACAGCCAGCAGGAGATACGAACCCAGCTCGACGTTCACCGCTTCACCGGTGAGCAGCGGACGTGGAGGCACGTACAACATCAGATTCGGGACCACACGGCTCAAGCCGTGGGCCGCCGCCCTGACGCCCTGTCCGAACACTCTCGCCGGCATGTGCGCGAGCGTATCCGCCGAACGGCCCACGAGAAACAGGCCGAACGTGAACACGGCCGTGAGGAACGGCGACGAGAACGAAGCAAACACATTAGCGATGGCCGTCACAATCGCCACTTCACACAACGTGAGCAGCGCCAGCAGCGCCACCACCCGGCGGTCATCCGGAGCACCAGCGGCCAGCCACCAGCCGCCGGCGGCGCACGCGACGGCCCACGGGATGGGGAGCGCGGTCCGCGCGCGCGGCCATCGCCAGGCCGCGAGCAGCGCAGCACCCAGAGTACAGAAACCGAATGCAGCGGGCTGCCATACGGGACGACCCGCGAGGGCGGACAATGCGAGCAAGAGAGCACCGGCGTCGCCGGCCACGAAAACCAGCACCGTGAGCAGTGTTCCCAGGTACTTGCCCAGCAGGTACTGCGGACGAGAAATCGGCCGCGCGAGTATCGGGAACACGGTCTTGAGCTCAAGCTCGCGGTGGAGCGACGTCGCCCCCAATACAATCGCAACCACGATACCGTAAATTGAAATCGATGCAGAACCTACGTCGCTCACCACCCTGAGCCCCTGCCTCAGCGCGTAGGCTCCCACGACGAGCGAGTAGGCCCCCGTTGCCAGCGCAAGCGCGAACAGACCGTGCAACACACGGGCTCGGACCGATTCCCGGTACGTGTTGAAGGCTATGACGCCGATTCGGGCCAGCATCGCCGTACTTCGGATGGGGGTTGGCGTTTCGCGACCCCGCGACGCCCGGGGCCACGGCGCGTCGGACCAGGCCTCAGAGCAGCCCCACCAGTCCCTTCGCCTGTTCTGAGGCAGCACTCATGATCTGGTCTGCTTCGGAGGCGGGTATCCTGAGGCGGCGGCCCAGCTCGTCGAGCAGCGCCAGCTCGGCTTCTTCCTGCTGCCCGTCGGCAAAGGTCAGGAGTACCGACTGGTGGAGGAGGTAGCGCCTGTCGTCGTAGCTGAGGTCCGTGAGGATGATGTCGTCGAGGCCTCTGGGGCTGTTGGCGAACAGCCGGACCTCGCGGGCCTCGCTGGGAGTGGCTCTGTACGCTTCGAGTAGGGCATCGATGACTTGCTGCTCCTCTGCGCAGACCTTGCCGTCTGCCCATGCAACTGCCACCAGCCCTTTGATGATCGCGAGGTTTTGCGCGTGCATGAACCAAGAGGCTGCACAGATCGGCCGCGTGCGTCAAGCAGCGGCGGTCCGCGAGCCGGGCCCCACCACAACCCTCGCCAGTGCACCGTTTCAGTTGAAACGATGCCAAAAACCACGGGTGCCGCGGGTCAGATCGGTGTAGAGCAGCGGGTTTTTCGCTACCCTCGCCCGGTCGGGGGCGGCGAAAGACCCGCTACGTCAATCGAAACGCGGCACTATGGCCCCTTGTCCTTGGTCGCCGGTGGGGGCAGCGAGCTCTGCCCTTCCCTACCCTCCAGGCCCGCGATCTGCTGCAGCTCGCGACACAGCTCACGTACGGATCTGCACTCTGCGGCGCTGAATCCCTCGACCAGGGTCTCGAGCCTGCTCACCGGCGCCACAGAGCCACGGGCCACGGGCCTGTCCGCCGCGGGTACGGAAAGGTCGGGCGGTGGGATCGTTGGCAGCACACTTCGACCGTGCACCTGTTGCCCGTCATCCGCCTCATCGGACTCGGGCGGGGGCACTGCTACCGTCTCGGCAGCGGGCAGCCTGGAAGCCGGCGTGCCCGGCTGTGGCAGTGCGTTGGGTTCACGCTCGCCGCGGCTGAACAGCGGCGTCTCATCTCCCAAGTCGTCTACCTCGACATGAAATGTACCGCCCGACCAGGAAGGCCTCTCGCGCTCGTCCTGCTCGACTCTCGGCACGCCGACGGCGATCGAACCGAGTCTCGGTGTTTCTCGGCGCTTCACCTCGCCCGCCAGTCGGCCGTGGTTGGACCTGGGCAGGCTGCCGTACCCCGTGTCCATGGGATCGGTCCGTTCGCTCGATGACGGTTCGGCTTCATCGGGCACCGGGCTGGCCGGCTGCGAGGGCTCGCTGGGCTGTTCGTCCACAACCGCGGGCGGCACGGCCAATTCGCGGGCAGACAGCACCTGCCGCCGAGCGAGCTGGGCGTCGGCCACGCGAGCTCCGCCGCCCGCACGCACCTCCATCTGGGAGGACGGCAGTCCCGCGCAACGGTCTGGAGGATCGGGCACCGCGGGCAGCGGCGCTCGCATCGCTTCCCGATGCAGGCGCGCAAGCGCACGGCGTGCCGCGCCGCGATTGACCGGAACCAGAGCAGCCTCGATCTCCCCGATGAATGCAGCAACGCCGTGACCGACCGGGCGACGACTCGCACGTTCGAGCGCAGGGCTGCCCGAGCGAGCTGCCTGCAAGAGCTGACTCAACAGGCGCCGCAACGAGCCTTCGGCTGCGATCTCCTCTGCCGCTCGGCCTGAGCTAATCCTCACCTCACCCTCTGACCCGAGCTCGACTCCGCTGGTGAACAGCTGGCACGGGGCGCGCACGACCCGATCGGCGGCTCCCAAGACGATGTAGCCACAGAGCTCGGCCGCCAACGAAGCCGTCCCCGAACGCGCCGCCAGGATGACATGGTCGAGACTGACACTCATGATGCCCCTCGAAGTGGTTGTTGCGCGGCCGCGCCCCTCGGGCGGTCATCCGGGCCGGGCATGATGTCGCTAGTGAGCATGAGCACTCTGTTCCGTGTCCTTATCCGAATCGTTGGCCAGTGGACAAAGACCTTGCAGACCGCGACACGGACCCGGGTGCACCCCGCATCGGAAAGCCCTTCGATAAGTGCCGGATGGTCATGGGGGATTGCCCCTTCGACGTCCGCCCACTGTCGTCACGGCTCCGCCGCACGCTGGACGACGGCTCCGTCGGCCTGCGACATCGGGGCTCCGTCGCCCGGGGTCGCAACGGCTGCCGGCGTTCGTTCCCGACCAGCGGTACTTCTTCTTGACAGCGCTCGGAAGTGCCGCCGTACCGCCGCAAACCCCCCTGCTCGCCTCCGGCTGGTCCAGCGCCGGCCCCATCGATCTCCTGCACATTCCCGGCCCGCAGCCGTAGCTCGCCGCCGCCGTGACACAACGTCTCGGTACGTCTGCGTCCCCCACCGTCCCCCGAGCCCCAAGCCCTTGTGCCGTCGCGTTACGAACCGCCAGCTCGTCGCAAGCCAAGCCAGGAGTCGAGTCCGGCGCGCGCGGCCAACCGTCGCCCCTGCCAAGGGTACGCGGCCGAGCCGCAGATGCTATCCTGCCGTCGTGCCAGATCGGACCTCGGGTTGGTGCTCGCGTTGTCAAGTCGCTCCGTGCATTCGAGCTCGTCTGCGAACGACCTGGTCGCGTTGGCGGGCGGAACGAACAGCGCGTGGGGTGTCGGCCGCGGCGCTCGTCCTGGGTTTGGCGGGGGCAGCTGGCACAGCCGAAGGCTCGGACGGCTGGGTGGACCCCTCGATCGCCCAGGTCCGCTCGTTCGGGCCACCCGCCGGTGCCTGCCCGATGGAACGGGTGGACGCCGGCCGGACGGGCTGTTCCCCTGACCCTCTGCCAAGCGATCCCGTCGTGCAGTGGCAACGGCGAGTACCCGGGCCATTGGCAGTGGCCCCGGTCATGGACTCCGAGGGCGCCATCCTGGTCGCGAGCGCGTCGGGGGTTCTCACGCGGATCGGAGCCCACGGCGCTCTGGGCTGGCAGGCTGAGCTCGGGGCACCTGCTGCAAGCGCACCGGCGATCCTCAGCGACCTGGGCATCGTCGTCGTCACGACGACCGGGGAGGCCGTCGCATTGGCCACCACGGGCCAGCGGCGGTGGGCTGCCGCGCTTCCATCCCGCTCGAAAACGACGCCTGCGCCACTGCCACGGTCGGACGGAAGCCTCGTTCTCGCGGTGGACCATGCGCTCGTGCGGCTGGACCCGACAGGGAACATTCGGCTGCAGACCACGGCCGCAGAGCAACCGGTCGCACTGCTCGAATACGGCGACGAGACGCTGGTGGTCGAGCAGCAGGGACGCGTGCAGCTGTGGACGCGCGGCGGACAGCTCGAGACCGTCGGCTCGCTCGGAGGTCCGCTGCGCGCTGGCGCAGTGCTCGCTGGCGAGCGGCTGGTCGCGCCGGTCGGCGACGGTACGCTGACGGTTCTCGAGCTACGGACGGGACGCCGCGCGAAGCGCTGGCCGGGCTCGACGGCTCGAGTCCTGGCGGCTCCGGCGGTCGCGCCCTCGGGCAAGCTGACTGCGGTGGACCGCACGGGCGTCCTGCTGATGGAGCCAGCGCCCGCCCGAGAGCCACTCGAGGTCCCGCTCACGGCTTCGCCCGCGCGGGGCACCGTGACCGGCCCTGCCCCCGCGAGCCCCGCATGGCTCCCCCCTCTGGTGGATGCGCAAGGGACGGCCATCCTCGTCGCACCCGGATTGGAGTTTGCTGTCGTACGCGCCGGACAGATGCACCCGGTCGAGGGGACAGGCTGCAGCACGCCCATCGCTGTCGTCCCCGGAGGCACGCGGCGGGTGGTGGTGGCGTGCGGCTCGGGGCTCATCGTCTCGCTCGCCGAGCGCAACGCTGACTGACCGGTTCGCCAGCGCTTGCGCATCGGGCCCGGTGCGCCATAGTCCGCTTGTCGAACGAGGTTTGCGCGTCGATGATATCCATCACCCAGCTCGCCGCAGACAAGGTCAAACAGATCGCTCAAGCCGAGGGGCTCGTTGGCCAGGGGCTCAGGCTTCGAGTCATCGGCGGGGGATGCGCGGGCTTCCAGTACGACCTCTACTTCGAGGACAGTCCGACCGATCTCGATGAACGCTTCGAGTCGAACGGAGTCGCTCTGTTCGTCGATCCCCTCAGTTTCCAGTACCTCGACGGCACGGTGATCGACTTCGTCGAGGGTGTGAACGGAACCGGTTTCAAGTTCGGCAACCCGAACATCAGCGGCACCTGCGGCTGCCACTCCTCGTACCGTTCGTAGCCGGCCCTCGCTCCGGACTCGGACTCCTCCATTGTCCAGCAAACAACTGGCCGGTTGTACGGTTGGTAACGAATTGATTTTGTTTGCTTGGGCCTGACCCGACGGTGCAACCAGCGCCGGACCTGATGCGTATTCACGTGCAGAGCCCGACCAGATCCGCTCGCGCCCCCCGAGATGCCCGGTCTCGTCTGGGACGTCAGCGGGATCTGCAAGCGCCAGAAAGGCCACACCATGGCACGCGAAGTCGATTCTAGCGTTTCTCGCTACATCACGATGGTACAGCACCTTCCGCGGCTAAACAGAGAGGACGAAGCCGACGTCTGCCGCCGCTGGTGCAACGGCGGCGATCCGAAGGCCAAGGATCTCTTGGTGCGGGCCCATCTGCGATACGTCGTGGCTATCGCGCTGAAATACCGACGCTACGGGCTCCCGCTCGGCGAACTGATTGCGGAAGGCAACTTCGGCGTCATCCACGCACTCGGCAAGTTCGAGCCAGAACGGGGGAACCGATTCGTCACGTACGCCGCCTACTGGATCCGTGCATACATGCTCAACTACATCATCCGGTCCTGGAGTCTGGTGAGCGCCGGTTCGGGCGCGCTGCGGTCGAAGATGTTCTTCAAGCTACGTCGCGAACGGGTACGAATCACCAACCTCGTCGGCGAGGGCGACGAGGCCAGCCGAATGCTCGCGGAGCGATTCGGCCTGCCCGAAGGCCAGATAGCCGCCATGCTGCGGCGACTGGAGGGGCGCGACGTCTCGCTGGACTCGAAGGTCTTCGACGATGCAATGACCACGCTCGTCGACACGCTCGAATCCCCGACGCCCAATCAGGAAGACGGCATCGCCATCGGACAGATACGCGACAGGGCACGCGCGGCCGTGCGTCGAGCCCTGGAGACCCTTGACGTGCGTGAGCGCTTCATCGCCGAGAAACGCCTGATGGCTGAAGGCGAGGACGAGCTTTCGCTCGCAGAGATCGGACGTCGCCTTGGAGTGTCGCGCGAAAGAGCCCGCCAACTCGAGGCGCGTGCCAAGCGCAAGCTGCGCACCCGTATCGAGGAGCTTGCACAAGGCGGCTGGCCGGGGTCCCGGCCGTTCGAGCTCGACAATGCAGCGGCCTAGACTCGCCGCCCCGGCTACCCAACCCAAAAGTCCGTGGCCGGCTGGTCTTCAGTGGCACAATGGCTAGAATCCTCGGTGTTGCAGTAGTCCAGGCGGTCGCCTGGTCCGCAAGGGCCGGGAGGAAAGTCCGGGCTCCGCAGGGCAGGATGCCGGGTAACGCCCGGTAAGGGAAACCTTGAGGAAAGTGCCACAGAGAACAGTCCGCCCGACCCGTGTTTCGCGCT
>JAFGIS010000491.1 GCA_016929495.1 Polyangiaceae bacterium | reverse complement strand
GGGCCGCAGTGGAGTCTCGCGCGATTGGGTATGGTGGTGATGCGTTGGTCTCTGCAGCGACCGGGCTCGCTCGCGAGACCATTCGCAGTGGCCGACGGGAAATCGAGCGCGGCATTGAGCCGACCGAGCGTATTCGTCGTCCGGGTGCGGGGCGCCCGGCAATCTTGGATGAGCAACCCGGCCTGAAGGAGGCGCTTGAGCGCTTGGTGGACCCGCTCACGCGCGGTGACCTGATATCCCCGCTGCGATGGACGAGCAAGAGTCGCGCAAAACTGGCGGCGGCGTTGGTCAGCGACGGGTGGCAGGTCAGCTCGACGACGGTGGGTCGGCTTCTTCACGATCTCGGATACAGGTTGCACGCAGTTCGAAAGCGGCAAGAGGGTGCGTCGCATCCGGATCGAAACGAGCAATTCGAGCACATCAACGCTACCGCGGCCTCGTTCCTGCGCCGCAGGCAGCCCGTGATCTCGGTGGACACGAAGAAGAAGGAACTCGTCGGAAATTTCAGGAACGGGGGGCGCGAATGGCAACCCAAGGGCCGCCCTGATGCGGCGCTGGTCCATGACTTCCCCCAGGATGCTCTCGGCAAAGCTATTCCGTACGGCGTGTACGACATGGGCCGCAACGAGGCGTGGGTCAGCGTCGGTCGCGATCACGACACGCCTGCGTTCGCGGTCGCCTCGATACGTCACTGGTGGAAGGCGATGGGGCGACGGGCGCACCCGAAGGCTCGGCAGCTCTTCATCACGGCCGACGCCGGAGGAAGCAACGGGTACCGCTCGCGCGCATGGAAGATCGAACTGCAGAGATTCGCCGACGATACCGGTCTCAGGATTCGCGTGAGCCATTTCCCACCTGGAACCAGCAAGTGGAACAAGATCGAGCACCGACTGTTTTGCCACATCACTCAGAACTGGCGTGGGAAGCCCTTGCGAACGTTTGAGACCGTAGTGGAACTGATCGCGCACACGCGGACCTCGAAGGGACTGCGCGTCAAGGCCAAGCTCGATAAGCGGAGGTACCCAAAGGGCGTCGAGGTAACCAAGGCGCAAATGAGCGAGATCAGATTGCTGCGCGACGCGTTTCATGGCGAGTGGAACTACGAGCTACAGCCACGGAAGTTGGCAAGGTAATTTGGATCACTGGCCTTAGAAGGGCTGGCGGCGACGCGTCTCGCCGTTGAGCATGCCGAGATCCTCGCGGACGACACCGAGGACTAGACCGTCCTCTTGGCCTAGCAGGGCAGCGCCAGACGCCTCGTGCCGTTGGTTCGGGGGGTCGGTGCCGCGACGACGGGTGGCAATTGCTGCTCCGCCGCGGACATCCTGCGCCCGTTCGAAGCGGAGGCCCCCAGAGGCGGATCGGCGCCGCCACCGGTGCGGCCGTTCCCGCCGGTGCCGTCGCATTGCCCGCAGTCGCCGAGTCCACTCCCGTCTGAGGCGCAAACCTAGACCCCCTCGCCTCCCTGGGTGGAGGTGCGTGCCGAAAAGCAGAGGGCGTCGCCGCTCCATCTTGGAGCAAGCCCGAGGTGCTGCCACGCGGGTGACCACCTGCGTGTGTGTGCCACCACCCTGCCGACCAGGCATGTACCGAACGACGTCGGCACAATCTCGTGTCGAGGGGTGCGCCGAGCCTGCCTGCTCCAGGGTACGGGTGGTCGGTGCGCAGACGGGACTCTCTGCGCGAATCACGCCCGTCCGGCGGGGTCGAGGATGCTTCCCGGCGCGCAGCAGCGCGGGTGCGTTTGGGGCGCACGCGACGTGATGTCCCCGTGAAGGTTCTTCCGGATTGTAGCCTCGCGAGCTGGGCTTCAAGTCGCGCGCGAACTCCGGGCCCTTGGCATTCCCCGGCGCCAGTTGCCCCGAATGCCTGTGCCCGCAACGGCCAGGTGATCGCCGAACGCCTCACCGACCGTGCCGAGCACTTCATGTTCGACGAGGGGTATCCCCCTCCGGCCCGGGGCGACGCGGCCTCTTGACGACTGCCGCGCTGCACAGCGCAACCGCTCGCACCTCCGCAGGCCACCACCACAACCCGCCCATGGCCACTGGCTCCAATCCCGGCGCCGTCATTCTCCACCTCTCCATACCCGGGCTGCTCGACCTCATCGATTCCGTTTGCGTCCGGCGGGGCGTCACCGTCGCGAGCTGTGCGGCCGGAGGCGCACCCGGGCCGCCGCCACCGCCCGCCACGAGCTCTGGTGGCTCATCCGGCGCCACGCCGACCGGCGCTGCAGCTACGGCGAGATGGCCTGCATCCTCGGCTACGACCACGCCACCATCGTGTACGGCGTGGCCGCCCACCAACGGTGCGCGTCACCTGTATCTGCGCCCTGACCGCTACCCTCACACTCCCTTCACCGTCAGCACCTCCCCGGCGATTGCCAGGGGTTTGCGGTTGCCCGGCGGCACCGCCTGGAGTTCCAACAGCGCAACGAAGTCTCCGTGACATGCAGGAGGAGTGGGCGGCCCGGCGGGCTACCGGTGACGAGCCGCGCCGCCCTCAGCTGGATGGAGCACGCCGGGTCGGTCTGGCAGGGGTCTAGTGCGCCCGGCTGGCCAGAAGGCT
>JAFGIS010000490.1 GCA_016929495.1 Polyangiaceae bacterium | reverse complement strand
TGCAGCCACCCAGCAAGAGGGGTGACCCAAGTTTGCAGGGTCATACGGCCAGGGCAGACCCGGTGTTGGCAGGGTCATGCGGCCAGGCTCCAGCTGAGCAGCCGGGAAGTGATCAAGGCTGCGACCCGACGGCGCTGCTGGCCGCCGTCGGGAAGGGAGGCGGAGGAGAGCGAAGAGGCGGATGGGGGGGCTGCGGAGACGGATGGGGGGATCCGGCCGTGCCGGCTGCGCCGATGGCGGATGCGGCCCAATGGCCTATCCGGCAGACTGTTCACCATCCCCGGGAACATGGGCCGGTTTGCAGCTTAGGCTGATCCAAAGTAGACATTGGAAATGCCAACACATTGGATTCAAAGAACTTTTGAGCGACACCTCGAGGCCCCTCCTCCGTCCCTGCGGCTTTTCCCGGTTTGGCTGCTCCTCGGTCCGCGACAGGTGGGCAAGAGCTCGCTCCTCACCCACTGCGGACCCCAGCGCCAGTACCTGACCCTCGACGACCTGGCCACGCGCGCTCGCGCGCACGCGGACCCTGTCCTGTTCGCGCGCGAGCTGCGCCCGCCGCTCATCGTGGACGAGATCCAATACGCGCCCCAGCTGCTGAGCCCGATCAAACAACTCGCCGACTCGCTGGGTGAGCCCGGGTGCATCTGGCTGACCGGATCGCAGAACTTCCTGGTGATGCGGGAAGTGCGCGAGACTCTGGCAGGGCGCGTCGCCATCCTCAACCTCCTCGGCCTGTCCGACGACGAAAAGCAGCTGGGCGATGCGCAGCCCACTCCCCAGGGGTACTTCGACGCCCTGGTGAGAACTGGATTTCCCAAGCTCTGGTCCGTCGACGACCCGGATGCCCGCGATCTGTACCTATCGAGCTACACGCAAACCTATGTCGAGCGGGACGTGCGGGAGCTCCTGCGCGTCGACCGGCGACGTGAGTTCGAGATCTTCCTCCGGCTGTGCGCCATGCGCACCGGCTGCCTGGTGAACTTCGACGACTTGGCTCGCGACGCCGGGGTGTCGGCGCCGACGGTCAAGGCGTGGCTCAGCGTTCTCGAGGATAGCTTCCTCATCAAGTTCGTTCAGCCCGAGCATCAGAACCGCTCGAAACGCCTGGTCAAGAGCCCCAAGCTCTACTTCCTCGATATGGGGCTTGCGGCCCACCTGGCAGGATGGAAGACGGGCGAGCTGCTGCGCCTGGGCCCCCAGGCTGGAGCGGCCTTCGAGACGCACGTGTTCTCGGAAATCTGCAAGCGGTTTCGGCACCAGGTCCGAGAGGTAGACGTACGCTTCTGGAGAACTCGCGACGGCCAGGAGATCGATTTGCTCGTCGAACACCAAGGCCGCGTCCACCCCGTCGAAGTCAAGATAGGCATGCCTTCGCCGGCGGCGCTGCCTCCCCTGACGCGCATCGCCGCCCCGAATTGGGAGCGCGGACAAGTCGTCACCCTTGCCGTCACCACGACCCAGACACTAAGCGCAGAGTGGCGCGCCGTTCCTCCCTGGGAGCTGGCGTTCTGACCATCGGCGCGATGCTCGCCTACGGCTCCCTGAGCACCCTGAGCTGCGACGCCAGCACCCACCCGTCCGCTTCGCCCCACTGTACTCGATCCAGCGACCCCGCCGTCTCGAGCACGTACACCAGTGCACCCTCGGGCAGAGTCGCGTCTGCCTTGCGAGCGCCGGCGATGGGTGCGCCCGTTCGGCCGAGCAGGGGGGCCTCGTCGACCACGACGATGGCGGGCTCGGAGTGCATGCGGAAGTGCCGGGCTCCGAGCATCATGCCGCAGCCGATGAGCATCATCGCGGCGCCGGCACAGAGCGTCAGGGCAGCTCCGAGGCGAGCGGCGGGACGGGTGAGCAGCGTGCGGGCGATGAGGGCAGCCGTCAGGAGCAGCGAACCCGCGACGGCCGTCCAGGACCAGGCCGTCTCGGACAGCAGCGCGACCACGCTGCGTGCGATCGACGGCCTGACGACGAACGCCGGGTCGCGCACGCGCGCGTGCTTTCGGGCGATCTCCGAGCGCACCAGCGTGAGCGCCTCGTCGGCGAGCTCGTCCCCGGGCCTGAGCATGAGCGTTTCACTGAGCGCAGCCGCGGCACGGCCCAGGTCCCCGGGCTTCGCACGCGCCGACCGCGCGCGTTTCACGTAGGCCACGGCCCTGTTGAAACTGAGGTCCGGATGCCGGACGCCTCGATCAGCGAGTAGCTCGAAGTCGTCGATGGCGTCCTCGGTGGCGCCGTTCCGGATCGCCTCGACGCCAGCCTCGAACAGTTGCTCGGTACCGAGCTCGGGTTCGCCGGCGCCCTCGGCATGAGCCGTACCTCCGAGGAGGCTCGCCAGAACGAGCGCACGCCAGAAGGCCTTCATGACGCTTCCTTGCCCGTCCGGCGAAGGCCTCGGAGCTCGGTCAGGGCCGCCTTGGCGCGTGAGACCAGCGACGGCCCTTCGGGTTGGGCCGCGGTGAACCGAGCCGCCTCACACCGCTCCAGGATCTCGGCGAGCTCCCGGCCGAGCTCTTCGCTGACTCCACGTGTGCCGAGCTCGGCCACCAGCTCGGACCGGAGCACGCCCCGGGCGCGAAGACCCGTGGCCTGCTCGATGCCGAGGAAGAGCGCCTTCTCGACCGGGCCGATCGCCTCGTCGGCTCTGCCGTGTCGGGCGAGCTCGTGTGCTTCGCGCAGAAGGCTCGCCGGCAGCTTGCCGGGATCGTTGCGCCGTCTGCGCCAACGGTCCCGCGCGTGCCGCCCCAGACGCAGGGTCGATGCGGTCAGGGCAAAGCCCAACGGACCGGCTCCGAGCAGCACCCAGTACCAGGGGTGTTCTGCGGGCCGCAGGGGTTTCTCGGCTGGTTCGCCGAGCTTCGGGCGGACCACGAGCAGCTCGGACAGCAGGTCCCGCGTGGCCTTTTTGGAGGCCGATGCCGGCAGCTCCGAGGGGGCAACCTCCACGGTTCCGAGGACCGCCCGGGCCGTCTCGTAGCGGCGCAGAATGGGGTCCCAGTAGGGCAGCCTGAGCTCTCCCAAGTCCACCAGCCCCGGCGACCTGAGCTCGACCACGTACTTGAACCGGCGTGCCCCGCCGAGCTTGCCGTCGCGCGTCTCCAGCTCATCGGTCACAGCCGGCTCGAGCCAGTCGACGTCGCGACGCTCGGGGACCAGAAGAGAGCTCGGGATGTTCCCGGTGCCCCGCAGCGTGGCCAGGACCGACACGGCAGCTCCCGCCGGGACCTGTCGCGGCTCGACCGTGGCGTCCAGGCTGTACTGCCCGACATCACCCAACTCGTAGCCCGGCGGCCGGCCCGACACGGGCGGTTCGGAAACACTGACCGCCAGAGTCTGACTGGTGCGAACAAGGCCCTTGGGCCGCGATCGGGAGGAGTAGCCCGGGCCCTCGAAACCGGCCGACATCGGACCGATCGTCAACTCGCCGGTCTTGAGCGGAAAGAGCGCGAACTCGCGGACCTTGAGCGCCCACCAGATCTCGTCGCCGATTCTGACGCGGTACTGCTGCTGGCCATACGGCTCGTCGAGGACCGTGTGCGTCAGGAAGTCGGCGCGACTCGCTTCGGACGTATAGCCCAGATTGACCCGTCCCCTGCTGGCGTACGCGTAGACGACCAGTGTCACCTGTTGACCGACCACTGCGTGATCCGGCTGCACGCGAGCATCGAGGAAGGCCCACTTGTCTCGGGCGCCGCTCGGTTGGTAGCCCTCGGGCGCGGGCGGCAGCGTCTCGTCCTCTTGGTCCAAAGCATCCGGATCCAGATCGATGCGCGGCAGCCGCGGCAAGCGGCCGGAGAAGAGACTGAAGGGATCGAAGCCGGGATCGAAAGGCCAGTTCGAGGGCGGGCGTGCCTGTCGGGCGCCTCCAGGCGTGCCCGCCACGACCTCGATGGCGAAGGCGCGATCCAGCACGCGCCGGCCGCCGTATTCGACGCTCGCCGGACCGATCGTGTAGCGGCCCGGCCTGCTCGCAACCAGCGTCCAGTCAGCTTTCAGCCCCATGCTCCGGCTGATTTGCCCACCCGAGAACTGGATGCCCGTTTGCGTGGAGACACTCGGTCCCTGCACAGTGAAGCCCGCCGGGACCTGCAGCCGCGGGGAGGTCGGCACCGTCGACGACGTGCTGTCCGCAGTGAGCCGGACTCTGAACGGTTCACCCACGGCGACTCGTGGCGAGCTCACCTGTGTGTCGAGCGAGATGCCCTGGTCGGCGTGCAATCGTCCGGTCGCGCCCACGAGCAGCGCCAGCGCGAGCAGCACGGCGAGCAGGGGACGACCGATCACTTGTCCTCGCTGCTCCTTCGAATGGTGCGGCCGGCCCAGCGTTTGGCGTCGTGCTCCTGCAGGGTCGGCGCCTGCTCGAGCATGTCGAGGATCCGGTCATTCTGCGAGGCACTGTTGTCCTGCGCGGGGGGAGGCGGCTGGTTCTGCTGCTGGTTTTCGTGGTCAGCGGAGCCATCTTGCTCGCCCGCGTCGTCGGACTTCGGCTCTGGCGGCTCGCCAGCGTCGTTCGAGTCGTTGCCCCCGCTGTCCTGACCCGAGTCCGAGGCGTCCGGCGGTCCGCTGTCCGGTGGCCCTGCGTCCGCAGAAGCGTCTTGCCCGGAGTCTTTCTGGTCTGCGTCCGGCGAGTCCTCTTTGGAGCCATCCTGGCCCGCGTCTGGCGGGGGCTCCTGGTCGCGGTACCTGAGAGCGATGGCCCTGTTCCACGCAGCATCGCGGCCAATCGGATCCCCGGCGTCGCCGGAGACGCCGGGGATGATCCGCAGTGAGCGGTCGTACGCCTCGATCGCGCCCGCGTAGTCACCTCTCAGGAGCTTGAGGTTGCCGGCCAGGTAGTTGGCTCGGGCCCGGAGCTCCGCCGGAAGGTTTGGGTCAGCCGCAACGAGCTCCACGATCGACAGCGCGCAGTCGATTTGTGCTCGACGCTCCGGCGACTCCTCGCTTTCGGCGCCGCTCGGCTTCTGAGAAGGCCCACTGAGCTCGCTCCAGCGCTGGCCGAACTGCTCGGCGATGCGAAACAGACCCAGGCCCAGATCGAATGCTGCGCTGGGCCTTTCGCGTACGCGATCCGGGGTGCCGATCTTGCCGCTGTCACACTTGCCGGTGGAAAGGTATTGCTCCAAGAGATCCACCGCCGCCGATGCGTCTCCGGCGTCCATGACACCGATGGCCTGATCCACCTCGGGAGCATTGCGCTCGAAGAGCCTGTCGGTCGCACGATGGCAACCCACGAGCAGCGTGAGCACGAGCGCACCGAGCCCGACCCACGTTGCGGCGCCCTCGGCCGTCGGCGAGGCTTTGCCGCGGTCCTTGCGCCTGCGCGGGCGTGGCACTTCGGACACGAACGTCTCGATCAGAAGCAGCACGAGCGCAGCGGCGAGGGGGTAGTAGTAGACATCCGCGTAGATCGTTTCCACCTTCTCCGACAGCTCCTCGGTCATCATCCGTCTGAGCGCTGCGGCCACCGTGTCGATGCCGGTCGAACCGCCCTGGCTGCGCACCAAGCGTCCGCCGCCCTTGTCCGCGACGCGGCCGAGCTGGGCCTCCCCCTCGGCCGACAGCGACGTGGTCAGGGGATTGCCCTGCTCGTCCGTGCGCCACCCGGTCTTCTGGCCCGTGTCGTCGTACTCCGGGATGGGTTCTGGACTGCGCCCGCCGATTTGGACCACGTGCACCGCGATGCCCTCACCGGCGGCTGCCTCGGCAACGCTGACCGGATCACCCTCCAGATCCTCGCCGTCCGTTACCAGCACCATGACTCTGCGGTGTTTGGCCGAAAGCGGGTCTCGCTCGAGCAGTTCTCGACCGGCCTCGAGTGCTCGGCCGATCGCGGTGCCACCGACGGGAAGATCGTTGGGAGTGAGCTGTCGGAAGAACTGAGCGATGGCGCCGCCGTCGCTCGTCAGCGGGAAGCTCATGGGCTCGCCGGCGAACGCCACGGCCCCGAATCGCGCCCCGGGGAGCTGTCGGATGAGACGACTGACTTCTCCCTTGGCGCGCTCGATGCGCGATGGTGCAATGTCGCCGGCGTACATGCTCTTCGAGAAGTCGAGCACCAGAACCACGTCGAGATTCGTCGCCGGGATGACGCGGGTACCCTTGCCGTATTGTGGCTGCGCCAGGGCCACGAAGGCGGCAGCCACGCCGAGGACGAGCAGCGCGCCTTTGAGCGAGCGCCGCGGACCCGCCCTGCCCGTCACCAGGGCCATGACGCGCGGCTCGTCGCCGAAACGCTTCATCGCGCGCAGGAGCAACAGGCCGCCGCTGATGAGCAACACCGCCACCACAACGGCAACCACGGTGCCCGTGAGCCACAGGGGATGCGCGAACTTCACGGGAACCTCCGGAGCAGAAGCGACCGAACGAGTGCGTCGAGCGCCACGAGCAGCACACCCGGCAAGAGCAGGTACGGGAACAGCTCTTCGTAGGTCGCCGTGCTCGCCTCGAACTTGGTCCTCTCGAGCTTGTCCAGCACGTCGTGGAAGCTGGCCTCGAGGGCGCGCGCGTCGGTGGCGACGTACGCTTTTCCACCGGTTGTGCTCGCCAGCTGCTCGAGCAGTTTCGGATTGACGGGGTATGGATGCATGGCGAACGTCGGCTGTCCGAACAGGTCGACCCCGGTTTGCACTTTGGCCATCTCCCCGGAGCCTATCTGGATGGTGAACAGCCGTGCGTGTACGGTGTTGGCCAGCTTGGCCGCGTATTCGGGAGAGATCTTCCCTGCGTTGTTGTCGCCGTCGGTGAGCAGGACCACGGCCTTGCTGCTTGCCGTGCTGCGCCGCAGGCGCGCCACGGCTACGCCGACCGCATCACCGATCGCCGTCGCATTGCCGTCGATGAGCTTGAGCCTCATTCTCGAGACGAGCGTGTCGAGCAGGTGGTAGTCCAGGGTGGGAGGCGAGAGCACGTAGGCTTCGGTACCAAAAACGACCACCCCGATGCGGTCCGACTGCCGACGCGCGATGAAGTCACGGATGACGGCTTTGGCCGCGTCGAGCCGCGTCAGCACGACTTGGCCCTGTTGCATCGTGACGTAGCGCTGCAGATCCGGGGGCAGATTCTCCATGACCGCCTGCATGGACCCCGACAAGTCGAGGACCAGCACCATGTCGATGCCCTCTTCTTCGTTGCTCTGCGGGCGCAGGGTGTCGATCGGTCTGGCCAGGGCCAAGACCAACAGCCCGAGCGCCACGCTGCGCAGGACTCCAGGCAGGTCCCTGAGCCACACGCGCCAGCCCGCCGGGCCTGTCTTGAGCGGTGCGATCGTGCCCAGCCGCAGGCGCGGCACGCGGCGGTCCTCGCCGAAGGTCGCGCGCCAGAAGACCAAGGGAACGACCAGCAGTCCGAGCAGGAGCCATTTCGCCTCCCAGCGGGCCGCGAGCAGCCCATGGCCGCGTGCCAGGACCGGATACACCAGCCCGGCCAGTAGCACCAAGCCGACCCAGCCCAGCACGACCAGAACTCGACGCACACCTCGATTCGTTGCGAGCGGTGCGGACGAGGTCGACTGGGCCGCAGTGTGGGACACCCGACGTTTCACGGCTGGGGCCCTCCTGCACGAGCGGAAGCCGCGGGCTCGGTCGAGGCGTCGTCAGCGTCGTTGTCCGGTGGCTCGGCTGCTGCGGGCGCGGCCTCGCCGCGTTGTGACTCCGAAGGGGGCGATGGCGGTGATGCGTGAGCGCCTTGCGCCGCAGGTCTGGTCTTCTGGACGATCTCTTCGGCTCTGGACAAGGCGGACTCGCACTGCGGCTCGCTGGGTACCTGGCGAGCGAACTTCACGAGATCCGCCTCGAGCAAGAACTGCTCTATCTCGCTCAGTATGGCGATGCGCGGCCTGACGGTGCGCAGGTTGTGGAGCGTCTCTCGGGTCGTGCTTTCCAGACCGTCGTAGCCAAAGACATTGCCCAGGTATTTGCGCGCGACGTCGGAGACGCGGTCGAAGTGCTCTGCGTGGCGGCCGGACCGGACCAGGTCCGCGTTGCGGATGTCGAACAGCTCCTCGAGAGCGACCTCCCAGGGCGGGCGCGGTGGCGGAGGCGGCGGCGCGCGGCGAGGGCGCCTTCGCCAGGCGCGGATGGCCAGAGCGATGAGCGCCGCGACGAGAAGTCCCACGAGCGATCCGAGGACCACGCGCTGGAGCGCTTCCCACACCTCGCGCTGGGGCCGCGCGGGCGGGTTGTTGCGGGGGCGAGGATGGGGCTCGTTGGCGATGGGCTCGTCCACCACGATGCGGTGAGGCTCGGTGCACACGGTCGCGACATCGCCGCTCGCCCGAGCGACGCTGATCGGCAATGCCGGGAGCACGAGTTCGTGTCGACCGGATTGGTCCGCGAGCACCAACAGCGGGACGTCGACCGTGGTGACTGCCGAGTTGCCACGGGCAGCGACTTTCAGCGAGGGCTCGGCGCTGCCTCCGCGCATCGGCAGCGCGAACCCCGACTTCTCCAGGGCTCGCGCGGCATCGCCCTCGAACTGCAACCGCAGTCCCCCGGGAAAGACGGTCTCGGCCTTGCCGTGCTCCACGGTCACCTGCAGCGTGACGAGGTGGCCGCTCAGGGCCTTGTCGGCGATACGCTCGGTGAGCTTCGGACGCGGCCTGCCGCTCGGGATCCGCTCGATGCACGTCGTCGGATCGGCCGCGGGCTGTGTCGAAGGGGAGGACGGTGCGGTCGCGGCGGGGGGCTCTGCCGGAGCGGCCGCGGCGGCCGACGGGTACAGCGCCGCCGCCAGAACCAGATGCATCGCTCGCCGAGGGGGGCAGTCGGGCTTCACCGGTGCACCCTCCGCGCCCGCCGGGCGAACAGGTCGTGCAAGGGCCTCACGTACGACTCGTCCGTCCTGACGATACAGTGATCGAGCCCGAGCTTGCGGAACAGGCGGAGCTGCGTCGACCTCGTGTTTCGCATGTGAGCGGCGTAGTGCGAACGAACTCTCGGATCCGAGGTATCGACGACGACGCTCTCCCCGGTTTCCAGATCCTCGAAGGTTCCGAGCCCCACGTCGACCAGCTCCTCGTCGCGAGGGTCGACCAGCAACACGGGGATGACGTCGTGCCGCGCAGCCGCCAGAGCCAGAGCACGGTCGTATCCATCATCGAAGAAGTCACTGAGCACGAAGGCGACGCTGCGGCGTCTGGCGACCCGGTACAGCGTCTCGAGAGCGACCTTGAGATTCGTGCCGCTGCGCTCCGGCTCCGCGCCCAAGATCTCCCGCACCACGCGCATCACGTGCTTTCGGCCTTTCTTGGGAGGGACGATCTTCTCGATCGCGTCGGTGGCGAGGATCAGGCCGACGCGGTCGTTGTTCTTGATGGCGCTGAACGCGCACAGGGCTGCGACCTCGGCGGCAACCCGGGACTTGTTGGCGCGACGCGAGCCGAACTGCTCGCTCCTGGAGAGATCGACGACCAGCATCACCGTCATCTCGCGCTCTTCGACGAAGACCTTCACGTACGCGTCGTTCATGCGCGCGCTGACGTTCCAGTCGATCGTGCGAAC
>JAFGIS010000489.1 GCA_016929495.1 Polyangiaceae bacterium | reverse complement strand
CGAAGGCCTGCGAGCGCGACGCTGAGCCCGCCTCAGTCCTCGAGCGGATTTTCCGCTCGCAGCCCGGAAAAGCGCCGGAAGTCGGTGTCAGACGAGAAGACCGTCGCGCCGTATTCGAGGGCGAGCGCGGCAAGATGGGCATCCCTGGTCAGGTTGGCAGCGACCCGCGCTTGCCTCAGAAGCTCTGACAAGATTGCCCAGTGCCGCGGCCCCGGCTGGATCACGTCGACCACCGCCTGCGCGAGCCACGACTCGACGTGAGCGAGGGCTTCCGCGACACTCATCGGTCGCGCGAACACCCGCGAGTGCGTGCCGATGCGAACGAAGCCCAGGATTGTCACCCAGGCGAGACGCACCGGCTCGCGACCGGAGAGAACGCGTTCCCACCACAGCCTCGCGCGTTCGTGGCTCGGTGACGAGGTATCGTACGCGTACAAGAGCAAATTGACGTCCGGTAGGATCACTTGTGTCCTGGGCCGTCCAGTTGCTCGAGCAGGTCGCCAATGTCGTCGAGGGATCTGCCCGGCCTCAATCCCATGTCGCGAGCATCGACCTTGAACGGCCGAGCCGGTGGGGGCTTGGCATCCAGACCACGACGCAGCACTTCGTTGACCACGTCCTTGAAGCTGCGATGGCCCTGTCGAGCCAGCTGTTCGAGTCGTGCGCCTAGATCATCGTCCAGAGTGAGGGTCGTGCGCATTCACCCGCAGTCTGGGGCGTGATGTCCATGATGTCAAGTCTGAGACATCATGATGTCAACACGCCGTGCACTGGCGTCAAGAAGAAGGACCACTGTGTCAGGCCCATTGGCCCATTGGCCCACAGCGAGGGGCAATCGCTCCTGCCTCCCCCAACCCAATCAGAAGAAATCATCCCCGTGCCCACGATCGTGGAGCGTCACCACCGCGCATTGCCCGGTATCCTCGTACCGGTAGAGCGTCGTGGACGTGACCAGACGCAAGAGCTCGGCGAGGTTGAGCTCCAAAGTCGCCCCTGGGACGCTGACGGCGCTGAGCTCCTCGACCGAGACGCGACCGTTGGCGTCGCCGCTCAGCTGGTCGGCGTCTACGATGAGCTCGACCAGGGACATGGGCGGCAGAGCGGCCACCGCCTCCGCCGGGTCGACGCCGTCGAGCTGGGGCGGAGAGTCGTCCCCATGGAAGCCGTACGTAGGCGTAGCCGGAGGCGCGAGCTTCGGGTCCAGGCCGATCTGAAACAGATTGCGCGGGTCGACCACGATGCGGACGCTGAGCGACTTGCCGCCGCCCAGCGGCAGACTCGACTCGAACGACTCGCCGAGCTGGCGCCTGCAGTCCAAGAAATCGATCCTATCGGACAAGCCCCAGTCGAACGACACGGTCGTGCCGTCTTTCTCCGCCTGGCCCACGACATGCAGCGACATACCCTCGGCCGTCGTGGGGCCGCTCTCGGAGCTCACGGCGACGCTGGCCGTGTTCATGAACTCGAGATCGTCCGCCGTGACCCCCTTGCCGAGCACGGTGTCGTCGTGCGGCACGGACACACCGAAGACCAGCGTGCAGTCGTTCAGACCGAACAGTTCCCCGAGCTTCTGAAGGCCCGGTCGATTCAGGTCGAGCAGGCGCCGGTAGCCCGACTCGGAGTAATCGGTGCACTTGTCGCCCAGCAGCTCCGTGTCGCCGATGGACACGAGCAGCTCCTGGAGCGTCACCTTCCAACCGTCGTCGGAGGTGAAGCTCGCGGGGCCGTCGCCGAGCTCTGGATCTCGTTCGACGCGCACGGTGACATGCGCCGGAACCGGGCGGGTATCGGCGGGCAGGCAGCCGACGAGCACAAGAGACGCGGCGAGGGCCACAGTGAGCGTCTTCATCGTCGACTCAGAAGCCTCCTTCGAGCCCCAGGCTCGGTACCGTGACGGGGCCAATCGCTGTCCCATTGTATACCTCCCGGTGCATGGTCACGTTGAGCCATTCCGCGACGAAGGAAAGGTGAACGGATTCCTCGGCGTAGAGCACCTTCTCCGCACGCAGGTCGATCCGATAGAAGAACGGATCTCGCGGCGGATCAGCCGCCATGGAGACCGCCGTGGTGGTCGCGCCGATCGGCGCCTGGGGGTTCGTGGTGGCGGCCGTGCTCACCCGCTTCGGGGCGCCGCTGTAGAGCACCAGCCGCGTACCGGCACGCCAGCGACGTCCCAGGTCGTAGGCCACGGCGCCGTTGCACACGTGTGTGCGGTCGAAAGCGCTCGGGAAGACATCGTTGCCGAGACGGCGCGTGGAGCGCGACAAGGTGTACGACAGGAATCCGCCGATGCGCTGGGTCAACTTGCGATGCAGGAACACCTCGAGCCCGTAGGCGCGGCCGTGGGTGCGTTGGCTGAAATCCTCGCCGCGGTCTTCCGGCAAGCTCAACGTGTCGGTGATGTCCGTGAAGACGTTGTTGAAGGCATTGGCCGTCAGCAGCGTGCTCGGCACGAGCCCCCACTCGATACCGCTGCTTGCCTGGTAGGCGGTCTGCAGTCCGTTCGCCAGACTCCCGAGGGCTAGCCCCGGAATGGGCAGAATGAACGAGGGCGGCTGGTGGGCGATACCGAACGCGTGCACCATGTGCAGACCCGGCACGACCCGGATCCGAGCGGACAGGCGCGGGTCGAGGCCGACGGCGGTGGCCGCGCCGGACAAGAAGTAGTCGGCGCGCATGCCCGGCGTGACGACGAATCCCGGCGCCACCTCCAAGGCTAGCTCGCCGTGCACGCCGAGGGCCAAGTCCTTGCGAGAGGGGAACTGATCACTGAACCGCCTCAGGTTTGGGTCGTCCGGATCCGCGTAGAGCGGCGTGGTGACGCGATACGAATCGAGCACCGAGTCGATGCCGGCGTGCAGGTGTACGGTCGGCGCGAGCAGCTGGTCGAGCTCGGTCCGCGCGCCGACCAGGCGATCTTGCGCATTGCGCTCGCCGCCGATGGCTGTCTGGTCGAAGCCGAGCGTGACCGCCGTACGCACGCGGCTGCCCGGGCCCAGCGTATGGTCCCAGCGCAGGTCGCCTCGGTAGAATTCGGAGCCAAAACCAATCGTGGAGATGCCGTTGGTTTCCTGCGCTATGAGGTCGTACGCGCCGAAGGCCATGAGCGACAGCCGATCCTTCGCGCCGACGTCATAGGTGACGCGAGCCTGGTAGTCGCGGTAGTCGAGCTGGACGCCCTTGGCCAACAGAGAGATGATCGCCGCGGTGTACGAATAGCGTCCGCCCAGGAGCACCGTGCCGCGGCCGCCGGCAAAGCCGCCCTCGACCATGGCTCCGGCATCGATGAGACGCAGGTTGCCCTCCCCGTGCGCGGTCACCTCGGGCGGCGTCGTCTCGGCCACGGCGATGCCGCCCGCGTAGCGACCGTAGCGGGCGGGGTAGCCGCCGGGATACAGATCCACGCGGTCGACCATGGCGGGCTGTACCACCGAGGGCCCAATCGCAACGTGGTAGAGATACGGAACCCGGATCCCATCCAGGTAGTAGCCGACATTGCCCGGCGGCGCGCCCCGCACGTAGAAGAACGGCAGCCCCGAGATGAGCGGCGTGACTCCGGGCAGGATCTCGAGCGCCCGGAAGGGGTCGCCGAAGGTGCCGGGCAGCTGGCGCACTTCGGTGCGCGCCAGCGACACGGCCATGGGCGCGCGCTTCTCCCCGGTCACGGTCACCTCGAGCGGCTCTTGCGGCTGCGATGGACTCGGGGCAGCGTGTTGGGATGGCTTCGTCCCTGGGGCGGTCGTCGACGGCGGCGGCGCCGGAGCCGACTCGGCCGCCTCGGGCTCGGCTTCGCGCACGGCGGGCGCGCGAAAAAGGACCTGCACGCGGATGGTGGCTGCGACAGGCACCCCGTCGCGACGGGCTGGTGTGAAGTGCCACGTCTGCGCCGCATCGACAGCCGCCTGATCGAACGGGGGAGCGCCGCTTGCCGTCCGTGCGCAGCGGACCGTGCCGTCTGCATTGACGGTGACGAGCAGCATGACCGCGCTGTCGCCCTGGGCGCCGGGCGGATACGCTACCTCGGTGCTGCCGATCGGCTTCGGCGCGGTGACGGAGGGGCTGGCGGCGCTGGCCTGCGCTGCGCTGGCATCCGCGCTTCGCTGGGACGACGCAGACGACCGATCCTGCGCGTGCGCGTGTCCGTGGACCAACAGGCACACACAACCAGCGACGAGGGCGAGGCACCTGGCGGCGTCGCCCGAACCTGGTCCACGTTGGAGCAGGCAGCTCGACCAGGCGCGTTCTCGAGAGTTCGAGTCAAACGTAGCCGCGTGAGAGTAGCACCGGGGGCGCGGCACGCCGCACGGCAGCCCATCAGCCGAGCCTCGGCTCTTCGACAGAGGGACCCATGCTTGGTGGGGCCCGAACCAGGGCTGCGCGGCCTGCTCCCCCGTCCCTGGGCGCCGCTGTGTGGCCCGGCATGCTCGGCATCGCCTGCGCGTGCCGGGGTCCCTCAAGCCTGGCGCGGCCGCGCCAGGCGAGGGTCCCTCCGTCCGATGGCGCTGACGTTCAGCCGCTCTTGCCGACCCTGTTCTCCAGTTCCGCCAGCCGTCTCTCGACGTCCAGGCGTGCAGCGCGTTCGCGTTCCTTCTCGGCGCGTTCGCGTTCCTTCTCGGCGCGTTCGCGTTCCTTCTCGGCGCGCTCGCGTTCCTTCTCGGCGCGCTCCTGCTCCTCGATGTTCAGCCAGCGGCGGGCGCCTGGTCGGTCGTCGGCGAAGTCGAGCCTGTGCTCGTGGGGCAGGAGCCACGCTTCGAGCACCTGTGAGAAGGCTGGAGCACTCCCCACGTGGACTCGTTCGAGGACCCCAACCGGGTCACGGCGCCACAGCTGCAGCAACGCGGGACCGCCCAGCGACCGAGGTCCGACCAGGAGCGGATCGAACACAATCAGCTCCTGGGTGCCCATGGCCGCGTACCGATCCTGGATCGCCAAGTAGTCCTTGTGCGGGTGATTGGCGCTCACGACCTCGATGCACACAGGAGGGGGTTGGTGGCCAGGTTTCCACAGACACAGGCTGCTGAGCTGCCCCACAGCGTCGGGCGGTGGCTCGAGCACGCAGACGTCAGGGTCGATGCCGATCGATGGCTGAGCCGGTATCCAGCGAATGGCAAGGTTTCTCGCCACCCAGACGTTGCGTGGCGAACGACTGGCCCAGGCCACCAGCACTGACTTGATTCGCTCGGCGGCCGCATCGTGAGGCACGGATTCGGGCACGGTTCCCTCGGGAAGCACCCACGCCTCGGGACTCGTCTGCACCGGATAGCGAAACGAAACGGCGGCCGCGAACTTGGGAACCACGGAGATGAGTGTACCGTGCATGGGGCTCGTCGGGCGAATGCATCCGTCATGCCATCGCCAGCAGCGCCGAATCGAGCCGGTTTCTCCGCGCTCGGACGGCGAGCTGGGGTGCGCGGCCGCCGGCTCGCCGCCGGTTTCGCCAGTGCAGAGCGGATGCGGCCGCTACAGCACCATGAACCACCCGGCGTTGCCATACGTAGCTGGCATGGGGTCGCAACCCACCCCTGGCGGCGTGTTTTCGCAACCGTACGGGCCGCGCACCATGCCTCCCCAGACGAACAGGCGACGGCCGGTCCAGAGCAGGGAGGGGCTGGTTGGAACGTCCTCGGGGAGACGGGGCCGCCCGCGGGCGCTCCGAGTGCTACCTCGGCGCCTACTGCCACGTCGTCACCGATCGCTTCGAGCGGGCGGGGCCATGTTCGAGCCAATCTCGATCACGTGCGACCCCGCCAGACTCCTCCCGCACAGATGCTGCGGCACCCGTCCGGTCACGCGCAGCGCGATGCTCCCCGCACGCGGGAGCGTGATCAGGTTGTCGTGAAACACGAGCTCTCCGGCTTCGTCCCACAACATCAGGTCCACGACGGGCGCGTCGCTCTCGAGGATGATCCCGCTGTGGTCGAGGCGGGCCGACAGGTGCGGTGCTGCCAGCCACGCATCCTTCGGTTCTCCGAGCAAGCGCCACGCGATCGCGCCCTCGAACGTCGCGCACAGGAGCGTCTCGGCGGGATCGTACGGACTCAGGTCCACGGTGAGGGCCACCCGGCGCTCGTCCGGGCGCGCGTGAGTCTCGATGCTCCAGCGCCGAAGCAGCTGCCCGTCGAGCAGCGACGATGCTTCGACCACGAGCCCGCCGGAAAGCCCCGCGGTCGCGTTGTCGAGGATCGTCCACACGTGCAGCTCCGGGCCCGCGATCTCCGGGACGACGAGCAGCGGCGCAAAGAGCCGTCGCATCTCGTAGGCTGCGGCCTTGTAGCAGCCGGCCGCGTCGACGAGCGCCCAGCTCTGCACGGGCCAGCAATCGTTGAGCTGCCAGACGAGCGCGCCCCGGCAGGCGTCGGAGCGCCGATAGTGCTCGAGGGCCCGGCGGAGCGCATCCCTCTGGTTCAGCTGCGACCGATAGATCCACTCCTCGAGATCTGCGGACGGGGGATAGTGCAGCTCCACGAGGCCCGAGAACTGCTCGTAGTCCTTGCCGGTCTTGTCGTGCCAGCGCACTCGGGCGTCTCGTGGGTCGATCGCGGACAGATCGGCGCCCTGACCAAGCACGCGACGGTACGCGCGCTGGCCAGGGGCCGAGACGAAGCCGAACTCCGAGGCGAAGCGTGCCAGCGACTCGTCGTAGTGGATCCAGTCGCCCCGCCCGTGCCAAACGTCCCAGCAGTGCTGATCCCCTGCGCGTCCGTCGTTCGGAGACTCGCCACCGAACGGGGAGCTCGGCACATAGGGTCGCGACCCATCCAGGGCGGCGACGACTCCCGGCAGCACGCGGTCGTAGAGGGCCTCGCCGAAGAGGCGCGGCGGATGAGCGTCTCGAGGCTCCCACCGACCGTGGAACATCATGGAGTTCTCGTTGTTGCCGCAGTAGACAGCGATGCTCACGTGGTTGCGTAGACGGCGAACCACGTGCTCTGCCTCGCGGCGCGCCGCTTCGCACGCAGACTCGTCATCAGGGTAGTAGCTGCACGCGTAGGCGAAGTCCTGCCATACCAAGAGCCCGAGCTCGTCGCAGAGCTCGTAGAAGTCGTCGCTTTCGTACAGGCCTCCGCCCCAGACGCGGAGCATGTTGCTGCCGAGATCGCGCGCCTGTGCGAGGCGCGCTCGCAACCGCTCGCGATCCACGATCGAAGGAAACGAGTGGTCGGGTATCCAGTTGGCGCCCAAGCACCAGATGCGGCGGCCGTTCACGGCGATTTCGAAGCTCTCGCCGATGCGATCGGGCGTACGCAGTAGCTCGACTCGACATAGCCCGATCCGTGTCGACCTGCGATCGTGCGCGTGCCGGTCGAGCTGGTCCTGGGGTGTGCCCGGCGCAACCAGCCACGTCGTGACCTCGTAGAGCGGCTGTTCGCCGAGCCCGGACGGCCACCAGCGTCGAGGGCGGTCGATCAGGACCGTATCGCCATCTCGCACAAGCCCCTCCACGCCTTCGATCCGGTGCACTGCCTCGCCCGGTCCTTCGATCTCGGAGCTCGCCCGCAGCTCGACGGTGCCGTCCGAACGATGGTGCTGCTCGAGGTGTACGTCCAGCAAGCGCCCTGCGTGCTCGATCAACCAAACGGGCCGCCAGATCCCAGCCGAGAGCAGCCGCGGTCCCCAGTCCCAGCCGTACATGTACTGAGCCTTGCGGACGAAGGCGCGCTCGTCGAAGTGCGCCACCGACATCGACAGCCCCTCGCGCGCGAGATAGCACGCGCGGCGCTCCCGTCCGATGCGGCAGGCGGGCGCGAAGTCGACACTGAGCTCGTTGTCGCCCGACTGCAGTCGGTCGGTCACGTCCAGCTCCAGCGGCGTGAACATGTTGTCGTGTCCGCCGAGCGCCTGTCCATTCAGAGACACGCTGGCCACGGTATCGAGCCCGTCGAAACGCAAGACGCGCCACGGCAGCGCCGCCTCGGGTCGGAAGCCAAGCTCGGTCCTGTAGCTCCAGGCGAGCTCGTCCACCCACTGGCAGCCGAGCTCGCCCATGGCCGCCAGGGGCTCGGCGATGATTCCGTGGCGCACGAGATCGAGGTGGACGTGTCCGGGCACCCGCGCGGCCAGCCAGCCCAGCCGCGCGTTGCCCAACGGCCCACGGGGCGCGAGCCAGCGCGGGCAGGCGAAGGACCAGCCACCATCCACCGGAGTCCTCTTGAGCACGGGTCTCAGGTTAGCCGCAATCGCTGCCGATCGAGGGACTACGAAACCTCAAGAGGCGGCCCGTCGGCCAACTCCGTGCTCACCGAAGCCTCGTCTCGCTCATCCAGAAGCAGCCGCGCATCGTTCATCCCAGGCGCCACCGCCGAGACCCGTGGGTCGGTGCGAACCAGATCGAGGAGACCTCGCATCGCCGAGATGTACGCTTCGCGTCCGAGCTCACCCCGAAGCAGCTGAACCCGCAGGAACACGGCCGCGGTCTGCACGACATCGCAGAGGCAGTAGTTGCGTACTTCGGAGATCCTGCCCGCATGCACCATGGGGCCGACGTCCTTGCCCGCCACGCCCACCTTGCCGGGCATTCCGCAGAGCTTGGCAACGACATCGAGCCGAGACGGCTTGGCAGCGCCGAAATCCGCGAGGTAGTCCATCAAGTCCAGATGCCCATCCGGCGAGAAGCGATAGCGAACCTCGCGCGCCGCGTAGTAGTGGCGCAACGTGATGCCGTGCCGGAAGCAGCGGTTGGCGATGACCGGCATGTCGAACCCGCGGCCATTGTAGGTCACGAGGCAGGGGCGGCGTTCCTCCAGGAACTGTGCGAAATCATTGAGGATAACCGCCTCTTCCTTTCCTTCTCCGACGACGCCGAGCCGGCGCACGCCGTAGTCTGCGCCCATCAGAAGCACCCCGATCACCACGATCTTGTGGTGCGGAGGTGCTGGCAGGCGTTCCGCCTCGCTCGACTCGGCTATTGGCAGCTCGGGGTCGAGAACCGTTTCGATGTCCAAGACCAGGTAGGACTTCGCCACCGGGCGAGCATCAGAGCAGATCCGGTTGTGGTCAATGGGCTACGTCGGTCGCTGAGCTCATGGCCGCCAGCCCGGCTCCGCGGGCAAAAAGGCCCGGTCGGCGCCAGCCCGCTCCAGTTCGCCGAGAGCCTTCTGTGTGGCCGTCCGGCGGTCCGGCTCCATGGTTTGCGGCCTGACCGCGACCGGACCGAAGACCGCCACGGGACGAACGTGGTAACTGACCCCTACGGAGCAGGCAGCTGTGCCCCTCGCGGGCCATCCGGCGTGGCCGCTCCCCCAGAACGCCAGCAGATCCATGGCTAGAAACGTTCTCGTCATCAATTGCGACCTTCGCGAGACCCGCGTTTGCCTCATCGAGGACGGGGTCATCGCAGAGCTTCACCTCGAGCGACAGAGTGCTCGGGGCGCCGTGGGCAACATCGTGCTCGGTCGAGTGACCCGAGTCTTGCCCGGCATGCAGGCTGCCTTCATCGACGTCGGTATGGAGAGGGCAGCATTTCTCCACGTCGAGGACCTGATCCGTCCGGACGACTTCGAAGCCTATCTGTCGCACGGGGGCGGCGCTGACGCCCTCGAGGGAGGCCGGCGGGCGGCTGGCCTGGCCGAGGATCTCGACATCGAGATCGAAGCCGAGGAGGACGGCGACGACGAAGAAGACGAAGGCGACGAAGAAGAAGAAGACGAAGAAGAAGACAGTGAAACGGACGAACCGCGCGTCGACGCGGACGACAGCGACGAGGCGGACCAGGATTCGGCCGTCGATATGGCCGCGCCGCGCGACGAGGCCGAAAGTGCGGACGAGCTCGATGCGGACGAGTCCGAGTACCCGCTGGAGCCGAGCGACGCGGACCTCGACGAGGAGGACGTCACCGATCCCGATGCCAGGTTCGAGCCGGACAGCGACCCGAATGCAGCCGATTCCCAGGTTTCCCAGCCCGCGGCTGGTGAGGGAAGCGACGCCGGGGATCGACCGCAACCCGCTGCAGCGACGAGTGAAGCGTCGAGCCCGGAGCCGGAGGAGGAAGACGTTTTCGAGCCCGCTGAACCGTGGAGCGACGAAGTGCCGGACGCAGACCGAGCCCCAGCCGATCTCGGCGCTCCGCAGCCGGCCCGCGCAGCGTCCGATGCGGCTACGGTGCCCACGGCTTCGCGCCAGGAAGCTGGCCCGGCACCACAACAGCGCCAGCCGCGTCGCGGCCCGGGCGAGGCTCGGGGACCGGCGCCAGGCCGATCTCGCCATCGCGAGCGGAGCCGCTCCGAGGCCGGTGTCTCGAGCAAGAGCGGCGAGGAACGCGGAGCTCTCCGGCGTGTCAGCGCTCGGCCGTCCCGGGTGGACGGTGGTCGCGCGGGGCGCAACAAGAGCGGCCGCCGCGGTCGGCACCACCAGCGCGGCGCCGCAGAGGAGAAGACCGGGCGAGGGCGTCGAGCGCGCATGAAGCCCAACGGTCACCGCACCTCGCGCTCCGTGCCCATCACCGAAGTCGTCAAAGAGGGCGATGAGGTGATCGTTCAGATCTCCAAGGAACCGATCGGCACCAAGGGAGCCCGGGTGACCAGCCACGTCTCGTTGCCCGGTCGCTACGTGGTCTACCTACCGACGGTCGAACACATCGGCATCTCGAGGCGTATCGGCAACGCGCGCGAGCGTGCGCGTTTGCGCAAGGTCATCGAGGCGCTCAAGCCGGCCAAGGGCGGGCTCATCGTGCGCACGGTGGCAGCCGGCCTGACCAAGAAGGCACTGAAGCGCGATATCGCCTATCTCATCAAGCTCTGGGAGGACGTCAGCCGAAAGCACGAAAACGCACAGGCTCCGACGCTGCTGTACTCCGAGCTCGACTTGGTGCTGAAGACTGCGCGCGACCTGTTCACGCCGGAAATCGAACGTATCGTCATCGACGATCGCGAACAGCACGCGCGTTTGGCGCGCTTCGTCGAGATGTTCATGCCGGAACGCGCGCGCGACATCGAGCTTTTCTCCGACGATGAGCCGATCTTCGACGCGTACGGCATCGAGGACGAGATCGGACGCGCGCTGAGCCGCAAGGTTCCGCTGCCGAGCGGCGGCTATCTGATCATCGACCAGGCCGAGGCGCTCACGGCCATCGACGTCAACACCGGTCGCTTCGTCGGCAAAGGCAGCAAGGACCTCGAGGAGACCGCGCTCAGAACCAACCTCGAGGCCGTGGCCGAGATCGCATACCAGCTGAGGTTCCGCAACATCGGCGGGCTGATCATTCTCGACCTGATCGATATGGACATGCCCGCGAACCGCGAGTCCGTCTGGCGTGCGCTCGAGCAGTCCTTGTCGAAGGACAAGGCGAAGACGACACTCAACCGCATCAGCGACCTCGGTCTGATCGAGATGACGCGAAAGCGCACTCGTGAGAGCCTGAGCCGGACGATGCACGAACCCTGCTTCTACTGTGACGGAACGGGACAGATACAGTCGCGTACGACGGTGGCCTACGAGATCCTTCGCCAGATCCGGCGCGAGCGTGACAGCCTCAAGGGCTACTCCGTGGTCGTCAACGCGCACCCGGCGATTGTCGACCTGATGACCGGCGAAGAGAAGCAGGCCGTCGCCGAGGCGGAACGCCGCTACATGCGGCGCATTGAGCTCGTCCCGCGTCGCGAGTACCACATAGAGCAGTTCGATCTGCAGGGGAAGTAGCCGTGGCTGACAGTCGGCGCGACGTGCGTGTCTCGATCAACAAGAAGTTCGACTCCTTCGAGCAACTGGCTCGCGAGTACGCTACCGACATTTCGCGTTCGGGAACGTTCATCAAGACCGACCACCCGCTGCCCGTGGGCACGAAAGTGAACCTTCGGTTCTCGGTGGTGACCAGCGAGGCGGAAGTCATAGAGGGACTGGGAGAGGTCGTCCGAGTCTCCGAAGAACCCAGTGGCATGGGCGTCACTTTCTGCGAGCTGTCGGACGCATCCAAACGCTCCCTGCAGCGCATCCTCGACCCCCAGCAGGAAGCGGACGAGATCACGGCGGAGCCGCTCCCGATCGAAGAGGAGCCGGTACCGGAACCCTGAATCTTCGTCCGGGGTTCTGGCACACTTTCAGGCGCAGGGCGCTCATGGTGGCTTCGGTGCCGGGGGTGCCCCGCATCCGTCGGTGCTCGCCGGCTGCGCCGGCTGCGCGCCGCCGACTTCCCCCTAACCTGGACTCACTCGCTTCGCTCGCTCGCGCAGGTGGGGGAAGTAGGCGATGGGCGGAAATCGGCGGCGTTCTCTTCGGGTCGAACCGCGCGGTAGCGGGGCCGTGCAACCCTGAGAAACGCTGTGTTTCCGCGGCGTTTCGTGTCTTCAACTCCCTGGGAACCCACAAGTCGCCTCAGGTCCGGGCTCTGGCCAACCGCGAGCCCGTCGGGCATGCTGACGGTATGGCGGTTCACGCGACGGAACCCTCGACCACGCCGACTGCGCGTTTCGGTAATCTCGACCTCGATCGCGATGAGGACCGAGCCGAGTGGCAGCGCCGCTTGAACGGGGGCACAGACAACGGCCCACGGGGGCTCCGGCCCCACTATCACCCGGACTACTACGGGGCGTTCGTGCTCGATCCGGATGGGCACAATATCGAGGCCGTGTGCCACAGGGGTGGATAGGGGCGTGCGGGCCGTCGAACGGTATTCTCTGTTCCCTCCGGATCAGGAGGGCCGCCGCGCCGTTCTGCAGCGGCACGGACGAACGCACGTCATGGACGTCGATGGAGCACTTCTCGAGGCGCAGTTCGAACTCGACGATGGCAGCAGGCTCATCTGGTTGTCCGACGACAGTCCCTATGATGAAGGGCTCCACGTATATCTCCTCGGACCCGACGACACTCTGGAGGATTCCCTCCAGGCAAGCGCCGACTTCACCGCGGGAATTCTGAAATTCCACGAGATTGGCAGCGGGTGGGTGGACTTCGAGTTCTTCAAGAACTCGGTCGTCTACCGGCTTGAAGTAGAGCCAACATCACGCTATCGGTTGTGGCTCCCGACCGGTTGGAGGTACAAGGAGCTGGTCAGGAAGCATCGACTGGGTGTGACCCGGAGGACGACAGGAGGGAAGTGATGGCAACGGACCCAAGACTCGAAGCAGCGCTGCGTGAACTGGAGGTCGCCGCCAACAACTTCGCAGCTCGTTTGGCTCGCATAGCCGAGGTGCGGTTGGAGTACGTCGCGCAAATCCGAGAGATGAGTCAGAGCCTGCGCGCGGCGGTCGAAGCTGGCGACATCTCGGCCGAGGTGGGCGCGGAAGCCGCCAATCAGATGCGCAACGAAATAATGACCATGCAGCGCGCCCGGGATCTGGACCTTGGCCGAGCGTTGGCCCAGAAGATGAAAGCCAAGGGAGTCACCCTGGAGGAATCGATCGCGCGGGCCATGAAGAAACTGGGTGTCGAAGGCCAGCCATTCAAGGACTTGCCCGGCACTCAACAGCGCCAGGTCCTGATGGAGGTGATCGACAGCTCGGGGAGATCGAGGCCTGCCGTAACGCAAGCGATTCCCCGTTTCCGTTGGGCGGCGAGAGGCTTGTGGGTGGCGACATTGGCCATCGCCGCCTACAATATCGGAACGGCAGAGAATCCTTGGTGGCAATCGGGTCGTGAGGCGGCAAACCTTGCGGGAGGTTTCGCGGGGGGCTTTGCGGGTGGTGCGGCCATGGGCGCGGCCGGTGGGATCTGGGCTGGGCCTGTTGGAGTGGCCATCGGTGTTGTCGTGGGTGGTGTCCTGGGAGCGGTCCTGTCCGATCACGTCTATGTCGAGACGGCCGGCACGAGCGACCCGCTCACACGTCAGTTCGTAGGGCGATTCACGAGCTTCTGGAGCGGCGTGGACGAGGAAGCCATGGCACGCGCGTTGGTCTCGGAACACAAGACCAATCTGCAATTCGTGTACCGCGTTTTCTCGAGCCTGAATCGCGACTACCATACGGATGCCGATGATGTAGCCTTGGAGTACGTGAACCTCGTGCGGAGAGACCCCGCGCTGGGAGCCGTGGTGCGGAGCGAGAGCGCCCTGCGCGATATTCTGATCCAAGTGCTGACCGAGGGATGGACTTCCAGCGACGAGCAGGTGGCGATTCGATACTTGCGCGGGCAGTGAGCCGTGGTCACGCAGCGCGACGATGGGGTCCGACAGGAGTGGCGGTGCCCCCAACCCGCACCCCAGCGCCGTCGATTCCGGCTCGAGTCACCGCGTCGTGGCGGAGCGAGCACCCGTCCGAGTCCCGGGTCATGAGGTTCGGATGAACCCGTCCGAAGCCTCGGCCTGTCTCGCGCAGGCCCGGCAAGAGCTACAGGCTGATCGCCCCGAGCAGGCGCTCCACCTCGTCGAGACGGCGCTCGCGCACGAGCCGCGCGAGTTTGGCGCCCACGAGCTCGCCGGTTGGATCCTCGCGAATCATCCGGACCGCTTCGTAGAAGCGCCCGCGCGTGCCCTCGCGCACCTGCAGAAGGCGCGCTCCTCTGGCGGCTGGGATGCCGCGATTCCGGGGTTGGGTTTGGAGCTGGAGGCGGTGGGTCGCGACGAGGACGCTTACTACGAGTTCGGTCACGTCCTGACCCACGACGGCGTCCCGGCGTGGGCTCGGCAGATCGCCTTTCTGCGGCGCGCCGCGCTGCTCGTGCGCCGCGGCAAGCTGCGGGCCGCGCTCACGACCTATCGGCAGGCGGACGTGATGCCGGAGGCGGACGTCCCAACGAAACAAGGAGTCGCCGAGCTGGCTCGAACCCTCGAGCGAACGCTGCTCGACAGCGGGCGCTACTTCCCCCATGCCGCCGAAGAGCTCGGCTGGATCCAGGCACGGGACGAACAGCGCTTCCGGGAGCGCACGCCGACGTTGACGGCGGTGGCCGTGCAGGTGGCCGAGCTGCGACGCGCTCTGGCTCCAGGGACCGAACAGGCGACGCTGAGTCCGGTGCTCGACCGGATGATGCAGGTGCTCGAGGCAGGCGTTCTCGGTGCAGCCCTGGCCAATCGGTGTTTTTGCGTCGACGAGCGACCCTTGAGCCCCGCATCGCTCCACCGCTCGGAGGCTCTCCTGGCGCTGCTCGCGGAGGCCAAGAAAGCCTAGGCGGTAGCGCTTACTGCCTATCCATTGTAACTGTAGAAGTTGACATGACTCCTACAAGGACGATCTACGCCGACCCCCGACGACCTACGCCGTGAGAGAAGATCGACGCTGCGCTGTCGCGACTGGCGAAGAACATCGAGGTTGTGCGGCGCCTGCAGACGATCCCCGCCGTGGGCGAGAAGGTTGCCCTGGTGACCTACGCCTGGGTTGGCGACGGTTGGCCCTTGAGATAGCGTCCAAGGTGCGCTGGCGGGACCTTCCCTTCGTTGAGGATCGGAGGGTAGGTGCGCTTGTCAAACGCCCCAACCCTCGGGGACTTTGGACAAGACGCCGCAACCACGCTCTCGTCCCGCCAGCTGCGCTGCAGCCCTCGCACCCCCACTGGAAACCTCCGCCGCATTGGAAACCTCCGCCGCGTTGGTGGGTCGACTCTCTCCCGCGAGAGCGAGAGACAGCGCGCACAGAGAGCGCTCGGCGCCCCCAAGATCCGCCCTCGACGTCTTTGTGCTCGCGACTAGGTCACGTAAACGCCCTCGCACCTCCGCACCGCCGCGCTGCGCGGCGTGTCTGAGCCGTGAGCAAGTTCCGGCCCATGGACCGCGCCTCGCTGGCGATCGCGGAGGCCGGGCCGTCCCAGGATCCCACGGGACCACATCGCGCTGATTCGCCGGATCATTGGCCAGCACCCGGAGTGGGGAGAGCACCGAATCGCCGAGGAGTTGGCAATCAAGCTCGGTGTTCGCCACTCGACCAGCACAATCCGCAGCTACATGGTGCGGAGGAGCACAGCCCGCGGCGGTCAGACGTGGAAGACGTTCATCAATAACCACGCCCGGCAGGTGTTCGCTGTGGACTTCCTGACCCAGACGACGGCGTTCTTCGCGGTGGTGTACATCTTCGTGGTAATGGAGGTCGGATCGCGACGCATCGTGGCCACCAACGCCACGACCAGCCCGAGTCTCGAGTGGGCAAAGCAGCAGATTCGGCAGGTCACCGCCTGGGGCCAGACGCCCCGGTTCCTCGTCCACGACAACGATGAGATCTTCGGCCAGTACCGCGACCGACAAGCACGCGCTGATCGGGGCCGGCGGTACCGGTGCCAACTGGACCAGTGGCTGGCCGAGGTGATGGGGATCCGGGGGCTGCCCATCCCTTACGGTGCGCCGAATGCGTCTGCGCACATCGAACGGTTCCACCACCCGAGAAGCGTCCCAGTGCGTTGCGGTACACTCTGATCCTACCGCGTTGCGGTTCAGTTTGATCCTCCTGCGGTCCAGTTGGATCCACTCCCGTACCGCCGTGTTCGGATGCCCCCGGCATGACGAACGACCAGCGGGCGCAAGCCCGTTCGGCATCGTCGAGAATCGATGGACCCGTCCCTACCGGGACTCAGGGCTCTTGGGTATAGTCCTTGTGGACCTGACTCTCTCAACGCGAGCACCGGCCAGCTCGGTATCGGACGGGACCGGACTATGAAGACCTCTATCGCCTCATCACCCACATTCCGAATCCATCGACATCTCGGACTGACACTCGGCCTCGGCTGCTTTGCAGTCGCGTGTTCGACTTCGAACAGTTCAGAAATCGACCAAGGCACTGGCGGCACCACAGCGAACAGCGGTGGTGGGAGCTCGGGGGGTGCGTCTGGAGGCTGGACTGCGACGACCGGAGGTGTCAGCTCGGGCGGTACGATCGCGACCGGTGGGCTCCCAGGCACCGGCGGTGCGACGGCCACGGGCGGGACGGTCGGCACCGGCGGCCTGCCAACCGGCGGTGTCGCGACCGGCGGCCAGTCCACGGGCGGCGTATCTACCGGCGGCGCTGTTGCAGACACCGGCGGAACGACCAGTGCTGGCGGTAACACCAGCGCTGGCGGTAACACCAGCGCTGGCGGAACCACCACGGTCGGGGGTCGCAGCTTCGGGGGTCGCAGCAGCGTCGGAGGAGGTACCAGCGTCGGAGGCGGAACGGCGACCGGCGGTGTGGGCCCAACCGGCGGCACCACGAACGGTGGCGCAACGGCTGCGGGGGGCAGCACTGCGACCGGTGGGTCCAGCTCGGACGGCCGAAGCGCCGGCTGCGGCAAGGAGCCCACCCTCGCGAGCAACCAGTACAATAACGGCAACCCCATCTCGATTACGGCGGACGGCCGCCAGCGTCGGTATATCCTGCAAGTGCCGACCAACTACAGCAACGCCACACCGTACAAGCTCATCCTCGCCCTCCACGCGCGAGACAGCAACGACAAGACGATGTACGACTGGAAGTACTATGATTTGCTTTCCCGGTCGAACAACACTGTGATCTTCGCGGCCCCCAATGGGGAAAAGAACGGCCAACCCTGCTCCGCGACCTCGGTTGGGGACTCAGGGTGCGGATGGCCAAACGGCAACATCCCGCTCATGGATGCCGTGGTGAAGCAGGTCACGGACAACTTCTGCGTCGACATGAATCACATCTATGCGACGGGTTGGAGCTACGGGGCGAGCATGTCCTACGAGATCGCGTGCCAGAGGCCGCTCGGCGGACCGACGTCGACTGCAACCTGGGGGGTTCGTGCCGTTGCCATCTACTCCGGAGCCCAGATGAGCGGGAGCTGCAAGCCCAGCACCACCTATCCGGTGGCTTTCTACGAGTCGCACGGAATCAACGACGGGGTGCTGGGCTATGATGGCGGGGTGAATCTGGCCAAGAACTACGCTACGGCCAACGGCTGCAGCGCATTCAATCCCTCGAGGGCAAGCGGCTCTCACGTCTGCACCAACGCGACAGGCTGCAAGACGGGTTATCCTGTGGAATTCTGCTCCTTCAATGGTGACCATACCCCGTTCCCGGATGGCGGCCAGCCTTCGAGTAGCTGGGGGCCCGAGGAAGTCTGGAAGTTCTTCAGCCAGTTCTGACGGCTCGGGCTCGGCCCCGGTCTTGCGGCTCCGGTCGCGGAGCTCGTGTTCGACACGGCGTCGCGCGCGATCTCCTTGATGCGGCGCGCGCCGCTCAGGGCGTCGCTGAACCGCTCCTCCATGTCCGCGGCCGCGGACGGACTCAGGACCTCGATGTCGCCCCCCACGAGGTCGCGCCATTCCGGATCCGATGACCGCCTGACGAGGGCCGCACGCAGCCGCGCCCATTCTGCAGCATGCCGAGCCATGTCCTCGGCCAGACTCTCGAGATTGTAGAGCACGTAGGACAGGGGGTTGTTGATCTCGTGGGCGACGCCCGCGGCCAGCATCCCCATGCTCGCCAGGCGGTCGGCCTGGGCCAGGCTTGCCTGAAGCTTGCGCTTCTCGGTGACATCGCGGAAAGTCGCGAGGAACGCGGGCCGCCCGGCGTGCATCACGGTGGTGGCCGCGAGTTCCGCCGCGAAAGTCGAGCCATCCCTTCGCTTGAGCGCAATGGCCTCCGCATAGGACCGGGTGCCCACGAACTGGCGCGCCAGCGCAGTCTCGATCTCGGGCAGCGCCTCGGGGGGGTGGAGGTCGCGCACTGTGACCAGGGTCAGTTCCTCGAGCGTGTAGCCGAGCATGTGACAGAGGGCATGATTGGCCAGGATGGGTCTCATCGTCTCCGCGTCGGTGAGCAGGATCCCCTCGGTCGTGCTGTCGAATACGAGCCTGAAGCGCTCCTCGCTCGCCAGAAGCTCCTTTTGCGCGCGCTCGCGCTCGGTGACGTCCTGACCGACGCAAAGCAACCCCGTGACGGCTCCGGCCTCGTCTCTGAGCGTCGTGTCGTACCACTCGACGAGGCGCTCGCGCCCGTCGCGCGTCAACAGGACGTCCACGTTGCCACGCGTGGGCGTTCCGCCGAGCGCCTTGTGGAAAAGGGCGCGGACGGTGGCACGCAAGCATACCGGCAGGAAGATCTCGAACCACTCCCTGCCCTTCACCTCACGCAAGGCGTAGCCCGATAGGGTTTCCGCATAGGGATTCAAAGTGACGATTCTGCCTCGCGGGTCGAGCACCAGCACGATCGCATGAGCCGTGTTCACCAGGCTCTCGGCGAAGGCCGTGCGCTCGCGAAGCTCCTGCTCCATGCACTTGCGTTCATGGATGTCCTGCACCGTCCCGCTGAGACGCGTTACTCGTCCGCTCGCGTCACGTTGCACGACGCACGTGGTCCGTGCCCAGCGCGTGGCGCCGTCCGGCAACACGATGCGAAACTCGATGCTGAACGGCGTTCCCTCGGCAACGGCGCGCTGGGCAGCAGCTGTCAGCGTCGGCCAGTCCTCGGGGTGAACCATGCGGCGGCGTACCTCCTGGGTCAGCTCCCCGAGGTCGCAAGGCCGGCCGAGAATCCTGTAGGTCTCGCGCGTCCAGGTCACCCTGTTGCCGACGACGTCGTAGTCCCAGCTGCCAACGTGCGAAACGGCCTGGGCTTGCTCCAGATCTGCGCGGGCCTGCTGGATCTCGGTCACGTCCTGCATGGTACCGAGCACGAGTTCGGGTGAGCCGTTCCCGTCGACGTGCACCTCGGCGTGCTGAAGGATGTGCTTGACGGTGCCGTCACCCAGCAGCAAGCGAAACTCCAACCTCGACCGCTGGGCACCGCCGAGCAGCCTATCGACGAACGCCTGGTTCTTGGCTCGGTCGTCCGGGTGTATCAGCGTGACGATGGAGTCGAAGCCAAGCTCGGTGTCGCGAGGCAGCCCGAAGAGATCGTAGATCTCATCGGACCAGGTCAACCGCTGCCGCTTGAGGTCCCAGACCCGGCTGCCGAGTCCGGCGATGCGCTGGGCGCTCGAGAGCCGCTGCGCTCGCCGCGGGCTCGTCGAACGCGCTGGACAAGCGTTCGGCGCCTGAAGGGGTTGGGCCGAGCTCTTGCTTTGGTGACATGGACTCCGTGCTCGCAGGACCCCGCGCGCGCAGCCGCAGGGCACCCCGGTGTGTCCCGTGGCAACGCCCGGCTCCGCGCACACGCCGGACTCCCACGGTGATATCACGTCGCAACGCTGACTGCGGCGTCAGATCGTCCAGCGAGGCAAGAGCGGGGGAGGACGCTCACCTCGGCCATACCCGAATCTGGAATTTGTGCGGCGCCTTCACGCCGGACACCCACGGTGTGGGGCAACGTACGCGCCTACCCGAGAGAGAGGTGAGAGCCTGTGCGCAAGAACGGGCTGCACCGTTGCCATGAGCGATCCACGTGCCTGTCTCATGAGGGTGCGCTTCAGTCGGGATGCTCCCTTCGTTTCGCGATGTTTCGGCGCCGCGCGCTTCGCTTCTGACCCGGCCGAATTGTCCGCGCGAGGCTCCCTTGACGCGACAAACGCGGGTGGAGGAGGATGAACTTCTCACGCCGAGGGGCAGCCGCGGATGAAGGACGAGTCTGACAGCGAGCACGCGCCGCTCCAGGCGCTTCGGCGGGCGGTCGAACAGCTCCACGCCGAGAAGGTCCGCCTCGAGGACGAGCTCCGGCAAACGACACGGGAGCGGTCGGAGCTCGCGGCTCGCGCGCAGACCGCCCAGGAGCGGTTCATGGACATCGTCGAGTTCTTGCCCGATGCCACCTTCGTGATCGACCGCGACAAGCGCGTCATCGCCTGGAATCGCGCATGCGAGGTTCTGACCGGCGTCGAGAAGGAGGCGTTGCTCGGGCAGGGGGACTATGCGTACGCGGAGCCGTTCTACGGCGAGCGCCGTCCCATTCTCATCGATCTCTTGGACCTGCCACAGCCGGAGATCGAGGCGCGCTACAAGTACGTCCGGCACCAGGGTGATGTCATGTTCGCGGAATCGTTCGTCCCCCGCTTGCGGGGCGGAGAAGGGGCGCACTTGTGGGGAGAGGCGAGGCCTTTCTTCGACCGCGCAGGTCAGCGCTGGGGCGCCATCGAGGTCATTCGCGACGTCACCGACCAGAAACGCATCGAGCAGGCGCTGCGGGCAAGCGAACGCGAGTATCGGGAGCTCGTCATGCTGGCCAACAGCATCATCCTGCGCTGGTCCCCCGAGGGGCGCATCACGTTCCTCAACGAATTCGGTCAACGGTTCTTCGGGTACACGAGCGAGGAGATCGTCGGGCGACACGTGCTCGACACGATCGTCCCATCGAGCGAAACCACGGGCCGGGACCTGCACACGCTGATGGAAGCGATCTGCGCGGATCCCAAGAGCTTCGAGCGCAACATCAACGAAAACGCGCGCCGCAACGGCGAACGCGTCTGGATTGACTGGACCAACAAGGTAGTCCTCGATCCACAGGGGGGGATCCGCGAGATCCTGAGCATCGGTTCCGACATCACCGACCGGAAACAGGCCCAGGAGGAGCTCGTGCGCTACAGGGATCACCTGGAAGAGCAGGTGCGGGAGCGTACTCGGGAGCTGGCTCTTGCCAAGGAACGGGCCGAGTCAGCCGACCGCTTGAAGTCCGCGTTTCTCGCCACCATGTCCCACGAGCTACGCACGCCGCTGAACTCGATCATCGGGTTCTCGGGTATCCTGCTCCAGGGCCTGGCCGGACCGCTCAACGCCGAGCAGTCCAAGCAGCTCGGCATGCTGCAGAATAGCTCGGAGCACCTGCTCGCACTGATCAACGACGTGCTCGACCTGTCCAAAATCGAAGCCGGCCAGCTGCAGGTGGACATCGCACCCTTCGACCTTCGCGCATCGATCGACCGTGCGCTTGAGGCGGTGCGACCCCAGGCGGTACGCAAGGGCTTGACGCTCGAGGTCGACATCGACCAGGGCGTGAGCACGCTCGAGAGCGATCGGCGCCGTGTGGAGCAGATACTGCTCAACCTGCTCTCCAACGCGATCAAGTTCACCGATCAGGGGCACGTACACGTCGAAGTGAAGTGCGAGGAGCATCGGGTTGCCGTGCGCGTGAGCGACACGGGCCTGGGCATCCGGGACGAGGAGCTAGGCCAGCTCTTCAGACCGTTCTCGCAGCTCGACGCAGGGATCAACAAGCGCCACGAGGGCACGGGGCTCGGCCTGTCCATCTGCAAGCGGCTCGTCGAGCTGCTCGGTGGAGAGATCTGGGTGACGAGCGAATGGGGCCGAGGCAGCACGTTCGGGTTCGAGTTACCGTACGAGCACGGGGTGCACACATGAAGGCGAATCTCCTCTACATCGAGGACAAAGAACAGAACTTCTACCTCGTCAGTTTCATCCTGACGGCCCGGGGCCATGAAGTGACCTGGGCCAAGGACGGCCAGGAGGGCGTCGCCGCTGCGGTCCGCGATCGCCTGCGACTGATCCTGCTCGACATTCAGCTGCCAGTCATGGATGGGTATGCCGTGGCCCGGGCGCTGCGCGCCAATCCGGAGCTCGGCGCGACGCCCATCGTGGCTCTCACCTCCTACGCCATGCCCGGTGACCGGGACAAGGCACTCGAGGCCGGCTGCACCGGCTACATCGAGAAGCCGATTGATCCGGCTACTTTCGCTGAGCAAGTCGAGCAATACCTCGACGCGCCGCTCGAGAACGGGACGCACGCATGACAACGATCCTCGTGGCTGACGACGTCAGTGAGAACCGCTATCTCCTGGTCGCTCTGCTCGAGGGAAACGGCTACGCCGTCGTTTCGGCCGCGGACGGAGACGAAGCCCTCCGACTGGCACGGAGCTCACCTCCGGATCTGATTGTCACGGACATCATGATGCCCGTCATGGACGGCTTCGAGCTCTGCCGGCGCTGGAGACAGGACGAGCGTCTGAAGCGTATCCCGTTCGTCGTCTACACCGCAACCTACACGGATCCCAAGGATGAACGTCTGGCCTTGAACCTCGGCGCAGATCGATTCCTGATCAAACCGCAGAAGCCAGAAACGTTGATGCAAGTGGTGCGCGAGGTTCTCGAATCAGCGGTCAGCGGCCGCGCCGATGCGCAGCATCTCGCCCCGGCGCAGAACGTCGCGCTTCTGCTCGAACACAACGACGCGCTCCGACGCAAGCTCGAGAAGAAAGTCCGAGACCTCGAAGCCGAAGTCGCGCGGCGCACGGCGGCCGAGGCCGAGCTCAGGGAAAGCGAGCGCAAGTTCCGGCTGCTGGCCGAAAATGCCATGGACGTGGTCTGGTCCATGGGCTTCGACGGGCGTGTCACCTACTTGAGCCCCGCCGTCGAGAAGCTCCAGGGATTCACGCCCGCCGAGGCATTGGGGCTTTCGCTGCGCGAGCTAATCGGGCCCGAAGCCCAGGAGCTGGTCGACCGAGAGCTCGCGCGCGCTCACACGGATCTCGCCGCCGGGCGCATGCCCTCCGGCAGCGGCCTGTTCGAGTTCGAGCAGCCCTGCAAGGACGGCTCGACCGTGTGGACCGAGGTTTCGGCCAGCGTCATGACCGACGAAACGGGGAACGCCGTCGGCGTTCAGGGCGTGACGCGCAATATCACCGCGCGCAAACGCGCCGAGCAGGAGACGCGGAGCGCGCTGGAGGCGTTGGCGAGGAAGAAGCACGAGCTCGAGGGGCTGCTCGATGCTGCGACAGCCATCCTCGCCGGCGAGGACTTCGCGACCATCGCGCGGCGCATTTTCGACACCGCGCGGGCGCTCACCGGAGCTGAGTCCGGCTACGTGGCCCTACTCAGCCCATCCGGCGAAGAGAACGAGCTGGTGTTCCTCGAGTCCGGCCGCCGGCCGTGTACGGTCGATCAGAGCCTGCCCATGCCGCTCCGCGGCCTCAGAGGGGAGGCGTACCGCACCGGCGAGGTCGTCTGCGACAACGCGTTCATGAGCAGCGCGTGGGCGAGGTTCCTTCCTGAGGGACACGTAGAGCTCGGCAATGTCCTGTTTGCGCCCCTGAACGTCGCTGGAAGGACCGTGGGCGTCATGGGACTGGCGAACAAGCCCGCCGACTTCGCCGCTGACGATGGGCGGATCGCGGCAGCCCTGGCACAGCTCGCGGCCCTGGCGCTTCAGCGCTGGCGCGATGAGCGGATGCTGAGGGAAAGCGAGGGGCTGCTGCGCATCGCCGGGCGCATGGCCCGACTCGGTGGCTGGAGCTTCGACGTGAGGGAGACGCGCGTCACCTGGTCCGAAGAGGTGGCAGCCATCCACGAGATGCCGAAGGGTTACTCCCCGACGGCAGAGCAGGCCATCTCCTTCTATGCTCCGGAATGGCAGGGTCGCATCCGGGAGGTGTCTACAGCGTGCGCACGGCACGGCACGCCGTTCGACGAGGAACTGGAGATCCTGACCTCGACCGGCAGGCGCCGCTGGGTGCGCATCACCGGGGAAGCGATCCGTGAAGCGTCAGGGAGCATCAGAAAGGTCCAGGGGGCGTTCCAGGACATCAGCGACCGGAAGCACGCCGAAAGCGAGCAGGAGCAGCTGCAAAGCCAGCTGTTGCAGGCGCAGAAGCTCGAGTCGATCGGCCGCCTCGCCGGCGGCGTGGCGCACGACTTCAACAACCTCCTGTCCGTGGTTCTGAGCTACGCCGGGTTCGCCCTGGACGCGGTGCGCGAGGGCGACCCGCTGCGCGACGACCTCGCCGAAATCAAAAAAGCGGGCAAACGCGCCGCGGCTCTCACCAGACAGCTCCTCGCGTTCAGCCGCAAGCAGCTGCTGCAGCCCGAGACACTCAGCCTGAACAGTGTGATCACTGGCATCGAAAGCATGCTCCGGCGCCTCCTGGGGGAGGATGTCGCCGTCGAGGTACGCCTCGATGCGCCGCTCGGCAGCGTCATGGCGGATCCCGGGCAGCTCGAGCAGGTGATCATGAACCTCGCGGTCAACGCCCGGGACGCCATGCCTCAGGGAGGAAAGCTGACCATCGAGACTTCCGATGTCGACGTGGACGACGCGTACGCGGAGCAGCACGTCGGAGCCCGGCCCGGGCCTTTCGTGATGCTCTCGGTCACCGATACCGGAACCGGAATGGAGGCGCGGGTCAGAGAACACGTCTTCGAGCCGTTCTTCACGACGAAGGAGGCGGGCAAGGGGACGGGGTTGGGGCTGTCCACCGTGTACGGCATCGTCCAGCAGAGCGGCGGGAGCATCTGGCTCTACAGCGAGCCTGGCCGCGGGACGACCTTCAAGATACTCCTGCCGCGCATCGATGCTCCGGCGCCCGAGTCCAAACGCGAGTCGGTACGGGCCATGGCCAGGGGCACGGAGACCGTGCTCGTCGTCGAGGACGAGGACGCGGTGCGCCGGATCGCCGAGCGCATCCTTCGGGGCGCGGGCTACAGGGTTCTCTCCGCGTCGGGAGGAGGCGATGCGCTTCTACTTTGTGAAAAGCACCGAGGCGCGGTCGATCTGCTGCTCACGGATGTCGTCATGCCGCAGATGAGCGGGCCGGACCTGGCGGCGCGACTCACCAAGCTGTGCCCGAAGCTCGCGGTGCTTTACATGTCCGGCTATCCCGACAGCGCAGCGGACCACGACGCGGTACTCAGCGCGGGCAGACACCTCGTCGGAAAACCGTTCGCCGCCGCCGAGTTGACGCGCAAGGTGCGCGAGGTGCTCGACGGGGGCAAGAATCGCTCGAGTGGACGGGGCGCTGAATGAAAGGCCCGGAGCGTGAGGAGACGCCATGGTCCGTTCCGATGAAATGTCACGCCCACGCTCGAACGACCAGACTCGCCGGCGCGTGCTGTTGGTGGAAGACCAGGAGCCCTTGCGCCGTGCCTACGGGCGACTGCTGGAGAAAGCGGGCGTCGAAGCCGCGCTGGCTTCCTCGGGGGAGGAGGCGCTGGCGGCAATCGTCCACGGCGAGCTCGAGGCCGTCGTTAGCGACATCAACATGCCGGGTATGGACGGGATCGCGCTGCTCCGTGCGGTCCGCGAGCACGATCTCGATCTCCCGGTCATCCTGGTCACCGGCTATCCGAGCGTCGACAGCGCGGCACGGGCCATCGAGTACGGAGCACTGAAGTACCTGATCAAGCCCGTGGAGCAGCACGCCTTCGTCGAGAGCGTTGCGGACGCCGTCAGACTCCGAGGCGTCGCCCGGCTGAAGCGCCAAGCAGCCACGCTCCTGGGCGCAAGCGACCGCCTGGTCGGCGATCGCGCCGGGCTCGAAGCGACACTGGCCAGAGGACTCGCCTCGCTCTGGATGGCCTACCAACCCATCGTGAACCCCAAGACGCGGCAGGTCGTCGCCTTCGAGGCGTTGGTGCGAACCCACGAACCCGCACTGCCGCATCCGGGCGCACTCTTTTCTGCGGCGGAGCGCCTGGGTCGCGTACACGAGGTCGGGCGGGCCATTCGCGCCAGTGTGGCTCGCACGCTTGCGGACGGCGCGACCGCTGCCGACATCTTCCTGAATCTTCATTCAGCCGATCTGCTCGATGAAGCTCTGTTCGCTCTCGAGGCGCCGCTCACCGCATTCGCACGACGGATCGTGCTGGAGATCACCGAACGTGCCGCGCTCGACAGCACGGCGGACGTTCCCGGCCGGATCCACCGATTGCGGGAGCTCGGCTTTCGCGTGGCGATCGATGATCTCGGGGCAGGCTACGCCGGCCTGAGCTACTTCGCTCTGCTTTCACCGGACGTGGTCAAGCTCGACATGGCACTGGTGCGCGACGTCCACAAAGAAGAAGTCAAACAGAAGCTCATCGGATCCTTGACCGAGCTGTGCGGGCAGCTCGGCATGCTCGTCGTCGCCGAGGGCGTCGAGACCACCGAGGAGCGCGACGCGACGATCCGGCTGGGCTGCGACTTGCTTCAGGGCTACTTGTTCGCCCGGCCCGGGCCGCCCTTTCCAGAGGTCGTTTGGTGAGTGGGTTGTCGCAGCGCGGGCAGACATCTGGTCGGATGACCTGTGCTGGCTACACGTCTCGTCCGGCGCATGATCATTCAGGTTTTCCGGACTGGCAAGACTTGATCGGCTGACCGAT
>JAFGIS010000488.1 GCA_016929495.1 Polyangiaceae bacterium | reverse complement strand
TGCACCGGTGTTGTGCTCGGTATCGGTCAGCCGATCAAGTCTTGCCAGTCCGGAAAACCTGAATGATCATGCGCCGGACGAGACGTGGTCGCGGTAGGGACGGCCCTTAGCACACGGGGTCGGGCCGCCCCCCGCACAGATCCCAGCGAGCGCTGCTAACGCACTGGGCTCTTGCCTCGGGTTCGAGCGTCAAACCGTTCCGAGGGCCAAGGATGCCGGACGCGTGTGGGTGGAAGCCAGCGAGCAGCGAGTGCCCGCATGCTCTGGCGAGTTATCCGCGACCGTTGGCTCCTGCGCCGAAGCACATGGGCCCACGCCCGTATAACCGCCAACCGGAATCTTCCGAGCCTTACAGAGTTGGTGGGCACAGCATAGTACGCGAAGTATCCGCGCACCACGCTGCCCAGCCACTTGCCCTGCTCGAGTACCGGTTGGTGCATCCGCTTCTGCAGTTCCATACGGATTTGCTTCAGCTTAGCCTGCATGCGTTTTCTTATCGTTCGTCGTACAAGCAAGTACCCTACGGCTCCCTGCCTTTCCGATGCGCCCTGCAGCCCGTTGGCTGCAGGGAAGCAGTGGACCTCCCGGTTCCCGTGCAGGAAGGTTCGGTACGTGCTCGGGGTCTCCGACCGCGCCGGGCCACGCTCCACCTCGCGCTATCGGTGGAACCTGTGTTGCCTTCCGCTCTGGCTAAAGGCGTCGGCACCCGAAACTGCTTCTTTTCACGGCTCAATACCCGGCCCGCACCTGCCCCTGTCAACGCTTCGTCCACAGCCTCACGACGGTGTACGCATGACTCGGGGTCGCCGCAGGTCGCTAGCCCTTCGGCGTAAAGCTCTCTCATCTTCTCCTTCCTGCCGGTTTTGACCGGCGCACTAGCCAGCACAGGGGTGGCTACACCCGGCGGCGTTTAGATGGGCTACTCGCCTCCGAGTGCGGCAGCGAGCCCACCACCCACGACGACTGGGCCCCAACGCCAGCTCATGGCACGAGTTCGTCGGCGCCGACGTCAGGCTCCGTGTCCCGCGCGTCACCGTCGATATCCTCGGGGCAAACGGCGCGTAGATCCAGGCCCGCATCCACGACCGCGGCCGACCGTGACGGAGCGAGCCGAAGGAAGTCGGGCGAGTCCGGATCCAGCGAGGAGAAGACAGCCGTGTCTGCGAGCGTATGGTTGCTGGACACGTCGCAGCCTGAGCTTCCCATGACCGCGCGGCTGGTACCGGTCAGGATGTTGTTGGCCACCTGCCCGGTGTCGGTCTCGCGGCGCTGGTTGATGCCGATCGCCATAGGCCCTGCCATGGTATTGTGGACCACGGTGACGTTCGACACACCCTCGAGCTCGATGCCCGTATCGAAGCCGGCAAACCCGGTCGAGGCAAACAGCAGATTGTTGCGAACCACGGTGTCCGCTTGTGTGCTGTCGCCCATGCCGAGGCCCACGCCACGCGAGCAGTCGATGATCACGTTGCTCTGGACGAGGTTCTCGCCCGAGGTCGACCAGAAGTGCACGGCGTGTTCCGCAATGTCCACTTCTCGCCCCTCGCAGTAGATGCCGCGGAAGACGTTGTCCTCGACCACCCAGTCGAAAGCCACGTGCCCGTCGATCCCGCCGGTGTAGCATGATGTGTACCCGCCAAAGTCGGCCACATGGTCCCGTCCGTCCGCCGTGAGCTCAACCAGGCTGCACGCGAGCCGTCCGCGACGCGGCCCGTATTGCCCGCTCGAGTCCGCGTTCAACTTCACCTGTTGTTCGCGGTTGTCCAAGAGGTGCAGATCGTAGAGCACCGTGTCCGTCGTGTCTCCCGCATCTGTCCCGGTCACGTGAACGGCGTGGTTGTACGCGTGAGTGAGCGTCAAGTGCGCAACGGTGATGCCGGATGCCCAGACGTTGAAAATGGATCCGTTGTCGAAATCGTTCGCGGTGTAGGCGAGATCCAGCGTCACATTCTCGCGATGCCCCGACTCGGAGCGGATCGTGAGATGCGGCACCGTGACGGCCATGGGCTCCACGAGGTAGGTGCCGTCGGCAATGAAGATCGTCTCGCCTTCCGCGGCTTCGCCCTCCACCGCGGCCTTGAGCGCAGAGGCCGAGGAAACGACCCGACTCGGTTCGTTCGCACGTGGCTCCGGCAGAGGGTCGCAGCGATTGGGAAGCGGCAACGTGCCGGCGCCGCCGCCCGTGTCCGTCCCCGCAGCGCCCACGCTACCGCCGACACTGCTCCCACCGCTCGTCACGCTGCCGCCTGTCGCGCGCCCGGCGCTCCCGCTGCCTCCGGTGTCGTTCCCGCCAGCTCCACCCCTGTCGCCGTCGGTGCGTCCGCCGGTGTCGATCGCTTCCGTCCCCGCGGCACTGCCGGTCCTGGCATGGCCACCACCAGAATGACTTCCAGTAGCAGCCTCCCCGCCCGCGTTCGTGCCCGCTCCACCCTCGGCGGTCTGTCCGGCGCCTTCGTCGGTGCTGCCCGAACCATGGCCTCCGCAGGCAGCCACGATCAGAGTCACGGTCACGGGGAGTGTGCGCGCCCAACGCGAACGCGTTGGCTTGTGCAGGATGGGTCCGCTCCAGTGCATCCTTCATCCTACCGAGCCCAGGTTCAGGCTGTCCAGTCGCGCCGGCAGCCGCAGCACGCAGGTAGAGCTACCGTATGCTCAGTTCACGGATATGACCCGCGGGATGGAGGAGTCCACCGGCGGGTTTCCGTACGCGGCGTACCCGTGATCCGAACACCTTCGGACTGACGCGGCGACGCCGCACGGACGAGCAGGGAAGCGCCCACGTTGGGACTCGAGCGCGGAGGACTGCCGACGAGCGTTTCCGCACGCCAGCTCGGTGGCTTGGCTTGCGGGCCGTTTCACACTACTCTCGAGCCAGGCGGCCCTCCAGTGCGCCGGAGCGAGAGCGTTGCCATGCCTCGAACCTTCGAAACCGTCATCCAGCAAATCCGCCACGACGTGCTCACCCACCTGGCGCGTATGGCTCTCGAGCGAACGCTCGAGCACGCGACCGATACGATCCCCGGTCTGGTGATCCCTGGGAAGCAGCCGCGGTTTCGCTGCTGCGTCCATCGCGAACGCGCGGTCGGGCGCGACCGTGTCAAATTGGCGCTTGGCGCGTCGCTAGCGCGCGCGGAGGGTCCGGAGGCGCAGCTCGAGGACGGCGTCTCGCAGGGCGGTCGTCCAGGTTATCGAAGAGGCGTGCGAGGAGTGCCCTGTCGACCGATTCATCGTCACTGAAGCCTGTCAAGGCTGCCTCAACCACCCTTGCATGGACGCTCGTCTGCGCCGTCTCCCATGATCGCGATTGGCCGGCACGTAAGGAACGAGTATCCCGGCGCGGTGACGGTCTTTTTGGGACCGTGCATCGCCAAGAAGGCCGAGGCGCGAAAGCCCGAGAGCCACGGTGCGATCGACTGGGTGCTGACCTTCGAGGAGGTCCTCGCATTGCTCGACGCGGCCGGGATCGACATCGCGAGTTGCGACGGCGTTTCACTCGAGCAGGCCTCGTGCTTCGGCCGGGCCTTCGCGCGCTGCGGGGGAGTCGGCGAGGCGGTCGCAGCGGCTGTCGAGGAGGCGCGCGGCCGGAGCGCCGAGGAGCGGGCGGTCACATCGACTCTGAGCGGCGAACAGGCTCGCCTCGGGACCGAGCCAGCGATAGAAGTGCGGCCCGTCGTCTGCGACGGGGCCACCGACTGCATCCGTATGCTTCGCCAGACGAGCTCCGGCATGCCTCCAGGCAATTTCCTCGAGGGCATGTCCTGCGAGGGTGGCTGCGTGGGCGGGCCCGGCTCGCTCAACCACTCGCGAAAGGCCAGAGCCCTGGTCAATGAGTACAGCCGGGCCGCGGCATTCCGGACCATCTCGCAAGCGAACACCGGCGACGAACCAGGCCGGCAACAAAAGCCGAGGGGCGCGTGCCGACGGCACACGCACGCTGTTGCATCGAGTACTGTAGTCGTCGGCTCTCACGGTTGTGCTCGACTTGATGCAGCGACGAGACGCCCGAGACCGCCCTCGGGCTGCGTCCGGTCCTGCCAGTGGACCCCGCATTGGGGTGCTGGGACGTCAGGTCGGTGCGCCCCCTGTGCCACCGGCCATTGGCACAACGGTGGCACAGGGGGGATTCGTCGGTCCTTTCCTCGTTGGCGGCCAGCGAGTCCCGATGCAAGCCAACGCTACGCAGCAGCGACGGTACGGCCCTGAGAATCCTGCCTTGGGCTGAGAGTCCCCGACGTGGCACATCGCTTGCAATCCAGGCCCTCCTAACCCCGATGCAGAGAGACCTCGCGTCAGAGAACACGAACCCTGCTCTAATGCTTGGCGCGGGCCCGCCGCACGCCTGGAGTCACGAACATGCATATCCTTCTCGTTGGACCTGATCTGGAAGAGAACCTTTCACTTCGCTACCTTGCCTCGTCACTTCGCGCGGCCGGACACCGGGCGACCATCGCCCGCTTCGACACGATGGAGGATTTCCACCAGGTGGTCGAGCTGGCGGCTGGCACCGACTTGGTCGGCCTCAGCCTCTGCTATCAGATCCGCGCCCGTGAGTATCTTTGTCTTGCACGCACGCTCAAAGAGCAAGCACCCGCGCGCGCCGTGGTGGCAGGAGGGCACTACGCATCGTGTGCAGCCCAGGACGTGCTCGCCAGGCATGCCGAGCTCGACGTGATCGTTGTACACGAGGGCGAGCGGACCTTGGTAGAGCTGGCGAACATCGAGGAGCTCTCCGCAGCCGCGCTCGGCGGGATCCCGGGAATCGTCTATCGCGACGGCGCGCATATCGTCGCTACTCGCCCGCGTGAGATCCTCACCGATCTCGATAGTCTACCCTGGCCCGATCGCACGGGGCCAGCCCGGCTGCTTGCAGGCGTGCCCAGCGCCTACATGATGGGAAGCCGGGGTTGCTTGGGCGCCTGTGACTACTGTTGTATTTCGACCCTGCACCGCATGGTGCCCGGCCGGAAGTTCCGACAGCGCAATCCGGAGAAGATCGCCGACGAGATGGCTTGGCTCTATCACCGGCGTGGCGTGCGACAGTTCATCTTCCATGACGACAACTTCCTGGTTCCGTCCGTCGCGCGAAACCGGGAGAGGATTGATGGGCTCGATCGAGCGTTGCGTGCGCGACGAGTGGGCGAAATCGGCCTCGCCTTGAAGTGCCGCCCCGCGGACGTCACACGCGAAGTGTTTACGCGACTCAGGGAGATGGGCCTGCTGCGCGTCTTTCTCGGAATCGAGTCGGGTACCGAGGCAGGGCTCGCCTCGATCGGGCGCCGGCAGAGTCTCGAGGAAGAGCACCGGGCCCTCGACCTGTGCAAAGAACTCGGGATCTCGACACAGTACACAATCATCATCTTCCACCCCGAGGCGACCCCCGAGAGCATGCTCCAGGATCTGGCGTTCGTGCGCCGGCACCTGACCCAACCCTTCAGCTTCTGTCGGGCGGAGATCTATACCGGAACCCCACTCGAGCAGCGGATGATCCAGGCGGGGCGAGCCCGTGGCGACTACCTGGCTCGAACGTACGAGTACAGCCATCCGGGCCTGTCCCGCCTCTGGGAAGCAGGGCAGACACTCCTGCATTCTCGCTGCTGGGCCCAGAACCACCTCCTCGGCCAGGTGGTTCGCCTGGACCACCTGGTAACCATCTACGGACACTTCTACGAAGGGTCCGAGGTCGAGGCCTTGGTGGAGGATTTCGCCGCGCTCAAGCTCGAGATCAATCGTGACAGCGTCGAACTCTTCGAGGCCATGATTGGTGCTTACGTAGAGCTCCACGGCGCCGAGCTCGACGCACGGCTAGAGGAGCTTGCAGAGCGCGAGCGTGTCAGGCGCGACGGCTTCCAGCGCCGCCTCTGCGCCATCAACGAGACCCTGCACCAGCGCGCGCTGAGCCTCGTGGGGCTGGTGCGCCGAACGGACGCGATGCCTGCGGTGGCCAAGAACCGGCTGCGCGCGCCGCGACACTCGGCAGCCGCTCTGCTTGCGGCAGGGCTGATCGCGTGCGGCGGAGAGCCATCGGACGACGACGGTCCGAACGACTCTGGTGGCCAGAGCGGCACGGCGACGGGCGGCACCCACAACACGGGTGGCTTCGTCAACACCGGCGGCATGTTCGAAGCCCCTCCGCCTCCCATGGGCGGCAGCGGCGGCACGGCGACGGGCGGCACACAGAGCACCGGCGGCACGGCGACGGGCGGCACACAGAGCACCGGCGGCTTCGTCAATACCGGCGGCATGTTCGAAGCCCCTCCGCCTCCCATGGGCGGCAGCGGCGGCACGGCG
>JAFGIS010000487.1 GCA_016929495.1 Polyangiaceae bacterium | reverse complement strand
TGCACCGGTGTTGTGCTCGGTATCGGTCAGCCGATCAAGTCTTGCCAGTCCGGAAAACCTGAATGATCATGCGCCGGACGAGACGTGTAGCCAGCACAGGGGGGCGTTGCTCTACGGTCGCGCGTACTCGCTCCGCTGCGTGCGCGCGAGCCCCCCTTATCTGGGACCCCAAGCTGCGAAGGCGAAGCCGAAGCACAGCTTGGGCGGCTCGCGCCGCCGAGCGGCGCTCCGCGCAGATGGAGGGCTGAGGGACGGGAGCGATGGGGAGCGGTTTGCGACCGGCGTGCATGCACAGCTGGGACGTTCATTGCTGTGGATCACCCGTTCAGACAAGCGCCGTCTGCCGTGCAGTACCCGCCCTCCGGGCACTGGCCACAGTCCTTGCCGCATTCCGGCTCGATGCCGCACTCTCGCCCCACGCACGCGTCCGGACATTCTGGGCATGGGCCGCACGGCGCATTGGCGTCTCCGCAGTTCGGTGGCAAGAGCGGAGTGATCATGCAAGTCGCCCTGGGACGGCAGTGCATGACCGCGGCCGCATCCGCATCGGGGAGGCACGCGTAGCCAGCCGGGCAGTGGATATCCACCGTGCATCCCGCTCCACCGGCCGGGCAGAGACCGGGACATGGTCCGCCGCAGCCGTCGCTCATGTCGCCCCCGCAGACCTTGCCTTCACATTGGGGAACGCAGAAGCACTGTCCGCACGGATCATGCGGTGACCCGCAGCCTCCGGTCTGCGGGTCCGTCTCGCACAGCTCATTCCAGCACCGGCTTTCCCAAGGTCGACCGAAGAACACCCCATTGTCCTCGCCGCACACGCCCGACGGGCAGTCCGCGTCCGTTTCGCACAGCGGGCTGAGGGTGCACAGTTTGCCGCAGAAGTCTCCCTCTTCGCCGCAGCCGATCCCTGCCGGATCTACGTTGCACAGGGCGGACGAGCACACGTTGAGCGCCGGGTCCTTGCCATAGTACGCCGCGAGACCCGGCAAGCACTGCAGACCTTTGGAACAGCCTGTGCTCGGGTCGCACGCTGCGCCCGGCTCGCATGGACATTGCTCGGAACACGGAGAGTCCTCCGTGCAAGACGAGGCCGGAGCAGCGGCGCCGTCGGCAGTGCTTGCGTCTTGGGTTGGGGGGCTGCCGGTGTCGCTGCAAGCGAATGCGACGAGGAGCGCAAGGGCGGTGCATGTAGCACGGACCGAACCGTGTGATGGGGACATCGGGGCCTCCTCGGTTGAGCGGACAGTGGAAAGAATAGCACCGACGACGGTTTGCTGTCGAGCCTCGTGCTTCTCGCGCACGGGCCACTGAAAGAAGTCACCCCTTCACCGTACCTACGCATGTTGTCTGCCCGCTCATGGCCCCGCCTATCGTGGCTGCCCGGCAGACCACGACCCCTCCGGACGGCATTTGGGATGTCACCGTGGCCGAACGCTCGAATCTCTGCGACGTCAATTCTGTCACGGCGCATGAGGTCCATTCGGACGGCGACAGGGCACCTCCGATGGCACGCCCACCTGCTCTCGCCGACGGCTGGCCGTGCTTCCTCAAATCTGCCCCTCTGCACGCACACGGGTCGTGGGCGGGATGGATCTGCCGACCGTCGAAGTGCGACGCGCGGCGTAACGAACGAGCAGGGGGAAACGATCCGGCCCCGCGCGTCCACGCTGTCGGACAGGTCTGTGCTTCGTAATCGCGGGCCGAATGGGCGTAGTAGTCCTTCGTTCGTTGGACGGGGACACTGCCCGTGCCGGACGGTCTCGTCCGTCGCCAAGATCGCCGAAATGCGTCGGCCAAGAATCACTGCACCACGACACCAGTCTGCGTCGGGGTTGCACTCGGTTCGCCGGCTTTGTGCGCCGCCCGCCGATACGGCGGACCTGGTTTGAGTGTCATTTCGATCGCGTTCGACGTCAACGCGCCCGTGAACCACTTGGCTCCAAACGGCGGAGGCGGCGGGTCGGGTCTGACGTCCTGGTAGTGGGCGACGATTCGGAAGGGGCCCGCGTCGGGGAAGCGGTTGCAGCCCAGGGGTGTCACTGCGCTGTACTCGCCATGCGGCCGCAGGACGAGGTAGTCGTTGTCTGTGCTTGGGACCGATCCAGTGGTTTGGCAGTCGCCGCGATTCACAGCCTCGCGTGTCCGGGCCCTCGTGACATCTAGCCAGACCTCGCGGTTTGGGTCTTCGCGCGTACTGATGGCGAGGCGGTAGTTGACCCAGAGCCATTCATTCGACAAGTTGGCCAGCACCAACCTGAGGTAGCCGAGCGCCGGGCCGTCATGCTCGAACGGAGCGATCCTGAGCTGCAGCAGCCTTGGGTCGTCTGTCTTCTGACGGGCAGTGATTCCTTCACGGGCTGCGCCAGACACCGGGACTGACACTGTTACGGCCGGATGCTGCGATGGGCAACAGGCACTCAGCAGTAGGCCAACGAAACCGTATCTTCGCATTTCCAGGTCCTCCGACAACCCCTGCCTCAGCGAATGGTGTAGATGCCTTGGTCCACCGTTCTCTGATAGGGCGTGCCCTTGATGAATCTGTACTCGCTCGCTGCAACGTCCTCGATGTCAGAGATCTCGGTCTTGCTGAGCCCCAGCCGCGGGGCAATTCCGCGCTCGAAATCGAGCGCCTCCAGTTCGTTCACGTGGGCGGCAACAGAAAGCTCGGGTCCAGCCTGGCCTGTCAGAAACTGCCTAACGTGTACAACCGACTCGTGACCCGCTGTCGAAAGGAGGCACCTTGCTCTCCCGAAGTGGTTGGGATTGAACGTGATAGCCGTCGCTCCGGTATCGAAATAGTACACAGTCTCTGCAGCTTTGGGCAGATTGGGGTCCGTGTACACATCCGTCACTCTGGCATCCCAGAAGCTCACGGCGAGCTGAGCCGCTGCGAGAGGATCTCGCTCTCCAGGTGGGCCAAACATCAGCCGGTTCAGCGCGAATTCCGTTGCGGCCAAGCGCCCTCTGTCTGCAAGCGAAGCAATGTTCCCCGGAACAACGCCCGTGCCTCCTGTTGCTGCGCCCGTCCCCGGGCCGGCCAAGTAGCCACTCGTGTCCACGGGCGCCCCCGGCCCGTTCAGCACCCCGCCCCCTCCGTTCGTTCCGTCCATCCCGTGCCCCGGCACCTGCGCGGCCTGGATCCCCGTGTTCGATCCCCATGCGGCCAGGGCGGGCGCGCCCCCGAACCCATAGGCGACCGCCCCCGCCGTGACGACCCACCCGGCCGCCACGAACCCCCCCACCACGTAGTGCATGACGTCGTTGAACGACAGGAACCCGCTCGGGTCCGTCGCATTGAGCGGGTCGTTCCCGACGTAGCTGTACGGGTTGATGGTCTGGCTCTGCGTTGGGTCCATGAACGGGTCAGCGCTGAGGAATCTGCCGGCTGAAGGATCGTACACGCGGCCCTTCATGTCGATGAGGCCGAGCTCGGCGTCGTGGTCGTGGCCCGTGAAGCCCGTGATGACTCCGGCGGGGTCGAAGGTTCCTGAGCGTAGGTCGCCGAAGGGGGCGTAGTCGCGGTAGAAGGAGTCGAGGCCGTCGGTGATGGTGGTGGCGGAGCCGAGGCGGTCGTCGTAGAGGGCGTAGGTGGTGGAGGGGAGGGAGTCGCCGTCGGGGCGCACTATTTCGGCGACTTGACGCGAACCGACGTAGACGAGGTAGTGGTGCGCGGTCTGGCCGGTGGTTTCGTCGACGGTTCTTCGATAGAGGTTGCCGGCGTAGTAGGTGCGGGACGTGTCGGTCCACTTCATGACGCGGGTTTGGTCGGCGTCGTATTCGAGGTGTGTCGTCACGGGGGCGGTGGTGCCGGTCGTGATCGTGCTCGGCAGGTCGAACGAAGTGTACCCGATCAGCTGTTGTTCGCCAGGGACGGACGGGCCCGAGCGAGACGCGAGATTTCCGCGCGTGTCGTACGAGTAGGCATGCGAGCCTGCTGAGACGGCCAGGTGGGGTCGGCTGGGATCGTACGTGTAGGAGCCCATGCCCGGCTTTTCGGTGATGTTGCCGATGTCGTCATAGCCGTAGACGAAATGCTGAGTGCCGCCGGTGTCATCGAGGTACATATCCGTGAGCCGGTTGCGCTCATCGTATTCGTAGGTGTCGAACTCCGTCGGCTGCCCGGCACGGTCCACGGCGCGCTGCCCCACGTTGCCGTCGTAGTAGTACGTGTAGAGCATGTGCTGGACCGTGCTGCCCAGAGCGTCGCGCGTCCAGGCGTCTTCGACTTGTCCGGTGTGCTCGTCGTACTGGTATTCGGTGGTCGCGCCCGTGGCACCGAAGCTCTCCTGACCGATACGGTAACCCTGGTCCGCCTGGACCAGAGCCCAGAGCGACTGCTCGCTGCCACCTGTCTCGCTGGCGACCGAGGTTACGTACGGGCCGTCGTAGGCGTACCGGACGCTGACGTCGACCCCGTCGGGCGCCGGGTAGCGCACGCGATAGGCTCGGCCGGCGGCATCGCGTTCGAAGCTGGTCGTCAGATCGGGACCGCTGGCTCCGAACTGCTGGGTCACCGACTGCAGGAGTCCCCGGTTGGTCGCAGCGGTGGGCGGCTCGTATGCGTAGCGGACGCGGTGACCGTCGGGATTGGACGCGGAGGGTGGCGCGATGGTCTCGACGAGGCGGCCGATTTCGTTCGGGCCGGTGCCGTCGAAGACCCAGCGCGAGGTGCCGTCGCTGCCGTCGCGCTGAGTGAGCCGGCCGAGCGAATCGTACGTGAAGGTCGTCTCGGCCCCGGCGGGGTCGCGCGTCAGGCGAAGCTCGTCGTAGGCGGTGTACGCATAGTCCCACTGGCCACTGTCCGGGTAGTACGCGTAGCAAGTGCGGCCATACGCGTCGTACCAGATGCCCGTGGTGTGCCCCAGGTTGTCCCGGATGGTGCTCACCGTGTTGAACGGGCCGTAGGTCATATCGGTCTTGTTCGGTGCACTCTTGGTCACATTGGCTGCGTCGATCGTGCGGACCACGTTGCCGAAACGGTTGCTGAGCGTCGCAGTCTGCGAGCCCTCCTCATCGGTAACCCTCACGATTTCCTTGGCGTAGGCGCTGCCCGGGATCCAGGCATCGGAGTAGGCCTCCGCGAGGCTATCGGTGCTCGCGTACTCGTAGTGGCGCTCGCGGCCGTCTGCGTCGATGCTCTTCGTGAGCCGGTCGAGCGCGTCGTACTCGTAGCTGACCGACCCTTGGGACGCGTCGCCTGCGAGGTGAGGCCGTTGTTTGCTCGTGAGTCGCCCGAGCGCGTCGTAGTCGTATTCCTGCCACACTTCGGCCCCTTCGAAGCCTCGGGTACGCACGTAGCCGGTCTGGCCGCGAGGAAGGATCCCGTACGTGGTCTCGTCCCCGGTCTCCTGCTGCGTGACTCTGACCTGGAAGGCGACGCCAGCAACGCTGACGTCCGAGGGCTCGAGGGTGGTGGCCACCGTGCCATTCGGTCCCTTGGCGCGTGCCGTGCGTCCGAACCCATCATACGCCCACTGTTCGGCAATGCCGTTCGGATCTACGCGCGCCGCCAGACGGCCGAAGCGCGCATCGGTGCGAAGCTCGGTGGGTTGACCCAGGCTGTTGGTCACCCGCTCCGCGAAGACGTCGTCCTGGTCGTAGTCGATGCCGGTCACGCGACTGCCCTGCAGGACCTCACGCGCGTTGCCGAACTCGTCGTATGTGTACGTGGTCGTCAGCTCATGGCTCGGGTCGCCTGGCGCGCGGGTGACGGTCCAAGGTAGACCGTTGTCGTAGTAGGTGAACCCGTAGGAGCGCGTCACACTCGACGTTGGCCAGGCGCTGGTGATCTGCTGGGCGTCCGGGTTCGAGATCAACCAAGCGGCAATTTCGGCAGGCGTCATATCACAGGTGGTCTGAACGGTGCGCGTCTCCGGGGAGCGGGTCGCCGTGTAGAGAATCACGTTCCCGAACCAGTCCACGGAATACGTCTCGTCCGTGAACGAGAGCGGGCTGGGCCCAGCAGGAGGATCCCAGGTCTCCTGTCCTATGTCGTATTCCGCCGTGGTGCGGTGCTCGACCACAGGGAAGAGCGTGCCTTCGTAGGCGCGCTTGAGGCCCCAGTCGGTGTTCGTTTCCAGGGCTCGATGGTGCGGCTCATCCATGAGCCCGTTCGTGAGCTCGGGTGTCGAGGTGTACGTATGTTCCACTAGCCCTGCAAAGGGATAGAAGTACCGGTCGGTCTGGGGCGTCGCTGGGGCACCGTCCATCGTGAGCGGGATGGGCTCCTTGTACTCGATCGTCGTTTGGCTGCGAAGCTCCGGGAACCCCGTCACATACTCGTACTCGTCGACTTGGCGCGACTTGAAGCCGAGCCAGCCAAGCCCGCCCTGGTCCATGCGACCCTGGGTGTATCGGTAGGTGAGCTTGCGTTTTTTGACGATACTGCCGACGCATGCGACGCTCTCGGTGTGCTGGCTGACCACGGGAGCGGCCTGCTTGACGCAGCGGCGCGGCCAGGCACAGTCGTTCTTGTCGAAGGTGTAGACGGGCGTGCCGCTTTCGTCCTTGTCGTAGTCCACCGTGATGCGATTGCCCTCACCGTCGGTGATGGTCTTGAGTAGGTTCGTCCGGGCGCCACCACCGTAGAACACGAACATGGTCTCGTCGTTGCCACCCAATCCGGTGTCATCGATGACGTCGAGGCTGCCGTCGCCGTCCAGGTCAGCCAGGTAGTTCCAAAGCCTGTCAGGCAGGTCTCGACTCGCGATGCTCGTACGGCCCACCGCGGGATCTATCTGACGCAGCAGCGCTCGCACGCCACTTGGAGAGTACGCCAGGACGTCGTCCCGACCATCGTGGTCCAGATCGAACGCAGTATGAGCCACGAGCTCGCCGGGCGCCTCGTCCGTGGCGAGCATCACGGCTGAGAAGCGCGTGCCTTGATTGACGTGCACGACCTGCACGGACTCCCCGGTCAGCCAGGCCTTGGCGTTCGGCTGGTAGATGTCCATCAACTGGTCGCCGTTGAAGTCTCCGAGCACGGCAGGGCCTTGACCGTCAGCAAGACCGACGGTTGAGAAGACGTGCTTCCATTGGAGCCCCTCGGCCGTCATGACCAGAGCGTCGAAGTCCCGCCCTCTCCCATCCGTGTCGCGATTCCAGCGGACGAGATTCGGTGTGCCGTCGCCGTCCACGTCGAAGACGAGCTTGTACGGCCTGCGCAGCGTACACAGTGAATTCCGCCCATCGCCGGGAATGACGATCTCGTCGCCGAACCTGAGGTTGTCGAAGGCTGGCCTGTTCAGCCGGTAGGCCATGTTGGAGGAGTCCAGGCAGTAGAGCAAGTCCGGCAGGCCATCGCCGTTGAGATCGATGATCTCGGGATTCAGGTACACTAGCCACAGACCGTCGAGCTCACCGCCCTCGCCAACGTGATTCTCGGGGCTGGGGAGTTCAACCTGCGGCCCGTTGGGAGCCAATTCGAGGACCTTTTCGGTGACTCCTGTGTTCCCCGTCGCGCGGGACCACCAAATCTCCACCGCCTCCGCCAGGCCATGCGAACCCACCCTGACGGGACACGGCTCGACCACGTCGTCCATGCCGTCCCCGTCCAGGTCGATGATCCGTGCATCGTGCGTGCCTGGGCAGTGAAGATCAAGGTTGGTGCGGAGCGTCCTGTTGCTGTCCGCACCGCGCATGCCGTCCCCCAGATGGACTTCCTTGATCAGCTTCGAGTCGCTCGCCCCCCACAATGCCTCCTTGATGAGGCCCCAGCACATGTCGACAGGCATCGAAAGGAAGGGCAGCTCCGTGGCGATGGACACGGCCGTGCCCGCGATTCGGAGCCCCCAGTCCACGTACACGGTCTCTGAAGGGACCTTGGCCGGCGTCACCTGCAGGTCGGCGACCAACCGGTCGGCGAACCCATCGCCGTTCAGGTCAGCCCATGCGCCCAACGGCACCCGGGGTTCCTCCGCCGGCGGCGACAGATCGCCGTCGTCTAGCACGAACTCGTAGTAGTCGAAGGTCGTGGGATTCTTGCACGCATCCCCGGCGCTGACGTTCCCAGCGCGTTCGCATTCCGTTACCTGTTGTACGCGCCTGATTCCGTTGATGCCGTTCTCGTACCCGAGCTTGTACGTGCGTACGACCTGTCCGCCGACCACCGTGCGCACTGCGCTCAGCCGCCTGCCCATGCTGAAGCTCTCGCCGCCTGGAGTGAAACGTAAGAGGGTCCTCTTGTCCGGCGAGGTGTCTTCGTCCTCGTATTCGAAACGGACTTCTCGAGTTCCGAGCACAGCGCCATGGCCCGTGTAGCTGATTGAGCTGACCATGCGCGCGTCGCCAAAGGCCCGGTAGAAGTACTTGATCGTGTTGTCGGATCTGTCGCGCACCGTGTCGAGCATCCACCTCTGAGTCGCAAAAAAAGAGCCATGCGAAACGGCCGTGTACTCCAGGATCCTGCCCTGCTTGGTCCACACCTTGAAAGACTCGGGTCCGGTCGTTGGCGTGCCCCCGTACGAGACGATCTTGCTTAGGCTGTCGACGAGCGTGCGGTACGCGGTGCCGTCGGCGCCGTACGCGCCCTCGACTGCGACGAGCCGCTTGCCATCGAGGCAGAACTTGTCCTCGGGCGTGTTCTCGATCGGCGCCGTGTACCCGTCCAGCGCATATATCCGATGACATCTTTCGATGGTGGACGTCCCGGTGATCTGCCAACCCACTCCCACTGGCCCATCCACTCGGGTCCCACTGTACTCTAGGCTGACTTCGGGCTGCATGCCGGCGCGTCCAGGGGGCACTACGATCGGAATCGTGTACGTGGCCAGACCCCGTTCGGATACGGCGAACGCGCCGGCCAATGCGCCTTCCGTGCTCGTCGGGCCCGGGTCGAGCGGTTCGAGCGGGTAGCTGCCGCCGTCGCCATCTGGAATGAACACAGGCGGCTCTTCCGTGGGCGCGATGCACCTGCCGTCGGCCGTGCAGGAGCTGCCGGACTCGCAGTCTCCGCATTCGACCCCGCAGTCGGGGTTTGTGCCGCACTCGCGTCCGGCGCACGCGTCGGGGCATTCCGGGCAAGGGCCGCAGGGCGCGCTGGCATCGCCACAGCCCGGCGGCAGAAGCGGCCGCACCAGGCATTTGTCCAGAGGCCGACAGACGCCTTC
>JAFGIS010000486.1 GCA_016929495.1 Polyangiaceae bacterium | reverse complement strand
CGCGCGAAGTACACGTACTCGAAGATGCAGGCCCGGCGTGGGGCGGGAGGAAATGGATGCAGGCTCCGCAGGCCGCGTCCGTCGATGACGAGCAGCTCTCCGGGTTCGATTTCTCGGACGAACTCGGCATCAATCAAGTCGAAGCTGGTGGACTCGCTACAGACGACGCTGGGCTGCTCCCGCCCTGCGATCCGTCCCAGACATAGCGGGCGGATCCCCATCGGATCCCGTACGGCGATGAGGCTCTCTCCCGTCAGGCACAGGAGGGAGAAGGCACCGTGGACCCGTGCCAGCGCGTCGGCGATCCGGTCCTCGACGGCGCGTTGGGTGCTGATGGCCACCAAGTGCACGATCACTTCCGTGTCACCGAGCGTCTGGAAGATGGATCCGCGTGCCTCCAGCATCTCCCTGAGCGCCTCCGCGTTCGTGAGATTGCCGTTGTGGGCGACGGCAATGGAGCCACGCGCGTAGTCCACGGCGATGGGCTGGGCGTTCTTCAGATGTGAGCCCCCGGCCGTCGAATAGCGTACGTGCCCGATCGCGTGTTCTCCGGGGAGCTGCGCCAGCTGGGCCGGGGGGAAGACGTCGATGACGTGGCCCATGCCCCGGTGCTGGAAAAGCTGTCGGCCGTCACTGGTGACGATGCCGGCGCTCTCCTGGCCTCGGTGCTGCAGAGCGTGAAGACCGAGGTAGGTGAGGTTGGCCGCCTCGCGATGGCCGAAGATCCCGAAGACTCCGCACATATAGACTCGCTCGTTTGGCGCCGCGCCGCGGCCGTGTCAGGTCCCCACGCCAAGTCGTGGGCGACGGTGGACAGCTTGGCCGCGAGTGCAGCGCATGTGCCTTATAGCAGCGTTCGGTTTCACGGGACGCGGCGAGAGAACGACATCGCATCCGCCAGCACGAGGGGGCGTTCCACCCCTGATGCGCAGATCAGGCCCGGCAGCCAAGACTGCTGCGAGACGGTCCGCTTGGCTGTCCCCGAGTGGGCTGGGGCAGAATCGACCCGCGCCGGGTCAGGCTCAGCGCCGGCCGGGCTGAGGCTGCTGACCCTGCCGCTGTCCGCTCTCGACCATGCTGCGAAACTCGTCTGGGTCGCCGGAACGCCCCATCGCCTCCTCGAGCGTGATGAGCCGGCGAGTGAAGAGCGAGTACAGTGACTGGTTGAGCGTTTGCATGCCGAACTTCAGTTGTCCCACCTGCATCTGGGAATAGATCTGGTGTACCTTGTCCTCGCGGATCAGGTTGCGGATGGCGGCGTTGGGCACCATGATCTCGAGCGCCAACACCCGGCCGGGGGCGCCTGCGCGCGGCAACAGCAGCTGGCTCATCACGCCCTCGAGCACGAAGGACAGCTGGGCTCGTATCTGCGACTGCTGATGCGGCGGGAAAACGTCGATGATCCGGTTCACGCTCTGCACGGCCGAGTTGGTGTGCAAGGTCGCAAACACCAAGTGTCCCGTCTCGGCTATCGTCAAGGCGCTTTCGATGGTTTCGAGATCGCGCATCTCACCGATGAGCACCACGTCGGGGTCCTGCCGTAGCGCGTATTTGAGCGCCCGCTTGAAGGTGGTCGTGTCGGTCCCGAGCTCGCGCTGATTCACGATGCAGCGCTTGTGAGGGTGCAAGTACTCGATGGGGTCCTCGATCGTGATGATGTGTTGTCGCGTCTCGGCATTGATCTTGTCGATGATCGACGCTAGCGTCGTGCTCTTGCCGGAACCCGTCGGTCCCGTGACGAGAATCAACCCTCGCGGTTTCGATGCCAGCTCGGACACTATGGGCGGTAGGCCAAGCTCGTCGAACGTCAGGATCTTGAACGGGATCGAACGGAACGCCCCGGAGACTGCGCCGCGCTGGAGAAAAACGTTGGCTCGAAAGCGCGACAGGCTCTTCACACCGAAGGACAGGTCGAGCTCTTTCTCCTTTTCGAACTGGATCTTCTGCTCTTCCGTAAGCACCGAGTAGCACAGCTGCTTGGTCTCCACGGACGAGAGCGGGGGCAGCTTGAGCGGCACGATGGCCCCGTCCACACGCAGCAGTGGCGGCGAGCCCGTGGTGATGTGCATGTCGCTGGCGCCCTTGTCGATCATGGCCCGCAGCAGCTGGTGAAGATTGACCTTGATCCCTTGTACGCCGGCGTCCGTCATATCTGCCGCCTGTCTCCAGTGGCGTGTCTCGGCGACACGCCACAGAAAAAACAACACCTATTCTGTCTCAGACCGCGAGCATTCGCCGCAGGATTCGACGGCTTCGCCCCGTGCGAGGTCGTCGAATCCTGCGGCGAATCACGGAGACAGGACACTAGTCCGCCATGGTGACGCGAAGCACTTCTTCGGCCGTGGTCACCCCCTCGAGCACTTTTCTGATGCCGCTGGCCCGGAGTGTGCTCATACCCTTGCGGATGGCAGCCGTCTTGAGCTCCGCCGTGGAGGCACCCTGGAGCACCATCTCCTTGAGGTCGTCCGTGAATTTCATGACCTCGTACAGGGCGATGCGCCCCTTGTAGCCCGTGTTGTTGCAGACCGTGCAGCCGGCGCCGCGTGCCAGCTTCGCGGTCTTGGTCTGCTCGGGGCTCGCTCCGAGATCGGCGAGAGCTTCTGGGTCGACCGCAACGGGGCGTGAGCACTCGGGGCAGACGCGGCGCGCCAGGCGCTGTGCCAGCACCAGGTTCACGCTGGCGGTGATGAGAAATGGCTCGACGCCCATGTTGAGCAGGCGCGAAATGGTCGCCGGCGCATCGTTGGTGTGCAGCGTCGAGAGGACCAGGTGTCCGGTGAGCGCTGCCTTCACCGAGATCTCGGCGGTCTCGAAGTCGCGTACCTCGCCGACCATGATGATGTCGGGGTCCTGGCGAAGGAACGAGCGCAGCGCCATCGCGAAGTTGAGGCCAATCTCGTCGTGCATCTGCACCTGATTGATGCCGTGCAGATTGTACTCGACGGGATCCTCTGCCGTGCTGATGTTGACGCCGGGCTTGTTCAGGTCGCTCAGGGCGGAATAGAGCGTGGTCGTCTTGCCCGATCCGGTTGGCCCCGTCACGAGCACCATGCCCCAGGGCTGATTGATGGCCCATTGGAAGTCCGTCAGGGGATCGGCGTCGAACCCGAGCTTCGTCATGTCCAGCTGCAGGTTGCCCTTGTCGAGTAGGCGTAGAACCACCTTCTCGCCCCACATGGTCGGCAGTACCGACACGCGGAAGTCCATCTCGCGACCCTTGCCGAGCTTGAGCTTGATGCGTCCGTCCTGGGGCAGCCGGCGCTCGGCGATGTCGAGTTGACTCATGATCTTGAGTCGACTCACCAGGGCGTTCTTCAACTTGAGCGGCGGGTTCATCTCCTCGGTGAGCACGCCGTCGATCCGGTACCGAACGCGCAGGCGTTTCTCGTACGGCTCGACGTGGATGTCGCTGGCGCCCTTGCGGATCGCGTTGAGCAACAGGACGTTGACGAGACGCACGACCGGCGCGTCGGCGCTGGCCTTCTCCAGCTCGAGCGCGTTGATTTCTTCTTCGGTCGCCGTGAAGTCGATCTCCTCGTTGCCTAGCTCGAGATCGGCCATGACCTCCTCGTAGGAGGGACCGATGTTGTAGTAGCGCTCGATGGCGGCTTGGATGGAGGTCTCGCTGGCGACGACGGGTTCGACGTTGTAGCCCGTCAGGAACTTGATGTCGTCGATGGCATGCAGGTTCGTGGGATCGGCCATCGCCACGATCAACGAAGAGCCGGAACGCGACACGGGGATGATCTTGTGCTTGTCGCACATGTCCCTGGCCACGAGCTTGGTGACGTCCGCCTCGATCTCGTACTCGTCGAGACTGATCGCGGGCAGCCGGAATTGCGCGCTGAGAAAACCGGTGATCTCGTTGTCAGAGATGTAGCCAAGTTTCGCGAGGGTGTAGCCCAAGTTCTTGCCGGACCTGGTCTGCTCCTCCTGTGCCCGCCGCAGTTGCTGTAGGCTGATGAGCTTCTCGCGAACGAGGAGCTCTCCCAAGCGATTGCTTGTCGTCATCGTGCGTGCGCTGCTCGAGTAGGGGGAACAACCCGTGTCGGCTCAGCTTATAGCGTCCGCTTGTCGAATGCCACGGAGCATCGTGGCCTCAGGGCAGCTCGAGAGGACCCGAACGCAGGATCGTGCCCGAGCGGTCGAGTCCCGGTCCGGACGGCCCACGCCTCTGTGGGTCGACCGCCCACGTTGTCCCCCAGTCCGGGGAGCGAGCTCGGCCCTTGCGCTGACGTGCGGGTTCGGCCGCGCCCGCCCCAGCGGTTCACTCGACGCAGGGAGCTTGTTTGGTGCTCGGCGCAGCCCTCTCGGGTGGCGCCGCGTTCAGTACGCGGGCCAAGGTGCCTGCAGGCCGTGCTCGATTCGGCGGCGAGCCTCCCAGGTGGTCACATGGACGGAGAGAAGCCAAGCGACGACAGCGAGCACGAGCCCCGCAACGACGTCGATGACGTAGTGCCAGCGCAGGAACATCGTCGCAATGATGATATTGAGCGCCATGAACACGACGGGTACCCACGTGTACCTGAATGGGAGGAGGTGGCGGTTGCGGTAGGAAAAGAGGGCAATGAACATGGGGGCCGCCGTGTGCAAGGATGGAAAGATGTCCTTCTGGGCGCCACCCTCGGCCACCGTCGTCATTACGGTGTCGAGCCACAGGCCTTGCGGAAACGGATGGGCGAACTGCTCCGCCATGGCATGGTACGGTCCGAAACCGGGAACGACCATGTACAGGATGTGCCCCACGCAGAAGACCACGAGCAGCCCCAACGAGAATTCGGAGACGATTCGCGGTTGTCGAGCGAAAAGAAGCAGCGGGATGACGTGCAGTGCCAAGAGGAAGAAATAGCCATAGTAGAAGAAGGCGAACCACTCGGTCGTGATCGGGCTGACGACCCGGTCGAGAGCCATCGCCGGCTCCACGCCGAACAGCTTCAGATCGAGCGCGTGCAGCTCGAAATCGAGTGAGATGGGACGCACCAGCGGCAGGAGGTCGGCCAGGAAGAAGTAACTCAGCTGCACGGTACCGAAGATCGCCAGCCTGTAGAGCAGAGCGCACGTGAACCGGTGCTTCAAGAAGCCGCCACGCACCACGACGACGGCGGCGAGCTCGGCACTGAGCAGCAGGAGCATTCGTGTGACGCACTCGACCTTGGCCGGGCCCGCCGGGGCCCCAACGACCGCCAGGTTGAGCAGCGCCAAGTACGACAAGACCAGCCAGTCATGTACGCCGACGCTGCGTAGGCTCGCGGCAAGTCCCCGACTAGCGAGCGGGCGGGCCCCAATGTGGATGAGCTGATCGTCCGTAGTCATGGTAGGCGGGCGCTGGTCTGGTGGCCCCAATCCTCTGGAGCGGCCGCTGGCCGGAGGGGGCTTGGGCGGCCCGGCAAAGGCACCATAGTAGGCAAGCCGGGCGCTGCCAGCAGGTATCAAGAGGAGAGCCTGTTTCCGCGAAGGAGCCTTCGCACTTGGTGCCGGGTTTCGATTGAAGCGATGGGCTTGGCGCCGCCCCCGACCGGGCGAGGGCGGCGAAAAACCCGCCGCTTCCCACCGATCTGACCCGCGGCACCCCTGGTCTTGGGCATCGTTTCAATTGAAACGATGCACTCGTGCCGGTCGGCGCAACTCCTGGTCCGAGTCACGCCGACGGGCACTAGTGTCGCGACACCCGCCGAGAAGGGTCAGCTGGGCGGCTGGTCGCGGACGTGCTTCGGCTACTGGCTCGACCGCTTTCGTTCGGTCCCCGGCGAAGCAGACAGGACGGACTCATGGTCCGTCGCAGGCTCGGCGTCCGCAGTCGCCGGTGCCTGCAAGCGATAGAGGATCTCGCCGGAATCATCGACTCGCGTGGCCACCAGCTCGCTCGCGCCCAGCGCAGCCAACCAGCGTTCGGAGTCCGGGCGGTTGGCCCCGAGGACACGGCCGAGCTCCTGCATGGAGAGGTCCTCGGCGCGCCCTGCCAATACCGAGCGTGCCGCCGAGAGCCACGCTACGTCGAGCGCGGTCTGCGCTGACGCTATCGCTCTGCGCGTGCGTGCTCGGCACCACAGCGCCAGGAGCAGTGGCAAGCTCGCTATGGCCACGATCGTGACCGACACGGCGACCGGTGGACTCCAGAGCGCCGCGATGCCGCCCCCCAGCGTGATCGCGATCAGCCCAGCGACGGTGGCGAGTGTGGCGGCTAGGCGCCACAGCCCAGCCCCCCGATGTTGGCGCCATGCCCGCCGGAGCTCAGCAGCCTCCTGTGCAGGGGGCACCCGCGAAGGATCCGCGACCGGCACGCGAGGGCCTCCGCATGCCAGACAGCGGTAGCGCAGGACCGGATGCTGTTCGACGTAGGCCACGGCATCGCACAGCGGGCAGACGGTGGGCGCTCTGCGCACGAGGCCGCAGCGTGGACACTCAACGGCCGACTCGTCGAGCTGGGCGCCGCATGAAGCGCATACTGGCGGTGGCGTGGTCAGCGAGGTTTCAGTCACGAAGATACCCTCCTCGGAGCGGGCTCTTGGGGGGCACGCGAAGCGAGTGCGCCCACCAGACAGGTCAACATGCGCTGGGTCAGTCCCCAAACGACTCGATTTTGGACCCGAAAGGCCGGGTGCTCCGCCACCTGGCCGTTCGATTCGACACAGTAGGTCATCTTGGTCTCACCCGACAACAGCGGGCCGAGAGGGGTCCAGAAAACATCGCTGACCTCATCACTCGTGCACAGTGGGCTCGGCTCGGCGAGCTCGAACACGAACGGCACGATGACCATGTCGATAGCACGTCCTTCTGCCACGGCGCCGAGCTCGTCCAGTTGTCCGATCAGGCGTGCTTGCCTGGCCAGGTCCAAGCCGATCTCCTCGCGTGTTTCGCGGAGGGCTGTCGCAAGGTCATCCGCGTCAGTCGGCTCGCGTCGGCCGCCAGGGAACGCGACATGGCCGCTCCACGGATCGTCTACGCGGCGGGAACGTTCTATCAGGAGCACTTCGGCTCCGGTCGCCGGATCCCGCAGGACGATGGCGACTGCCGCCCGCTGGCCGGCAGGGCGCAGAACGCGGGGCACCTCGTTGGCCAGGGCCTCGCGGATGGCGGACACGCGGATGCAAGCGCTCATGGGGCAGACGACCCGGGGGCCAGAAGCCGCCGTTGTGGCCTCGCTTCGGACTTTGTCCGGCCGCGCACGGCTGTCAAACCGCCCCCGCGCACAATCATGCAGGGGTCGGCTGGCGGGCTCGTCTGCTCTTCTGCTAGCCTGCGCACCGATGAGAGGCATCCTGTTTTGGCTAGTTGGCCTGTTCGTCGCCGCAATGACTACGCTCGTGTCGGGATCAGCGGCGGCGTTCCCCGGCTTCATCGTTGGCAAAAGCGATGCGAAGCGCAGCATCCACACGGGCCAAATCGTGATCATGCGCAAAGGCGACACGAGCGTGGTCACCGTCATGGCCGACTACGAGGGGCCACTCGATTCCTTTGCATTGGTCGTCGTCGTTCCGCCTGACGTCACCGAGGAGCGCATCAAGACATTGAAGCGCGACTTCGTCGATCGAGTCGACCAGATCAGCGCCCCACGTTTCCACGAGTTCTACGAGACGGACCCGTGTGACCCCGAGAAGCCCATACAGCTCTGGGAGTGGGTCATCAAGGCCGAAGACACCGGCTTTCTCGGCATGAACATCGGCGGCACAGGCGAGAAGCGCAAGGTGCCCAAAGAGATGCTGATCAACGTCGAGTCCGACTACAAGCGTCAAGGAGAGTACGCATACACGCTTCTGGCCCCCGACCAGCCGCTCGGGGCTTGGCTCGGAGAACGAGGGTACAAGGCTCCACCGACGGCCGAGCAGGTCCTCAGGCCGTACCTGGATGCGGGCGCCAGACTGGTGATCGCGGAGGTGAACCCGAACCGGGTCGAGCTCCTTGGCGGGAACCGCTCCACGCTCTCGCCGATCCAGTTCTGGTCGGACAAGCCCTACGATACCATTCCGTCGACCGTCGGCCTCCTGAGCCTCAGCGATGCGCAGGAGCTGCTCGTCTACGTACTGCACCCTGACCAGCGGTACGAGCCGAAGAACTACGAGGTGATCTATCCCCCGACCGATATTCACGTCGATCCCAAGGTCGAAGAGAAGATGGGTGAGTTCTATGTCGCCCTGTACGACCGCATGATGAAGCAGCACCCGCTCGCGTTCGTGGAGGAATACGCGTGGAGCGCTGACAAGTGCGGACAGCCCTGTGCGACGGAACCCCTGCTGCTGAACGAGGCCTTGAGCCTGGGCGGCGACGTGTTCGAGCTCTCCGTTCCGGCCGAGGAGAAGCAGCCCGAGCCGCCGGAATTGACCGACGAAGAAAAGAAGAAGCAGGAAGAAGACCTCAAGCCGCTCAAGCCGGTGGAACGGGTCAAGGCCAAGAAGGAGCTCGAAGACGAGCGCAAGGAGCTGTATCGGCGCAAGGCGCTGATTGCACGCCACCACTACACGCTCAGTCGGTTTCACCGCCGCTACGCCGCCAAGGGCCTCCCGAAGGACCCCACGATCGGGCCCGCGGGTCCGGTTCGCGGCGGCGTGGACATTCCGCAGGGGCCCAATGGGGAGTCTCCTACCGACGTCAGGCCCGCCGAGGAGAACATGCTCCAGGCGCGCTACATCTACTTCCATCCATGGAAGGGCGTGATCAACTGCGAGAAGCCCGTGCGTTGGCGCTGGGCGAAGAAATGGCGCACCGTCTTCAAGCGCAACAAGATTTGGATCGCCGACGACCTGGCCCGGCGCAATCGCACGCTGATCAACTTGGACAAGGTCATCTGGACGCCGGTCCCAGCGCTCGGGATCAAAGGAGGGCAGCCCAAGCCGGCCATTGACGCAGGAGCTGACGCGGGCGCCGGGACGGAGGCGAATCCCGAAGCCAAGAAGTCCAGCTGCGGCTGCCGCATCGTTGGCTCGGAGTCCTCGGGAGGGCTAGCGCTGAGCGGTCTTGCGTTGCTGATCCTGGCGGTTCGCCGACGGCGCGGCGGCACGGGATAGCGCACGGTTGGCCCGGAGCTGCCCGAAGTAGGCCCGAAGCAGGTCGCGAGCGAGCTCATTGGCCTTGTGTCGCCACAGGCTGCCGTTGTCGAGCATGACGCTGACGACGATGCGCGGATGCCGGCTGGGTGCGAAGCCGACGAACCAGCTGGTCGTCGTCCCTGCGCTCGATACGCGCAGGGTGCCCGTCTTGCCGGCGACCGAGACGCCGGGCAGGTACCGCTTGCCGGAATCGTCGGTGAAGGCTCGTAGGCACGTCCCGCTGTGCACCGTGACCTCCATCATTCTGCGCAACTGCGCCGCAGTCCACGGACTCAGCACACGCCCCAGGATCTCTCGGTGCTCGGGGGCGTGGTAGTCGTCGGCGCTCTCGACGATGTGAAGGCGTACGGTTTGGCCGCCGCTGGCCACCACATAGGCGAGATACGCTCCGCCGAGCGGGGACAGGGTACTGCCTTTGAAGCCGGTTGCGGCCCGCGCGAAACCCAACTCGTCGTCTGGCACTGTGAGCCGCCCGACGGGGACTTCGGTCTCGAATGGAACCTGGCCGTTGAAGCCCAGTGCTTCGCCGGTTGCCAGGAGCTGGCTGGGCTTGAGGTAGCGCGTGGCGAGCTGCGCGAACACCGCATTGCGACTGCGGCCGAGCGCAGTGGCGAACGGGCCGCACTCGGCGACGCCGCTCTGCGGCCGATGCAGGTGTTCCAGCTTGATGCGGTGTTCGCCCCCCGACGTACAGACCACCTGGCTGGGCTGGACGTGTGCGCTTTCGAGCAGCGTTGCGGCCGTCACGAGCTTGAACACGCTGGCAGCGGGTGAGCGCGCTTCGGTGAGCACGGCGCCGTGGCCCCGTGGGATCTGCTCTCGCTCGGCCCAGACCAGGACCCGACCGCTTCGCGCGTCCAAGGCGACGATCGCTCCCCGTGCCGGACGTGCGCGCGCCAGAAGCCGGTTGGCGGTGCGCTGGAGCTCCGTATCGAGCGTGAGTCGGGCGGGCGTCCCGTCTACCAGGCGCGCGTGCACCCCGTCCGGGGCGTACGAAATGCGGCGCAGGTCGACCCGCAGCTCTGCCGGGGGCTCGCTCTGAGCCGGGCAAGGCACGACCAGTCCCAGCGCTGCGTAGGCGAACGCCACGGGGACCGCCGCGTGGATCCAGCGGGCCGGACTGTGCACTCGCGGATTGGTACGCGCGTCCTGCTCTTGCGGCAAATAATCGATCGACGAAGCGCACTTCATGAAGTGCGAGGCCACGCATGAACTTGGCCCTGCGCCTCGGTCCCGCCGTACGATTTCCAGTCGCCACAGGAGGCCACTATGCAACGACGGGACGGTTTGCGAGCACGCACAGACATCGGGGTCGTCGCCAGAGACGGCAATCTGGTCTCCCATTGCCGCGGCATCGAGCTCTCCGCCGGGGGCATCGTTCTCGACCGAGGCCGTCCGGTGACGGCACGGGACGACCGGATCTTCCTGAAGCTGGAGCTGCGGCTGCCGGAGCACTTCATGCCGATCCGAGCGTTGGCGCGTCCGATATGGGCGTCAGGTCATCGACAGGCCCTGAAGTTCCTGGGCGTGTCGGACGCGGACCGGCTCAGCCTTGCCGAGCATCTCGACCTGCTGAGGCTCAAGGGCGCAGAGCTAGACTGACGGCCCGGAGGCCGCGCTCACAAGTCGAACGTCACTTTGGCGGGCCAGCTTCCAGGAGACGGGTAGCGGCCCCTGGCGAGGACGCCGATCAGGCAGTCTGCTGCGCGTTCGTCATTTCCTCGGGGCATGGCGACGCCGACCGACAGAACCTCGCCCTTCGTGCCCACGTACATGGTGGCACGGTACGCTCCGGGCGAGGATCCTTTGCAGGCATCGATGCGGCGCCGAAGCTTGGTTAGAGCTCTCTCGACGTCAGCCGTGCTCCAATCGACGGGGGGACGCACGCTCGAGTCCGCTTCGAATTCGAAGCCGCCGTCCGCACGCCCGATGCGGCCGCCGACGGGTCTGGGCCATGGTCGGCCAGTGAGAGCCTCGAGCATGCATCGTTCGGTTGCGCGGTCACCGAGTGTCGAGTCTTTCAGGTATGCTCTGTCGAGCTTGCCGGAAGCGTTGACTTCGACGGAGAACTGCACCGTCCCGGCAAGGAACTCGACCCGTTGACTACCCTCGGTGAAGCAGCGGCGCAGGTCGGCCGTGGCGGCGTCGAACACGGCTCTGGTCTTCTCCTCGTTCATGCCGCCCACCTCAGAGTCAGCGGTCATGTCGGCGCCTCGGCTGGTCCGATTCATGTCCGACATCTGCAGGGAAGACGCCGTCTTTGGCGCTGGTTTGCTGCCGCCTCCACACGCGAGCTGCAGTGTGAGCGCGAACGCCGCAGTCGAAAGGAGACCCGCGCACCGAGCACTCACACCATGGCGACTCGACATCATCTCGAACTATGCCGTAGCGCGTCTCTCGAACCGTGGCCACGTGCATTCGTCGAGGGCTCGAGCGCCGGTCCAGTGACTTGAGTCCACACGGTCGACGGCCGCCCCTCGCTTATGTGAGTGGACCGCAAAATTGCATCCGCAGCAAACCAGGGCATCGTTTCGATCGAAACGATGCCCGAGAACCAGGGGTGCCGCGGCAGTGGTCCGTCGTCAGTGCCGAACGCAAGATGTTCGGTTGCCATGTGGTCGGCTCGCCCACCATTGGGCAGCGTGCGCCAGGTCCTCGACGGTGTCGATTTCCATGTAGCCGCCGTCGGTGTCTTCCCGGTGCATGACGCTTCCGAGCTCAAGCATGTACTGGAGCAGGTCGATGAGATAGGCGCGCTGCAGAGTGCGCCCTTCGTGGAAGACGCCGTCGGCGCAATGAACTCGTGCTCGGTCGAAGGCGGCCACGAACTCGGCGGCCCCCGCCCGAGAGAGCTTCATCACGCCGACGAACTCTCCGTCAGCGTGTTCCGGCGTAATACGGCGACTGATTTCGATCACCTGTTGCCCGCGCGCACGCAGCTTTTCGGCGTCCGTGTCCGGGTGCTGCGAGCGATCCGCGTAGCGCCGACGCCAGGCGGTGTCAGAGCCCAGGACGATGTCTTCGCTTCTGCGTACGAGTCGGGCGACCAGTTCGGGTTCGTAGACGATGTCGGAGTACGTGGATACGAACCCGTCTCCGAGGTAGTCCCGCGCGCAGAGCAGGCTGAGCAGGATGTTGTTGTTCGGCCAGTCGCGGTTGCGTACGTAGGTCAGGTCCGGGTATCTTGCTCTCAGGTGTTCTTCGGCGAATCCAGAGATGAACACGATGTCGGAGCGTGCGAACCCCGCGGCTGACAGCGCATCGAGGATCCAGTCGAGCATGGGGCGCCCCATGACCTCAACCAGTGTCTTCGGAATGCTCTCGGTGTGGGGACCGAGGCGGCTGCCTCGGCCGGCCCCGATGATCACGGCTCGCATCACGGTACGCCTACCCGAGTCCGTCCCGGTGTGATCGGGCTCGGTGCCTAGGAACGACGGGCCAAGTGCATCGTTTCAATCGAGACGATGCCCAAGAACAAGGGGTGCCGCGGGTCAGATCGCTGAGAAGCGGCGGGTCTTTCGCCGCCCTCGCCCGCTCGGGGGCGGCGAAAAACCCATCGCGTCGGTCGAAACGCGGCACTAGTGCCCTGTCTCCAAGGCAGGGCACACGAGCAACGATGCGTTTCCTGGCTCAGACCGAGCGCATTCGCTGCACAATTCGACGGCTTCGCCCGGTCCGAGGCTGTCGAATTCTGCGGCGAACCACGGAGACGGGGCACTAGCTGTTGGTCAACTTGTGAAGGGCCGCCTGGATCCTGCCGGTCCTGCGCGACGCCGTCTTGCCGTGCAGCACGCCCTTGCGCGCGGCCTTCGCGAGCGCCTTCGAGGCGAGGCGCACCGACTGTTCGGCGGCCTTGCGGTCACCGTCGCTCAGGGCTGTGCGCGCCTTCTTGACGGCAGTCCGGACTGCGCTGCGCACTGACGTGTTGCGCTCGGTCCGTACAAGCCGTTGCCGATTTCGCTTCTCTGCGGACGGGTGGTGAGCCATTTCGTTGTAACCTTCGTGGATCAGCCCTGCGACTTCTTCGCGTCGGGAGCCTGGGAATCGTACCCTTCCGGATGCACGGGGAACTTCGGAGTGCCGATCCGTTCCCGAAGCTTCTTCTTGTCGCGACCGAGCTTGGAGTCGCGCAGGTTGCGCCGTCGCCAGGTCCGCTGAGTGAAAGACACCATGGTGCAAATTCCTTGTGGGCCGTACGGCCGACAGGCCGCTTGCGCCGCGGGAATATGTTCGACGGAGTGCGACTTGTCAACGGCCGCCGGGAGACCGGAACCCGAGAGGGCTGAAACCCTTGGCGAAGCGCTCCGAGGCGCCGCGTCCCGCGACGGCTCAACCGGACCTCGGCCAATCGAGCGCCGCCGGACGGCCACGGCCTTACGGCCTCACCGTCGTGGACGACGAGAAAGTGGGTTTGGCAAATGGGCTGACCTTGGCGGCGTTCAGAGCGCTGCGCACGCAGGCCGCCACCGATTTGTCCGCACCGCGAGCCACCGACACGCTGAGCACCTTGCCTGTGGCGCCCCTAAAGGTGATGCTGGCCGTTACCGGCTTGCCGCCAGCCACGCAGCGGCGTGCGCCGGGCAGGACCGCATTGACTGCCGCCTGCACTGCACCGTGCGATGGTTGCGTCGGCAGATTGTCCGTGTTCGGCCCCTTGTCGGCGGGCTTCATTCCGGGGCCCGGACCGTCGCTTTCCTTCTCCGGAGCGACGGGGGAGGCAGTCTTCTTGTCCGTCGGACCCTGGGCGGACTTGAGCCAACTCGGTACGCCTTTGCTCGGCGGCCCAGCCGCGGGCGGGGCTGCAGCGAGGCTCTTCTCGGCGGACGCGACCTTCGCGCTCGGCGTATCGCCGCGCTTCTGTGCGCCGGCGGATGGCGCAGCGAACGAGCGTGCCGCCGTTTCTTCCTTGACCTCCGCGGCGGTGGCCGCATGAGCAGGAGCCGCAACGGAAGCAGGGGAAGCGGGCTCTGAGGCTGCCACGCTCGAGGTGGCCGTCGCGGCCGCGGGTGTTGCGGCGATGCGGGCTGCTTCGGCTGCGGGTCGCGGTCGGCCGAGGACCAACCACGCGGCTGCAGCTGCGGCTATGGCGGTGACGCCGACCGCACCCCCGATCAAACCGCCAATGCCGGAGCGCTTGCGCTGCATGGGAGGGAACAGGATGCCCTCCGGCGCGCTGACGGGTTGCGGGGCAGGTTGCGCCATGACCGGAAGGCTGGGCGCTGGCAACGAAGGCTGTGCGGCGGCGGCCGTGCTCGGCGTTGATGCCAGCGGCGGGGGCATTGACGGCACTGAGGCGGTCGACCGGCGCAGGGGCGGAGCTGCGGACGGACGCAGGGGGCCCGCGGAAGCGGACACAGACGAGGGGGGAGGCG
>JAFGIS010000485.1 GCA_016929495.1 Polyangiaceae bacterium | reverse complement strand
TCGAAGGCATCTTCTACTACGACTACCTCGTCATCCTGGGTGGCATCTTCCCCGGCTTCCCCGAGCCCGAGCACGGCAAGTACTGGAACCAGCCGTACGAGCTCGAAGTCGTGAGTGAGACCAAAGAGGCGATCACGGTGCGCATGTCGAGAAAAGACGACCTGGACTTGGCCAGTGGCGTTCCAGCGAAGTACGACGTCGGCCGCACGGACGTCCTCGTCGAGGTGGACGTGACGCTTCGAGCTGGCAGCACCTGCCTGGAGCTGGGCACCAAGCTCACCAATACCCAAAGCAAGGCCATTCCCAAGTTCGAATACTGGACGAATACCACACTGGCGCCGGGCTCGACTCCAGGCAAGACCGCCATTCCACTGAACACGCGTATCTTGGCGGTCATGGACGAGGTGCACCTGCTCGAAAGTGACTGGAGCTGGTTTGGGAGCGCCGAAGAGAGGGTCAGCGGCGAGATCTTCAAGTGGAACAACCTGTCCTACTTCAAGAACTGGGCGGACCAAGGCATCGCCTACGCGAGCCCCGACTACAGCGCCAACTGGTCGGGCTTGATGAACGATGACAACCGTATGGGCATCGTGCGCGTGTCGGAAAACGCGCAGACCCCGGGGTTGAAGTTGTGGACGTTCGGGAAAGGCAGTCTGGATGTCGACATCAACGACAGTAGTCAGTGGCTCCGCCCCACCATCGAGATGTGGCACGGCGTCACTCGGGAGTTCTGGATCCGCGGGACGATGTCCGCGAACGAAGTCCGACAATGGACGGATAGCTACTTCCCTACCCTGGGCCTGAACGAGATCACCGCAGCCAGTGCGTACGGCGCGCTATACCTGTCGAGCTCGAGGTCCGGAACGGACACGGTGCTCGACGTGGCCGCGACGCTGACGCTGCCGAATCAGTCCGTCAAGGCGATCCTGCGGCTCGACGGTACTGCCATCGCGGACCAGGATGTGGTCGTTGCCGCCGCAGAGGCAACCAGCGTGAGCGCGACCGTGGCGAGCAGCCAGGTTCCCTCTGGAGCCGTCTTCCAGGCCGAGTTCTTGCAGGGCGACACAAGCTTGTTGTCCGGGCAGATTACCCTGCAATAGAGGCCAACGAGCCCCAGACCCGGTAACATCGGCGCGGACGACGTTCTCACGGGTTGGGGTAGGTCTCTGGGCCGGGCGCGATAGCGCAGACCCCGTGGTTTGCGCTCCACGCGCGCGCCGGCGCGCCCCGGCCCGCCCGGCTTTGGGGATGACCGGGCTCGGGGCGCCGTATAAGGTGTTCGCATGCGGCGATTTGAGTTCTCGAAGGGTAGCTCGAACAAGTTCTGGCAGGTGGAGCAGCGGGGCGCATCTCTTGTGATCCAGTGGGGAAAGATCGGGACCAACGGTCAGTCGCAAACCAAGGAGTTCGCGGGCGACGCCAAGGCCAAGAGCGAAACCGACAAGCTCATCGCGGAAAAGAAGAAGAAGGGCTATGTCGAGGTGACGGCGGCAGCGGGAAGCGGGGCGACGACCTCGACGCCGAAGGGCGCAACGCCCGCGGAGGTTCCGCCCGAACCCAAGAAGGCAGGCAAGGCGCCCAAGGCCGAAGCGGCAGAACCCGCGAAGCAAGCACAGCCTGCTCCCGCCGCTGCGACCGAAACTGCAGCGCCGCGCCCCGCCGGACCCGCGCCGGCCGAAGCCTTCAATCCCGAGCCGGTCGTGGTGCTGACGGACGAGCAGCGCGCTCACGCCGATGACTGGCGCCCGCTGATGCCCGCACTACCAGGGGGCAGTGTCGGCGAGCTACTGGCGAGGCTGCAGGAGTACATCGTCAAGCAGAACAAGTACGATCAAGCCTGGTCGGACGGCAAGAGTCATGCGGACGCGCACGGCCAGGCCGTAGCCGACTACGCGCTCGACAGCTACGCGAAGGGCAGGGCTCCCGCCGAACCCGACGTGGTCCTCGACGGAGCTTTCGCGGCGTTGGTTCGCTCAGCTCACACGATGCCGCTGTTGACCCTGTTGCATGGCCTTCCGTACGCGCTCGACGCGTTCGCGCAGAGCTTCTCCAACGATTGGAAGCACGAATACAAGGGCGGGGGCACGAGCCCGGCTTGGGTCGCGCGCCAGGATCCCGCCACGAACTGGGTTCCATTCGGCACGGGTGAGCATCGGATCGGGTCACTGGCAGGCATGGTGGTCGCAGCCGACGAAGGCGCGCGGCGCGCCGCCCACGAGCACGCCACGAAGCTGCGGAGAACCGCGGCGCTCCCAGTGCGCGTCGGCCTGTCGCTGGTCTTCGCCGACACGACCTGGGCCCGAGAAGACGCGGCGGAAGTGATCGCCTTGAAGGCCAAGCACATTGGCCACGCCACCGACTTGTTGTACCTGCTGCGCGAACGAAACCTGCTCGATGCCTTTCCGAAGCCAGAATACGGCCACCATCCGCAGTCGCTCCTGGTGAGTGCGGGGCTACCCAGCGTGGGCGCACTCATCCAATGGCTGGAAAACCAGTACGCACGCGAAGAGGCCGCGCAGGCGCTCGCCTCGGTCGAAAGCGTGGAATCGGCTCGAGCGCTGGTCACGGTGCTCGACAAGAAGGACGCCGCGCCGCACGCCCGCGCCTTGTTCGAGCGGCGCCCTGACTTGGGCATGGTCGCGCTCGGACCGGTGGTGACCAGCGGCGGCAAGCTCTCGCCCTACGCGGAGCCCGTGCTGAAGGGACTGCTGCGCGATCACCCCGAGCTGCCGGCGCGACTCGACACGGCCCTCGACCCGCGCACGCGAGCCTGGATCGCAGCGCAGCAGACGGTACGCAAACACCAGCCGGCGGCCGAAGCCGACGTGCCTCCGGCGCTCTTGTCCCCGCCCTGGCTCGCGCCTCGTACCTCGCAGGCCCTGCCGACGCTGAAGCTCGAGGTGGCGTCACCCTACGTGCCGCCGGACTGGAGCAGGAAGAGCTGCGAGCAGCGGGTCAAACGCATGGACCCGTACAGCTGGGCGCTGAAGCAGGCGAAGATCCCCGAGAAGACCCAGCCCCGCTCGCCCGAGATGGACAAGCTGGTCCAGGCGGCCCTGACTCAGAAAAACCTCTTCTACCCCGAGCGGATCGCCCATCTCGCGAGCGACGCGTTCCTGCTCTCGGGTCTCCGAGACGGCTCGCTGCCGCACATGCCGCCCGACTACTTGTTCGCCCGCTTCGGCGAAAGCATCTGGCCGACGTGCGTTGCGAGCCTGGCCGACAACGCTCAGGAGGTGCTGTCGACATTTCGCAAAGTGCCGGAGCCGCGCCTGGTGCGCGCGGTTGCCTTCGCGCTCGACAAGAAAACGCTGCGCATGGACGCGCGGTCCTGGCTGGAGGAAAACGCCGAACTCGCGTCGCTCGGCCTCATACCGCTGGCGTTCGGCGACAACAAACACGAGCGCGCCGCGGCACAGAAGGCGCTCCGCGTCGTCGCCAAAGTGAGCCTCCCCGCGCTCGAGACCGTGGCAGAGAAGTACGGCGAAGCGGCGTCCCAAGCCGTGGCGCTCCTACTCACGCTGCCGGCCGACCAGTACCCGACCAAGCTACCGGCTGCACCGAAGTTCTTCGAGCTCGAGGCCCTGCCGCATCTCGGCCTGAAGGACGGCAAGGGCGATCTACCCGAGACAGCGCTAGGCAACTTCTTCACCATGCTCCAGCTGTCGCCCCTCGACGCGCCGCTCTCGATCCTGGGTGATGTCGTGGGCGCGCTCGAGCCCCAGGACGCCGCGGACTTCGCCTGGCAGCTGATGAGCGCCTGGCTCAGCGCGGGGGCGCCTGCCAAAGATGCTTGGGCCTTCTGGGCCGTGGGTCACCTCGGCAACGACGAATCGGCGCGGCGCCTCACGCCGATGATCCGCGCCTGGCCCGGCGAGAGCGCGCACGCGCGCGCCGTCGTGGGACTCGACGTGCTGGCGGCGATCGGCACGGATGTGGCGCTGATGCACCTGCACGGCATCGCGCAGAAGCTCAAGTTCAAGGGGCTTCAGGAAAAGGCGCGCGAAAAGATCGACGCCGTGGCCGAAGCGCGCGGGCTCACCGCGCACGAGCTGGCGGATCGCCTCGTCCCCGACCTGGGCCTGGACGAGGACACCGGCACGCTCACCCTCGACTATGGGCCTCGACAGTTCGTGGTCGGCTTCGACGAACAGCTGAAGCCGTTCGTGCGCGATGGTGCGGGCAAACGCCTCGCCGATCCGCCCAAGCCCGGCAAGGGCGATGACGCCGACAAGGCGCGTCCTGCCCTCGAGCAGTACAAGACGTTGAAGAAGGACGCCAAAGCCGTGGCAGAGTCGCAGATCTTGCGCCTCGAGCTCATCATGTGCGCTGGCCGTCGTTTCGACACGGACGCATTCCGCAACTTCTTCGTGGCCCATCCGCTGATGATCCACCTCGTGCGGCGCGTGCTTTGGGGCGTCTACGACAAGGACGGCCAGCTCACGTCGACGTTCCGCGTCGCCGAAGATCGCACCTTCGCCGACGCCGAAGACAACACCTTCGAGCTTTCCGCGAACGCGACGCTCGGCGTCGTACACCGCCTGGAGCTCACGGAAGCCAGCTGCGCGAAGTGGGGCCAGATCTTCGGCGACTACGAGATCCTGCAGCCCTTCGAGCAGCTCGGCCGCGCCGTCTTCCACCCCACCCCGGACGAGCTCGGTGGCAACGTGCTCAAGCGCATGAGCGGAGTCACCGTCAAGACGGGCAAGATCCTGGGCCTCGACGGGCGCGGCTGGCACCGCGGCGAGCCCCAGGACGCGGGCTGGGTTTGGGACATGGTCAAGCCCCTCTCCGGGGGCTTCCGCGCCGAGCTCGAGCTCAAGGGAGGCTTCTGCATGGGCTACATGGAAGGCACGCCCCCCGAGCAGGAGCTCGGTGACCTCGTGCTGCGGCCCGAGGGCGGCAGCGACAAATCGAAGGTGTCTTTCTCGGAGCTATCGCCCGCCGCGTTCAGCGAGCTGGTACGGGATCTCGAGGCGCTGCGAGACTAGCCAGGTCAGGGAGATCCATGAGCAAGACCAAGCCCGCCCCGCCGGACAGCGACGCCCCCCGCAAGGTGCAGCGGCCCCCCGCCGAAGAGCTGTATGAGGAAGAGCTCGCCAAGCTGCGCGCGACCGACAACCAACCGAGGCCCCCGGGCTGGCAGCTCTCACTGCAGGCCGCGCGGCGCTTCGTGGTGGGCGACGCCGCTTCGGGCATCAAACAGAAATTCGTGGGCCAACCCGCGCTGGTCGAGCGCGCGCTCGTCACACTGGCCACCAATCGCGGCTTGATGCTGGTCGGCGAGCCCGGCACCGCCAAGTCTCTGCTCTCCGAGCTCTTGGCCGCCGCGGTCAGCGGCAGCTCCACGCTCACGATCCAAGGGGGCGCCTCCGTCACCGAGGATCACATCAAGTACTCGTGGAACTACGCGCTTCTGGTGGCAGAGGGCCCCAGCTTGCGGGCGCTCGTACCCGCGCCGATCTACCGCGGCATGGCCGAGGGCAAGCTCGTGCGCTTCGAGGAGATCACGCGCTGCCCGCTCGAAGTGCAGGACTCGTTGCTCAGCATGCTTTCGGACCGTGTCTTGGCGGTGCCGGAGCTCGCGGACGAGCACGGCATGGTGTTCGCGCGCGAAGGTTTCAACGTGGTCGCGACCGCCAACACCCGCGATCGCGGAGTAAACGAAATGAGCGCTGCGCTCAAGCGCCGCTTCAACTTCGAAACGGTCTTCCCGATCCCCGACTACGAAACCGAGCTCGAGCTGGTGCGCGGTGAGTCCGCGCGGCTGCTGGAGGGCTCCGGCGTGCCGCACGCGTTGCAGCCCGACGTGCTCGAAGTCTTGGTCACGACGTTCCGCGAGCTTCGCAGCGGGGAAACCAAAGACGGCCAGGCCATGGAACGGCTGAGCTCGGTGATGTCGACCGCCGAAGCCGTCGCGACGGCTCACGCCGTCGGGGTGCGCGGCTACTACCTGCGCGGGGACGCGGGCACGCCGGCGGATGTGGTGGAGTGCCTGGCGGGCACCGCCGCCAAAGACAACGCCGATGACCTCAAGCGCATCCGGCGCTACCTCGAGCAGCGTGCCAAGAGCAAGAAGGGGCAGCATTGGCGCGCGTTCTACGAAGCCCGCCAGCTCCTGCCAGGCGATTGACGTGACGCTCACGGTCGTCGGTGTCCGCCACCACAGCCCCGCGTGCGCCCGGCTCGTCGAAGAGCGGCTCCGCGAGCTCCGCCCGCGCCTGGTGCTCGTCGAAGGGCCCGCCGACATGAACGAGCGCCTGAGCGAGCTCGGGCTCGCCCACCGGCTGCCGCTCGCGATCTTCACCTTCTACCAGAGCGCGGGCCGCTATCATGCTTCGTGGACGCCGTTCTGCGAGTACTCACCGGAATGGGTCGCACTGCGCACCGCGCGCGAGATCGGCGCCGAGGTGCGCTTCATGGATCTGCCGGCCTGGTCAGAGGCGTTCGATGGCGTGCACAACCGCTACGCGGACGACGAGCGTCGCTACGAACGGGCCCTCGAGCGCCTGTGCCACCACTTCGGCGCCGAGGGCATGGACGCGCTCTGGGACCACCTGTTCGAGCAGCCGCTCGAGCTCGGCGCGCTGAGCGCCCGGCTGGAGCTGTACTTCGCCGGCGTGCGCGCGGTCTGTGCGCCCGTGTCGCGCGACGCGCTGCGCGAAGACTACATGGCGCGCTGTCTGGCCTGGGCCGTGCGACAGGGCGACGTCGTGGCGGTGTGCGGCGGCTTTCACAAACCCGCCCTGGAGCGGCTCCACCCCGAGGCTGACGGCAGCGAGTGGCCCGACTTCCCCGCTGCCGAAGCCGACGCCAAGCACGGCAGCTACCTGGTGCCCTACTCGTTCAAACGCCTGGACAGCTTCGTCGGCTACGAGTCGGGCATGCCCTCGCCCGAGTACTACCAAGCCGTGTGGGAGCGCGGCCCCGAGCAAGCCGCACAGGCGATGCTGGAGCAAGCCACGCGCCGGCTCCGCAGGAAGAAGCAGCTCGTCAGCACCGCCGATCTGATCAGCGCTGCGACCATGGCCCAAGGCTTGGCGCGCCTGCGCGGCCACTGCGCGCTCTCGCGCTGCGATCTACTCGATGGCTTTGCCAGCGCCGTGCTGAAGACCGCTCAAACAGCGATCTTCCCCTGGAATCAGCGCGGAAAGCTGCCGCCTGGCACGGACCCCGTCTTGGTCGAGGTCGTGGCCGCGCTGAGCGGCCAACGGCGAGGCACGCTTTCGCCCGAGACTCCCAGGCCCCCGCTTTTGCTAGCGGCGCGTGAGGAGCTCACGAGCCTCGAGCTCTGGCCGGATGGTCCACCGAGGAACGTGCATCTGAAGCTCACCGACCCCAGCGACCTGCTCAGGAGCCGCACGCTGCATCGCGTGCGCCTACTACGGATCCCTGGCTTCGAACGCCTCAGCGGGCCGGTCTACGGCACCGATCCGGTGCTCGAAGAACAGTGGTCGCTCCGCTCGGCCTTCGAGGCGGAGAGCTCGCTGATCGAAGCGTCGGCCTACGGCGCCACGTTGGACACGGCAGCGAGCGCCCAACTCGAGGAGCGCATCGCCGGCTCGCTAGACGTCCTCGAGCTCTCGGCGCTGCTCGCCGAAGCGACCTTCATCGGAATCGACCGGCTGTCGGCGCGCTTGCTCGGCGAGCTCGGCGCGCTGCTCGGACGCGAGCCGGAGCTCGGCAAGCTCGGCAAGGCGCAAGGGCGGCTGCTCGCCCTTTACCGGCACGACACGCTGCTCGGCTCGCAGGGCAGCCCGGCGCTCGGGCGCGCGCTCGAAGCCGCGTTCGAGCGCGGCCTGTGGCTGTTCGAGGGCATCACCGGCCCGACGGCGGCGGCCGACGCCGCGCTGATCGGCGCGGTGCTGGCGCTGCGCGACAGCGTACGCTTCACCGCGGAGCACTTGAACCTCGATGCCAGCGGCGCCGCCGCGACCATGCAGCGCAAGCTGGCGGACGCGCACACCCCCCCTGCGTTGCGCGGTGCCGCCCTCGGCTACTTGTGGTCGCTCGGCGCTTTCGACGACCACGCCGCTCGGGAAGCGATCGCCACTGCTGCGCTGCGCAAGGCGGCGCTGCCAACGACGTTGGGCGACTTCTTGGCGGGGCTGTTCGCGCTTGGGCGCGAAGAAGTCGTGACGGAAGCCGAAAGTGCGTTGCTCGGCACTCTCGATGAGCTCTTGGGCGGCATGACGCTGGAGGACTTCTTGATCGCACTGCCGGCCCTGCGCATGGCGCACGCCTACTTCCCGCCCCGCGAGCGTGAGCGCATCGCCGAGCGCGTGCTCGTGCTCCACGGAAAAGGCGGCGAGCGGGCCCGCGCGTTCCTCAGGCTCTCGGCCGACGCCGACACGCTCTCGGCGGCGCGCCTGCTCGAAACACGCGTCGACGACTTGGAGCGGCGGTTCGGCCTCGGGCCCGAAGCGGGCACGGAGGGCGATGACTAGTGCGAACGACGCCGAGCTGCTCGAGCGCTGGCGGCTCGTCCTGGGCGCGCCCGCCCAGCGCGCCATGCCAAATCTGTCGCCCAACGCAATGGCCATGGATGCCGCCCTCGAGTGGTTGTACGGCCGCGATCTCGAGCTCGAGGAGCGAGGGGTCAAGCGTAGCGGCGGCAGCGGACCGTCTCAGCTCACCACGCCGGATTGGGTGAACGAGGTTCACCGGCTGTTCCCCAAGGAGACCATCGAGCGGCTGGAGCGCGACGCCGTCGAGCGCTTTCAGATCGACGAAGTGGTCACGAACCTCGATGTGCTCGAGCGCATCGAACCGAGCGAAGCGCTGCTGCGCGCCGTGCTCCACACCAAGCATCTGATGAACCCCGAGGTGCTTGCGCGGGCCCGCGAGCTCGTGGCCAAGGTGGTAGAAGACCTGATGGTGCGCCTGGCCAAGGAAGTGCGCGCGTCGTTCGGCGGCGTGCGCGACCGGCGCCGCCCATCGCTCCACAAATCCGCCGCCAATTTCGACCTGCGCCGCACCATCCAGAGCAACCTGAAGCACTACCAACCGGACCTCCGGCGCATCCATCTGGAGAAGCCTCGCTTCTTCTCGCGCACGCGCCGCTTCACCGAGCGCTGGCAGATCATCCTGGTCGTGGATCAGAGCGGCAGCATGGTGGGCTCGGTGATTCATTCGGCCGTCACGGCGGCGTGTTTGTGGGGCCTTCCGGGCATGCGCACGCATCTGTTGGCCTTCGACACCGAAGTCGTCGATCTCACAGAGGACGTGTCCGATCCGGTCGATCTCTTGATGAAAGTGCAACTCGGAGGCGGCACCGACATTGCCCGAGCCATGGACTACGCGGCGTCGCTGATCGAAGCGCCACGGCGGACCATCGTCGTCTTGATCAGCGATCTGTACGAGGGCGGCGACCCGCATCGCCTGCTGCGCACCACTTCGGCCCTGTGCGGCCAGGGCAGCAAGGTCCTGGCGCTGGCCGCGCTCGATCAGGATGCGAATCCCGTCTACGACCGCGACCTCGCGCAGAAGCTCGCTGACGCGGGCGCCAGCGTCGGCGCCATGACGCCCGGAGCGCTCGCCGCCTGGATCGCCGAGCAGGTGCGAAAGTGAGCCGCGACGACCTCCACGCTCTCACTGCCGACGCGCTCGCGGCGCTTTCGAACCGCGGCCTGGTCAAGCGTGCGCAGAAGGAAATCGAAGCGGGACAAGTACCCGCGCTGGAGGAGCTCGCCGACGGCACTGTCGTGGGGCGTTTCAGCAACGTGGAGACGAGGCTCCCGAGAGGGGTGAGCCTGAGCGACGCGCCGTGCAGCTGCGGCGCCGCCGGCATCTGCCGGCACAAGCTCATCGTCGCCTTGGTCTACGCAGCCTCGGCTCCGCCCCCTGCCACCGCCGAGGTGGTCCAAGCGTGGTCGCCTGGCAGCATCACGGACGACGAGCTCGAGCGCTTCTTGGGCAAGCGCGCCTTCGAGCGTGCGCTCTCTCTGCTGAGGAGGGGGTACGTGGCCGAAGTGCGCCGCGTCTGGGGCGACGACCGCGTGCCGACGGTGTTGCTTCCGACCTCCAGCGTGCGCTTCCTGGTGCCGGGCGACTTGAACTACGCGCACTCCGATGGCGGCGAGCGCGCCGCCGAAGCCGTGGCGCTCGCAGTGTGGGCGTTTCGGGCCGCAGACGCGAAGGACCCCGCGGCGACGCGACTCGAGCTCGAGGTAAGTGACGCCGCCGCTCCGAGCGCCAGTTTCTCGGACAAGCTCTCTCCCGCGCTGGCCCTCGCGGAGGAGCTTCTGCTCGAAGGGATCGTCCACTCGCGCGACTCGATGGCGGGCCAGTTCGAGCGCGTGCGCGAGGCCCTGAACGAAGCCCGCCTGACCTGGCCCGCCCTGATCCTGGAGGATATCGAGCAGGAGCTGTTGTCGTACCATGCGCGCAGCGCTCGCTACAGCCCCTCGGGTGCTGCGGCGCTCCTGTGTGAGCTCTTCGCGCGCGAGCGCGCGGTACGGAGGCCCGGCGCGCTACCGGCAGCACGCGTCCTGGGCACCGAAGACGCGCTACAAACGCCGCTCAGCCACCTCCGCCTCGCCTCGCTCGGCGCGCGCGTGAAGGGGGATGCCACCTATCGCCTGGCAGAGGTCGCGCTCGCGGATCCCGATACGGCTACGGTCCTCGTGATGCGCAAGGAGTACCCGCTCGAAAGCGGAAAGGCTGCGCCCAGACCGAGCGCGCTCCGGCGCAAGCTGTTCGCGCCACGCGCGACGCTCGGCGCCATCGCAACGGGGCAGGTCGTGACCGAGAGCGCCCGCCGCGCCGCCAATCGGCTGCTGATCTTGGGCAGAAGCCGCGTGGCGCAAACCAGCGTCGTGCCCTCAAGTGGCGACTTCGGCAGCTTGCCCGAGGGCTTGCGCGTGCGCGACACCAGCCAGCTCGAGCAGGCACTCGCCACGCGCCCGCCGAGCTTGTTGCGCGCACGCCTTTTGGCAGACGCCGTCCATGTGCTCGAGATCGCCGAGGTACAAGGCGTGAGGTACGCGCCCGGCGACCAACGCCTGAGCGCGATACTCAGGCCGCATGAGGGGCCCAGCGTTCGCCTCGTGCGCACCTACGACGCCGCGACTGCGGGCGCGCTCGGTGACCTGGCCGACGCGCTCAGCGGCAAGACCGGCGCGCCACGCTTCGTGAGCGGCAGCGTGCGTCGCACGGCGCTGGGCCTCGAGATCGAGCCGCTCGGTATCGTAACAGATCGCTTTCACGTGCCCGACCTGGCTGATCCGAGCGACCACACCCCGCTCGGCGCCGAGCCAGAGCCCGATGACGACACCAGCGCGCTCACGCACGCACTCGAGCAAGCCTCGGGCGCCCTGGACGACGCGGCCCACCACGGGCTCAGGCGCGCCAGCCGGAGCTACGTCGAGCGGCTGAACCGCCAGGCCGAGGCGATGCGTCGTCTCGGCCTCACGGAGCTCGCCGCACGCTTCGAAGCGCTCCGCAGCGCGCTCGGCCAAAGCCAAGCAAGCGGCGATGCGGGATCCGAAGCCGCGCTGGTCGCGCGCTGGGCCGACGCGGCCATCCGCGTGCGCCTGTGCCAGGAGAGCGCTGGCTGAGCCGGGCTCGACCAGCGCAATCAGGCGCTAAATGACGTCGGGCGTGGCCGCGAGTCTGGCCCGGGCCGCGCCCGCCCCTCGCCCGTCAGCCCTACGGCCCCACCGCGATGGTGCCGCTCAGCCGTATGTCCGCCGAAGACGCCCCCACCATGATCTCGAACTGTCCCGGTTCGACCGTCCAGCCCTTGGCATCGACGTCGTAGAACGCGAGCTCGGCGGCAGGCAGCGTCAGGGTCACGGTCTGCGTGTCGCCGGGTTCGAGGCTCAGACGCTGGAACTGCTTGAGCTGCTTGATCGGTACCGGCACGCTGGCCTCCACGTCGTGGACGTACACCTGGGCCACCTCGTCGCCCGCCCTGGATCCCGTGTTCGTGACATCGAAGCCGATGGCTACCTCTTCGACTTCCGAGAGCGTCGTCGGCGTCAGCTGCAGGTTGCTGTAGCCGAACTCCGTGTAGCTCAGGCCGTGCCCGAAGGGATAGAGCACCTCACCGTCGAAATACATGTAGCCGCGCTTGCCCGCGATGATGTCGTAGTCCTCCATCGG
>JAFGIS010000484.1 GCA_016929495.1 Polyangiaceae bacterium | reverse complement strand
TAGATCGTGGCGGTCGCAACGAAGGTCGCCGCGCCGAGCAGCGCCCAGTTGTTGACGACGAACATCGCCTCGCGGCTGAGCGCTGTCTCGATCTGTGCGGGCGCACGGAGCTCGGGTAGACGCCAGACGATGAGTCCCGCGCACGCCGCGACAAGTAGGCCCATGGCCCACACGAAGAAGACGCCGACGTCACTCTGGGCGAACGCATGGACGCTGGCGATGAGCCCGGAGCGCGTCAGGAACGTGCCGAAGATCGTCAGCCAGAACGTGGCGCAGATGAGTACGATGTTCCAGAGCTTGAACATGTTGCGCCGCTCCTGGATCATCGTCGAGTGCAGATACGCGGTGGCGGTGAACCAGGGCAACGCCGCCGCGTTTTCCACCGGGTCCCAGGCCCAGTAGCCCCCCCAGCCGAGCTCCTCGTAGGCCCACACCATGCCGAGCACGTTGCCCAGCGTGAGAAACAGCCAGGCGAATAGCATCCATTTGCGGACAGCATGGATCCATTCCGAATCCAAGCGGCCGGTCACGAGCGCCGCGATCGCAAACGCGAACGGAATCGCGCAGCCGACGAAGCCCAGGTACAGGGCAGGCGGGTGCACGACCATCCAGGCGTTCTGCAGCAGAGGATTCAGCCCGCGTCCCTCCGCTGGGGTCCCTGCGATGCTCGTCGCAAAGGGGTTGGCGGCGAAGAGCATCAGCACGACAAAGAAGCCGAGGATGACCATCAGCGTGCTGATCACGTACGGTTGTAGGGTCCGGTAGCGCCCCTTGAGCCACCGCACCGTTGCGGCGACGTAGGCGGCCAACAGCGCCGTCCACCACAGAAGCGAGCCGTCCTGCCCACCCCAGAGAGAGGTGAGTAGGTAGGTTGGCGACATCGAGCGGTCGCTGTATTCGGCGACGTACTTGAGCCTGAAGTCGTGGGTCAGAAAGGCATAGGCCAGCAGGATTGTCGCGATGGCAACGAGACCCGACGTGGCATGCGCCCCAAGCCGCGCGGCCCCGAGCAGTCTCGGTCGGGCCCCACTCGCGGCGAGCGCCAAGGCGAACGTGTACGACGCTGCTACCAGAACCGCATAGAGGACCGCGGTTCCGAACTCGGGGAGAGTCTGCCACATAGGCCCGCGCAGCATAGCGCACGGGTTCCCCGATCGCAGGCCCCTCGGCCCCTCGGCCGCCGCAAGTCTGGGGCGGCGTTGGCGAACGCGAACAGCGCCCGTGGTCTCAGACGGCCGAATCCGAGACGGTGGTGCCCACACTTTCGCCCATGCAAACGCGCAAGATGTTGCCGGGTACCATCCTGAAGACGCGGATCGGCAGCCCGTTCTCGCGGCACAGGGTCACGGCCGTCGAGTCCATGACGCGCAGGTGTGCCGACAGGAACTGGTCGTAGCTGATGGTCGAAAGGAGCCGGGCACTGGGGTCTTTCTCTGGATCGCTGTCGAAAACGCCTTCGACCTTCGTCGCCTTGAACAGCGCTTCGGCGCGGATCTCCATCGCGCGTAGAGCGGCGGCCGTGTCCGTGGAGAAATACGGATTGCCGGTCCCCGCAGCGAACACGACGATGTGTCCGCGGTCCAGATGCCGCATGGCCCGCCGCCGGATGTACGGTTCGGCGACCTGCCTGATTTCCAGGGCCGTCATCACCCGGGTCGGCACCCCGCACCGCTCGAGCGCATCCTGGAGCGCGAGCGAGTTGATGACGGTGGCCAGCATACCCATGTAGTCGCTCTGAGTGCGGTCCATGCCGGCCCCTGCTCCGCGCAGACCACGGAAGATGTTGCCCCCGCCGACGACGACTCCGATCTGTACGCCCTTGGCATGTACGGCCGCGAGCTCTTCAGCCGTGGCCTTGAGCGTTGCCGTGTCGATGCTGGAGCCCCCGTCGGGGCCAGAGAGCGCCTCACCGCTCAGCTTGATGACGGTTCGACGATAGGCCAGTTGCTGAGTCGACTCTGGATTCACGGACGCTCTCGTACTCCGGCGGGGATGAGGCCGCAACCGCATGTGCCGTCCATACGGGGCCCGGAGCGACCAACGGCTTAGCCGTTGGTCGCCATCCGACACGCGACGAGTGTCCTGTCTGGCGCACGTCCCGGCTCCGTAGTATTCCGGGGCCATGTCGCAGAGGGTCCCGCGCGTGTCCCCTTGGTGGCTGCCGACCGTATTCGTCGGTTGCCTTGGGGTCACGGGCTGCTCGGCCTGCGAGGACGAGAAGGCCGCCGAGCCGGGCCCAGCCCTCACCAAAGGCTCGCGCCAACTGACCAAGGAGCAGGCGGCACAGGTGCTGGCTCGGGTCGGTGACCACGCCATTACGCTGGGGGAGTACCAGGCTGTGCTCGAGCGCATGGACCGGTTCGAGCGTCTTCGCTATCAGTCGCCGGACCGGCGCGCGGACCTGCTCAACGAGATCATCGATGTCGAGCTGCTGGCTGAAGAGGCCAGGCGCCGCGGACTCGACAAGCGGCTCGAAACCCAGCAGCGTATGCAGCAGGTCCTGCGAGAAGAGATGCTGCGTGCCGTGCGCAGCCGCGTACCGGGGCCGGACCAGATCGCCGCCGACGAGGTTCGTCGCTACTACTCCGAGCACAAACAGGAGTTTTTCGAGCCGGAGCGCAGACGCGTCGCGCATATCGTCATGGGGCAACGAGCCAAGGCCGAGCAGGTGCTGAAGGAAGCGCTTGCCGCCAGCCCGGAGCAATGGGGACAGCTCGTGCGACGCCATTCGCTCGACCGTGCGCCGGCGGGTCAGGAGCTGCCGGCCGAACTGGCCGGGGACATGGGCATCGTGACCCGACCCGGCTCCCACGGGGCCCAGGCGACCGTTCCCGCGGCCATTGTCGCCGCGGTGTTCTCCATCGACAAGACCGGGGGCGTTTTCGGCCAGCTCGTCGAAGTGGATGGGAAGCTGCATGTCGTGCGCATGATTGGCAAGAGCGACGCTCGTCAGCGCAGCTACCAGGAGGCGGAACGCGCGGTGCGTGTGGCCCTCGTCCGCCGTCGAGTGCGCGAGGCCGAGGCCGCGCTCGAACAGGAGCTGCGCAAGAAATACCCGGTCAGCATCGACCAGGCTGCGCTCAAGCAGATCGAGGTGGATCTTGGTCGGTAGCGGGGTCTGCTGATGTGTGCGGCCTGGGCCGCTGGCGAGCCGCAGGGCAGCGGCGGGCCCGACGATTGGCATTGGCAGCTGCGCCATTCGGCACGCACCGCCAAGGCGCTCGGCGCTGCACTGGCGCTGACGCAACTCGAGCAGCAGGGGGCCCTTGCTGCCGAGCGCGGCGGACTGCCGATCGCGGTCACACCCTACTACCTCGCGTTGTGCGATCCGCGCGACGAGCATTGCCCGATCCGCCGCCAGGTCGTGCCGACGGCCAGGGAGAACGAGCCCAATGTCGGCGATTCGTGCGATCCGCTCGCGGAGGAAACGCACACACCCGCCGCGCATCTGGTCCGACGCTACCGCGATCGTGCACTGCTTCTGGCCACGGACCGGTGCGCCACTTACTGCCGTTTTTGCACGAGACGCCGTCGAGTGGGTCGAGGGCCCGGGGCGCGCTCGGTCACCGAACTGCGACCTGCGCTCGACTATCTTGGAGATCATCCCGAGATCCGCGAGCTGATCATCAGCGGCGGTGACCCGTTGGTGCAGTCGACCGAGCGTCTGAGGGGTCTGCTCGAGCAGGTGCGGATGCGGACGAACGTCGGGGTCATCCGCCTGGCCACGCGGGTTCCCGTGGTGTTGCCACAACGGGTCACCGCCGAGCTCATTTGTGCTCTTCGCGCCTACCATCCGCTTTGGGTCATGACGCACTTCAACCACCCGAAAGAGCTCACACGCCAGGCTCGCGAGGCCTGCCGTCTCTTGGTGGACGGCGGGTTTCCGGTGAACAACCAGACCGTGTTGCTGCGCGGCATCAACGACGACGCCAGGGTGCTCGCTGCGCTCTTCCGAGGGCTGGTGGAGACGCGGGTTCGGCCGTACTACCTGTTGCAGGCTGATTGCGCATGCGGCATGGGTCACCTGCGAACTCCGATGCAGGTCGGCGTCGCCGTGATGGATGAGCTGCAAGGGCAGCTCAGCGGCATTGCCATGCCGAAGCTGATGGTCGACGCGCCGTGCGGACTGGGAAAAGTGCCGGTCGGTCGGGACTACGTGGTGGCACGCGGTGCTGGCGTGACCCGCCTGCAAACGCCTGGCGGCGAACAGGTCGAGTACTTCGATCCGGCTTGAGGACTGCGCGCGGACACGGATCGCGGCTCCGGGCATTCGTCCCGGGGGCCGGCCGCGGGGCTGTCCGGTCGGTGCCTCTTGCCCGGACCGAGCCCCCTGCTACGTTTCGCGCGTTCGTGTGTGGGCCTGTCGACTGCGCGCCCCGAACCCCGTGAGGCCCGGAAGGGAGCAGCGGTAGGGAAAGGCGAGTGCGACGGGCCCGTTCCCTTTTTGTGCGCAGGCGGCACGCCCGTGCCCTGTCTCGGAGCCAGGGCGGTCTTCTGGCAGCGTTCCGTTTCGCGGTACGCTGCTATAGCTGAGGGCGTCCGGGAAACGATGTCCGCCAATTCCTCCGACGACGGCGTGCCAGAGACTTTCCGTAACGGCCGATACGTCGTGACGGGTGTTCTCGGCGAAGGGTCGCAAGGTGAGACCCTCGAGGCGGTCGACAAGCTGCGAGGCTGCCCGGTCGCGCTCAAGCGCTTCCGGATCAAGGGCGCTCGCTCGTGGAAAGACGTCGAGCTGGCTGAACGCGAGGCCCGTGTGCTCTCGACCCTCGATCATCCCAACCTGCCGCGATACGTCGACCACTTCGAGCAGAGCGGGTGTCTGTTCCTGGTGACGGAGCTGATATCGGGCACCACCTTGTCCGCGTGGCGGTCGAGCCATGCCTCCCTGGACGAGAGCGATGTCTTCAGGCTGCTCGACGACGCGAGGAGCGCTCTCGGCTATCTGCACCACCGTGTGCCGCCGGTCATCCACCGGGACATCAAGCCCGCCAACGTGATTCGGCGCGCCGACGGGTCGTTCGCGTTCGTCGACTTCGGCGCGGTTCGTGACTCGCTCAAACCCGAAGGCGGATCGACCGTGGTCGGGACGTTTGGGTTCATGGCGCCAGAGCAGTTCCAGGGCAGGGCGCTGCCCGCGAGCGACGTCTACTCGGTCGGAGCGACCGCGCTCTGCTTGCTCACGGGCCGCGATCCAGAGGACCTGCCACACGTTGGCCTCGGCATCGACGTTCGTCAGGCGCTCGGGCCGAGCGCCAACCCCAGCCTTGTCTCGGCGCTTTCTGCCATGCTCGAGCCCGACCCGGACCGACGGGCCTCCGAAGTCCCCAGCGTGTACCCAACCCGCGGCGTGCCCACCCCAGCCACCCAGGCGCCAGGCGTCCGACCAGCCGGTCCCCATGTCGCTTGGCCTTGGCACGGCGCGAACTGGGACGCAGGCCATGCGCCATGGCGGGGTGCTGGCCGGGCGTGGCCGCACGGCTACCGGCGGCCCCCCTGGGCGCGCGGGCTGCGCGCTCGCGGCCCCACATCGCTGGTGCCCTTCCTGGTCGCCGCCGTGGTCGTGCTACTTCTGCTGGGTGCGCGCATGGCCGCCTTCGCCACCCTGCGAATGGTCTTGCCCGTGGTGCTGATGATGCTCGGCTTGCGTCGCGCTGCCTCGGCCGTGATTCGTGCGGGTACCGAAGCCGAGGGAGCGCTCAGGAACGCGAGCCGCAGGCTGCGCGGGGTGTCCGACTGGAGCGCCCCAGCGGGTGGGGACACATCCGGCCGGACAGGCGCGGCTGCTGGGCAGGTGAGAGTGTCGGTACCGGACAGTTCCCAGCCCCGGCCACGAACACAGGTCGACGAGGCTGGGCCGGACCAAGCCGATACGTCCGGCAGTGAGGCTAGCCGTCGAGTGCACTAGTGCCGCCTCGTCGGTCTGAGGCGCAGCCTCGCTAGTCTTTGGGCATCGTTTCAATTGAAACGATGCACTAGGATGTTTCGGCTCTGGAACAAGTCTGCGAGTCTCCCTACCATCGCGTCATGCTTGCCAACAGACCGGTGCGACAGCCTCCTCCCCGCAGCGACCCTGACGAGCTACGTGAGGTCATTGTCGAGGCCCTGCGCAGAGCCAACGGCGCGCTCGTCGCCGAGAGCGCGCTGAAGAGGATGTTGCCCGCGCCGTACTGCCGCGACAGCAAGGCTTCCCTCGCCGCGGCCATGGCGGCCCTCGGAGAGGCGGGACGCATCCATCGCGTCAGGGTCGGGCAGGCAATACTCAACGCGGCCCAGGAGCCCCAAGCGACGCTCGGTCGCGTGGTGGATCGAGTGCTCACGGAGCAGGGTCCGCTCACCCAGGAGGCGCTCAAGCTGGCAGTCAGGCAAGCGGTGCCAGGTCACGAGCGGCTGCTGCCCGGCTGGATCCGAGAAGCGCTCACGACCCGGCGCCTGTTCGAGCACACGCCCCGCGCCCGCGAGAAGAAGAAGCGGGTCGGTCTCGAGCCGGACGTTCGACGCCAGCTCTCCAAGACACTGAAGGCGCTGGGTCAGGAGCTCGCCAAGGCGAGCGCGATCGGTGTCCGACCCGAGCAGGTGCTCGAGGTGCTGGCTGCCGAGCTCGGCGTCCCCGTGCCGCAAGCGACGGGCGAGAGCGGCCCGCCCTCTTCACGCGCCCGCGAGCGGGACCAGTCGCTCGTTCTGTCCGCGCTCGAGGCGCTGACGCGCGAGTGCGCGCCGGGGGCGCTCTTGTCCGTGCGGGATCTGCGCGCCAGAGCCGGGCTGGACAAGATGCGCTTCGACGCGGCGGTGATGGCGCTCGCCCATGGTGGGCGTGCCATGGTCCACCATCATGACTACCCGTTCTCACTATCGGAAGCGGAACGCGACGCGCTCGTGCGCGACGAGCATGGCACGTACTACGTCGGCATCGCGCTCGGGGGGCGAGCATGACTCTGCTCCGGGAGCTGCCCAACCCCTTCTCGACGACCGTTGTCCAGGACGCGTGGCAGGCACCGCCCGACGTGGCCCAGATCCACGACAGCGTTTTTCAGGCCTGTCTTGCCGGGTTGGCGAACGCCGGCCGCGGGCAATCCGACTCCCTGCTCGTCTACGGGCCTGCCGGCTCGGGGAAAACCCACCTGCTCTCGCGCGTGCAGCGCCACCTTCGCGCTACGGGCCCGGCGGCGCCCGACCGCGTCCAGCACTGCGTCTTCGTGTTCGTTCGGCTGCAGACCAGCTCGCAGCTCTTGTGGCAGCATCTGCGGCGCCGGCTCGGAGCCGACCTGATGCGGCGCGAACAGGGCCTGACCCAACTGCAGCGCTTGATCGCCCACCAGGTCGCTCTGGGTCGCGGTGAAACGCCGGGGCAGGCGGTGCTGGCCCTGCGGGTACTGTCGAGCGAAGATCAGGAAGCGGTCTCGAGCTACGTGGCCGAGGTGGTGCAGCGCCTCGAGCTCGGCCGCGATCTGGGCGTGGTGCTCGAACACCTGGTGAGCAATCGCTTCGTGCTCGACTCGAGCGCATGGCTCAGAGGGGACAGCCTTCCCGAAGCCGCGCTCGAGCGCCTCGGCCTCGGCCCCATCGAGCAGGAAGACGCGGACGACGCGGCTCGGCAGGTGGTCACGGCGCTCTGTCGCATGGCCGGGCCGACCCTGCCCATCGTGTTCTGCTTCGATCAGGTCGAGGCGCTGCAGCAGACCTCCACGGATCGGGAGGCCTTCTTCCGATTTGGCCGCATGGCGGCCGACGTGTTCGACTCGAACCCCAATTTGCTTCTGATCACCTGCGTCCAGAGCGCTATGCTCGACAGTTTCGAGGCCAGCGTACGCGACGCCGATCGGGATCGCATCTTCCGGCACCGCGCCTTGCTTGCGCCGCTCACGCGAGAGCAGATCGAACAGCTCGTGCTGGTTCGGCTCGGTTTCGTTCCCGCGCTCGGCGAGCTCCGCGCCACTCGCCCTTCGGCCCGCTACTATCCCTTGGACGAGCGGCTCGTTGCCGAGCTCACCGAGCTGTTCCCGTGCACGCCGCGTCGCGTGCTCGCGCGATGCTCGGCGCGTTTCGAACAGCTGCAGCTCGGCCGCGTGCCGCCCAAGCAGAGCCTGCCCGAGTTCTTGGGTCAGCAGCTCGCGAAGCGGCGACAAGCTGCCAGCTCCGCAAGTCGTTCGGAAGACTCTGCGCGCGTGCTGATACATGGTCTGAATGCACACTGCGAACTGCGCGGCATCCGTCTCGAGCGGACGGACAACGCCCCGGCCGGCGTCGATGCCGTGCTGCCCCTGGCGACCCCGATCGCCCTGAGTGTGCGCGATGAGACGAACATGTCCAAGCTGGCGGCGAAGCTGCGCCGGCTGCTGGACGCACAGCGCAGCATGCCGGAGCGGGTGGTCATCGTGCGCGACGCGAGCCTGGCGATCAGCCGCTCGGCTCACAAGACCAACGAATACCTTGCCGAGCTCTTGGGTCGTGGGGCCAAGCTCGTACGACCCGAGCCTTCGGCCCTGGCTGCCCTGGAGGCCTTGAGCTCCCTGGTGAGCGATGCCAAGGCCGGCGAGCTCGCCCAGGACGGTGAGGCGGTCGGCGTCAGTGCCGTGCTCGAATGGCTGCGCAGCCTCAAGGACGAGCCGACCCTCGAAGAGATCGATGGACTGATTTCCGAGCTCGTCGCCGAGCCGAGCCCGTCGAGTGGCGCGCTGGCCGAGGCCCTGACCGAGCTTCTGGCCCGCGAGCATGTCGTGCGCCTCGACAGCGCAGCCGCCGAGCTGTCCACGGTTCCCGAGGCGGTGCGCGAGGCCGTTGTTGCCAACCCAGCCAGGTTCGGCATTTTGGAAGGTCCGCCGGCGCTGGTGCTCGATCTGTCGGACGTGCTCGAGGAGGCGCAGGCGCAGTGACCCTGGAGCTCTCTGTCAGCGAGGTGCGGCAGGCTCTACGGCAAGCGCTGGGTCGCGAGGGGGCGGGAAGCGGCGAGCCCGCGAACGTCCTCGTCGGCCAGATCTTCCATGAGGTCTTTGCGGATCTGGTGGGCGGCGACGCGGAGCGCAGTGGGTTTCCCCTGCTGGTGGACGCGCATCCCGACCAAGCACGAGGCAAGGACCAGCTGCTTCGCCACGCGTACCGCTGCCTGCTCGGACCTCGCCTGGTCCGGCACCGCAGCTCCCTGAACGACACGACGGAGCCCGTTCTGCTCGTCTGGCGCGCCGTGCAGCAGCTCGTCCAGTGGCTGGTGCCGCTGGGAGCCGAGCTCATTCGGCTCGATCCCGAGGCGGAGGCCAACTGGTCACGGCTGGCGGACCTCTTGTCCGCCGAGGTGCCGCTCGAATGCGAGCTGAAGGAGCCGGGTTGGCCACAACCGGTACGGCTCGTGGGCATCGCGGATTCGCTCCTGAAAGTACCGCAGCGGGCGGCCTGGTGCGCCGTGGAGCTGAAGCTGGGACGAGCCAGTCCGCCGCTCGATCTCGGTCAGGCGGCGCTCTATCACCTGATCCTCAAGCGCACGGGCGCGGCGTCGTCGAGCTCCGCGTTGGCGCTGCTGCGCTTCACTCCCCAGCTCGAGGAAACCCTCATCGGTGCCGATGAGCTCGCTGAGGCGGAGCAGAGGCTGCTCGATCTCATCGGAGTACTGGCTGGCGGCAAACCTGGCGCCGTTGCCGAGGTCGGCCCCCGGGCGCCTTCTCGCGTGCAGCCGTCGCTCGAAGCCGAGCCCTCCACGCCCGACGAAGCGCACCTCGCGCTGCGCCGTCGGCTGATGCATGCGTTTCGCGAGTACGGGGTTGCGGTCGAGCTCGGTCAGACGCCCCTGGTGGGCCCGCGCTTCCTGCGCTTCGACGTGCGGCTCGGCAGCGCCACGCGCATCGACGCGGTGCGGCGCGCGCTCGGGGAAGTCCAGATCCGGGCGGAGCTCGAGCGCGAGCCCCTGCTGATCCGCCAGCTCGGGCGCCTGTCGCTCGACGTCGAGCGGCCCGACCCGGTGACGGTGCCGTTCTCGGCCATCGTGGACCAGCTGCCTGCGCGCGGTCCGCGCGGTTCGTCACGCGTTCCGGTCGGCGTGGACGCGTCCGGACAGCTTCACTGTGCCGACCTCGCCAGTTCGGGACGATCGCACATCCTGGTGGCGGGCACGACGGGCAGCGGCAAGAGCGAATGGCTGCGCATGATGCTGGCGGGCCTGCTCGTGAGCAACACGCCCGAAACGCTGCGCATCGTGACGCTGGACCCCAAGCTCGTCGCGTTCGCCGAGCTCGAGAAGTCGCCCTTCTTGATGAGCGCCGATGCCTGGTGGATCCCGGGCTCGGGCCGCGATGCGAGCGAGGTGTTCGAACAGCTCGTGGCCGAAATGGATACGCGCTACGCGACGATCCACGCGGCCGGCGCGGACCATCTCGGGGAATTCATCGAGAAGACCGGAAGGAAGCTGCCGCGCATTGTGTGCGTGTGCGACGAGTACTACGCCCTGGTTTCCGCCGGCCCCAGCGAGAAGAAGCGCATCGAAGCGGCGATCTTCCTGCTCGGGGCCAAAGGGCGCGCCGCGGGCGTGCACCTGGTGCTGGCGACCCAGCAGCCGAGCCGCCGGGTGATCCAGGGCGCGCTCGACACGAATCTTCC
>JAFGIS010000483.1 GCA_016929495.1 Polyangiaceae bacterium | reverse complement strand
GCAGTCACCCCGCCACTTCCCCCGGTTCCTCCGGTGGCAGTCACCCCGCCGGCACCGCCGCTTCCTCCTGTCACCCCGAGGGTACCGCCGGTGGTAGACCGGCCTGCAGTCCCGCCAACGCCGCCGGTTGCCCACTCGCCGCCGGTGCCGCCCGTGGTCAGCCGGCCGCCCGTGCCGCCGGTGGTCGATACACCGCCGGTGCCGCCCGTGGTCGATTCCCCGCCATTGCCGCCGGTTTCGTCCTTCCCACCGTGGCCTCCTGTGGCCTCGTCGCCTCCGGTCGGCTCGTCGGCGTTGCTCCCGACGCCTCCGTTGTGACCCCCGCCGTCACTGAAGCTGCTCCCGCCACTGCCATCCCCTGGGGCGCCGGCCTCGCCCTTGCTGTCGTGGTCCCTGTCGTCGCTGGAGGTATTCCCGCCGCACGCCAGCGCAAGCGCCGCGGCGAGAGTGAAGAAGACGGCACACCTGTGGCACATGAAGAAGCGGAAATGCACGGACCGTGCCGGGGCCGCTCATGTGGGTCTGGTCACCCGGCCTACCAGGACGACCAGTACCCCAACACCAGGCCGCCGTTTCGGGTTCGCTGGACCCACCAAGAGCCAGACCGAGCCGGTTCTGTTGCGAAGCTCTTGCCCACGCTCGAGCCCACGGCCTCACCGATGAGGACTCCTGAAAGGATGTCGGACGCCCAGTGGCGGTCATTGAGCCACATGCCGGCCGCCACCGCCCCTGCGACGGGATAGCCGAGCCACGCCGCCCACCCGAGCTCGGGCAGACTGGTGCGCAGCGCTGCCGCGGCAGCCACCAAGGTGGCGGTGTGGCCGCTGGGCCACGCGCTCATGCGCCAGGCAAAGGGCTGGAAATCGCGGGCGCGTTCCGGATGCTCCAGCCGATCGGGCATGCTCGGGTCCAGGCCTGCGTTGGGCCAGTTGCGTCCTGCGGCCCATTTGAGCACGAGCGTCGTTGCAGCGGTGAGGCCCATGGCCTGCGCGATGGCCGCCTGAGGCCGCGCCCAACGGCACGCGCCGTGCAGGACGGCGAGCTCGGCCCCGACGAGAGCGCCCCCGGCGAGCACGTAGGGCGCGTACAGACTCGCGTCCTCGAGCCCAGGGCGTCCGCCAAGGTCACGCTGGCCGATCACGCGAAGCCGGTGGTCCGCACCCGTCCCGATCATTTCGAGCGGCGGCACCGCCGATTCGCCGACGAACGCGAGTGGAAGCGGCTCCACGAAGTGCCGGGCTGTCTGCTCGAGTCGGTCCCACGGAGAGGACGCTTCACACGCCCGAGTTTGGCACACGCCAGCCCGTGTCGACACAAGGATGCAAGAGAACGCGGCCAATAGTCCCGGAAGCTTGGATGGACTCACGGTACTCGCCGCCAGCGTGTTCTATGCGCCGAAGCGCACCACCTGGGTCTCGAGCGAGTCCTCCGACAGCTCGAGTATGCGCAGACCCGGTCGCCCATTGTCGATCCGTGCCGGCCACCAGCTACCCAGTCGAAACTGATAGGCCGTCGAAGGCGTCATGAACACGTCGCTGTTGGCCATTCGCTTGAACACCTCGTGGTGGACGTGTCCGCAGACCACTGCACGTACCCGATCGGTGCTCTCCAAGATCTTCTGGAATTGCTTCAGGTCCCGGGCCAGGTCCCGGTCGAGCCACCACGTGTTCACGGAGACCGGGGGGTGGTGCGTGAATAGAACCACGGGCTCATGCCCGTCGGCGAGCTCGGCAGCCAGCCAATCCAGCTGGTCCGCACCGAACTGCGCCCTGTTGCGTTTCGGCGTCACCGTGTCGACGCCGATCAGGTGCCAACCGCCGAGTCGGTCGGCGAAGCCCAAGGTGCTTCGCCCGAGCCTGAACGTGGCGCGCAGGATATCGCGGTTGTCGTGGTTGCCCGGCAAGATGCGCACACGATCCATCCAGTCGTGCAGGGCCTCGCGCAGCTCGCGGTAGCTGTACTGCTTGGCGTCGTCAGCCAGGTCCCCTGTGAGCACCAACAAATCCGGAGCCTGGCGTGCCACCTCGGCGAGCGCGGCGCGCAGCGTTACCCAAACGGGGATGCCACGCACTCGAGCCGTCAATCGCGCTCTCAGATGCAGATCCGTGAGCTGGATGACCCGAGGCATCTGAGTCAGGGAGGTTAGCCCCACCGCGGCGGACGGGAAACCGACCACAGACCGAGGCGCCAGAAGCAAACCGTGCGGCCGGTTTGTTGGTACTGCGGCCCACTGCGGCGCTGGCCATGGCGGCCTGTGCTCAGGGCGCGACAGCTGTCGATCGAATTCAGGGCGCGCCGCGGACTCAGAAGCAGCGGCCTGCGATCACCGTAGGGTCGTCGAGCCAACCGTTGACCACAGGGCTCGGCAGTAGTCGCGACTATTCTGGGCGTTCTCCTACAGTGCCATGTCCTGCGCCGTCCTGGTGCATCGTTTCGATTGAAACGATGCACTAGAACGACGGGTGCCGCGGGTCGGATCGCTGGGAAGCGGCGGGGGGGTCGCCGCCCTCGCCCGGTCGGGGGCGGCGAAGAACCCATCGCTTCGATCGAAACGCGGCACTAGTGGCGCTGCGCGAGAGCACGCCGCGCCGCCTCTGCCTCGGGAAACTCCCCCGGGAGCGCCAGGGCTTCTCGGAGCAGCTGCGTCCCCCGCACCGGGTCGCCCGTCGCGATGAGAACCATGCCAAGGTGGTACTTCCCTGTCGCGTTGCGGTCCGGCGCCTGAACCGATTCCAGCAAGTTTCGAGCACGCTTCATGTCGTCTTTGCCCTTGCGCGTGTACAGCGCCCAGGCAAGGGTATCTGTCACTTCCGAACGAGACGGGGCCAACTGATGCGCATGCTCGGCGAGCTCTACGGCCTTGGCACCGTCACCCACGACGTCGGCGTACAGCATCGCTGCGTTGTTCAGCACGATGGGGTCTTCTGACGCGAACCGAAGGACTCTCTCGTAGTAGGGAAGCGCCGCCTTTCCCTGGCCCATTCGGGTCAACTGCGCTGCCAGCTCGGCGGCGATCACCAGAGACTTGGGGTTCTTGCGCTCGGCTTCCTGCAGAGCCTTCAGTGCCTCGTCCTCGGCCTTCCGCGTACGAAGGCTGCGCGCGAGTGCGGACCAGAGCCGCTCCTCCGCCGGCATCGATGCGATGGCTTCGCTCAGTGCGGTTTCGGCAAGCTTGTCCTGCCCGACGCGTCTCAGGACGCCGTCGAGCAGCAGGCGCAGCCCCACGTCTTTCGGGGCAGCATCGATCTGTCGCTGGACGAGCGCTACGGCAGTCTTCTTGTCGCCGGCGCGAATGGCGAGCGACACCAGGCCCGAGAGTGCGCGACGGTCTGTCGGAACCTGGCGCAACACTTCTTCGAATTCCTGCTTCGCGTTCTCGGGCTGTCCGGCACTCGTGTACGCCAGCCCGAGCAACTCGTGCGCCGCCGGGCTCGCTCCCGCCAGCGCCAACGGTTTGAGGCGGGCGACGGCCGCGTCCGCCTTCTTCTCGCCAAGCTCGAGCCTGGCTAGCCGAAGCTGAGCGTTCACGTGCTTGGAATCCGCCTCAAGAACCTTGTTGAGCTCAGCCTTCGCTTCATCGATCCTGGACACACGCGCCAGCGCGTCGGCCAGAAGCAGGCGCAGGCGAGTCGCCTCTTCGGGCTGCTTCGTCACAGCCAGTGCCGAACGCAGGGACCAGGCCGCGGATGGCTTGTTGATGGCGGCTTCGTGCAGCGCTCTCAGCCTGACCAGTGCAGGAGCGTTCCGCGGCAGATGCCTCAGCGCTTCTTCCGTGACCTGGTGCGCTCCCAGAAGGTGACCCAGTGTCGAGACCTTTCGCAGCAACTGCTGGTCGCGGTGCTTCCTGGCTAGATGCTCCAGCAACAGCACGGCGAGCGTGCGCTCCCCTGCACCAACAGCGAGGGTGGCGAGACGCATGGCCACTGCGGAATGGCTGACGTTCGCCTTGTCTCCGGCGGCTTTCGCCGCCTTCGCTTGCTCGGGCTCGCCCAGTCGTGCAAGAAGGATCGTGCGGGCAAGATGGTACTCCGCCGGAATGGGTCTCGCGCCCGCATCACCAGCCGGCGGCTGCCAACCATCGAGGTGGCCGAGCGCGGCCGTTGCACGCTGGTCGCTGCCTGCGAGGCACGCTTCCACCAACAACGCTGGTAGACTGCTGGGCGTCTTGTGGACGATCCCGTCAATGCCTCTGCGCGCTTCGTCGTGTTTGCCCAGCATCGTCTGTACACGTACGAGTGCCAACGCCGCCTGGGGACAATCACCAGTCTTGAGAACCTTCTGCAGCGTCTGCTCCGCTCTTGCGTAGTCGCGCAGTTGCTCGTACGCGAGGCTCTGGCCGAGAAGCACATCCGAGGCGGCTGGGTTCTTCGCCTGCTGGAACTGCTTGAGAGCTTTCTCCGGATCGCCGAGCAGCAGTCGATAGCCCTCCGCGACGTGCTGGTCAGCCGTCGGGGGCTTGTGTTGCTTGCAGGCGTGGAGCGCCAGGCCCAGCAACGCAGGCGCGATCCAACGAGCAGAATGCCTGAGCGTGGCGGAAACCCCGTGCAACACCGACTCAGGATACCATCGGGCGTCCTGGGCAAGAAGCCAAAGGGCAGTCTTTCGTGTGGGTCGCCCGGCGGTGCCGCGAGCCGCAAACGCAGCCAGACTCCTGCCCGGGTGCCAGTCCCCTGACGCTGTCGACATCGGGGTGTTGGGAGCGGCGGGGACAGCCAACGATTGCAGTTCACCCAGGCTATGGCCGACTGCACGTCCCTCGATGCAGCTACGCCGATCCAGAACGAGTTCCGGATCGGCGTACTCAGCCGGCGAGTGTTTCTCAGGTGGCTCAGTCTCTCGACCGACGCCGGGACGTCAGCACCGCAAGGGCACCCAATGCTAGGAACAACGCGGATGCGGATGACTGACCGGACAGCTCGGGGACTGCCGCCGGCGCATGGGTCAGCATTCCCACGAGGTTCGCACTGGCTCCCTGGTTCTCATAGACGTGGAACTCATTGCCGACCGAGAAGCCGCCGCCAGACCAGTCACTGAACCCGAGGAAGTCAAGCACGTAGGCTTCGCCGCCGATGGTCAGGTTCGCCGAGCCAAGGTCAGCACTGATCGTCACATAGTCGGCGCTCGCCACGGGGTCGTAGTCGATGTTCAAGGTGTTGATGAGCCCCAGGTCGAAGGGCTGAACACCGGCGCCAGAAACTCCCGCATCGACCGAGACGGTCAGATCCACGCTCGTCGCCCCGCTGTCGCCGACGATCGTGCCGTTGTAGTAGCTCAGCGTGCCGAACTCGAACGGCGTGTCGGTGTCCACGCTAGTCGTCGTGCCCGTGAAAGTGAGACTGCTGACCGTCGGACTGGCCTGCCCCCAGGTGAAGTAGCTGGTTCCTTCCCCCGAGAAGACGGCCGTTGCCGGTTCTGCATTCGTGAATACGCCACTCGTCGTCAGATCGATGATCCCAGCGTGGGCTACGCCGGTGATCAGGTACATGCCGAGCGCTGCTGCTACCCCGAGAATCCGCATTGGTGTCGTCCTTCTTGAATGAATCCTGTCGTGGTCCTGCCTGACACGAAAGCAGCTTCCGTGCCGAGCGCAGAATCCGCGTGCGCGCTGGATACGCGCTGCGTCGCGCTGTAAGAAGTCTCGACACCCGCAGGAGCACCGATGGGGTTCGCTGCCGTGGAGTGAGTTCACCTCACTGTCAAAAAACCCGACATGCTGTGTCGGCATACCCGCCGTTATTCAGGTCGTCCAGCAGACCTGATCGCTATCCGGGCACCTCGGCCCGACGGCGGAATCACAGTCCCAGCTCGGTGAACCCCAAAGCGCCTGCCGCCTTTGCGGATCTAGCCCCGGCGACCATGCTCCACGCGGTCGTCCCCGCAGACAGGAGCTGCGACCGCTGTGCGATGGTGGGGGGACATCGGCGGTACCACAGGTGATATTGGCGGCACTCCCCGCGCGGGCGGTGGCGCTGCGGCAGCCACAGGTGGCGCGTAGTAGGGCTCGTGCCGCGTTTCGATTGAAGCGATGGGATTCTCGCCGCCCCCGACCGGGCGAGGGCGGCGAAAATCCCGCCGCTTCCCACCGATCTGACCCGCGGCACCCCTCGTTTTTGGGCATCGTTTCAATTGAAACCTGAAACGATGCACTAGCTCGCGCCAGGCCGCCGCCTACCCGCCGTACCGAACCAATACAAGGTTCGGCGTCGCGAGCAGCTCGCTCGACAGCCGGACGGACAGCTCGCGCCGGCTCGCAAGGTTCTCGAGTCTGGTGCTCGGGACCCAGAAGATGCGCTTCCGAGGCTCGAGCTCCTGACCGACCGCGATCGGCTCTGCCCCGTTCGCGAGAAGCGCCTGTGCATCAGCGTCGTCCACGGCCCAGGCGCTCTGCGCGTCCGCCAAGACGCGTCGCAGCCGGAACCAGACCCCCTTGGCAAGCTCGCGCTGCCGATACTCCCAGGTGAGAACCAAGCGGCGCTGACGGACTTCGCGTGCGCGGCGTTCGAGAGAGCCGGTCATGACCAACTCCCGTGGTGTTGCTCGAGCCGCGCCAACAGGGCGCTGATGCGTGCTCGATGAAGTGTCGGATCGGGCATGCCCGAACGTGGCTCGAGTAGAGAGAGCAGGCTCAAGTTGGCGCGCACGTGATAGCGGAACTCATCGGGCAGAGTCTGGTAGGTGGCGACCAGCTCGGCCACGTCGGCTTCTTCCGCCACCATGAGTAGCCCGAGAACGACCAGCAGATCGCGATCGCCCTTGACCCCGCTACGGTCGGTGACGAGCTTCTCCAGCATCAATCCCGACGGCCGGGGAACGGGCACGCTGAGCCCCTCCACCTGTATCGGGCGACCGGGTCGCAGCAATCCGAGATTGCCGAAGACGAGCATGGGCAGGGCGGGGTCTTCGAGAACGTACACGTCGCCCAGGCGGCTCGGGTCCTGGTCGCTCCCAATGAAGTTGAGCTCGATGAGGTCGGCCGAGTCCGGGACGAAGACGCTCGGCTCGTCCCTGCTCTGGCGCAGGCCGTTCAGCGTTCCCAGGCGCTGCTTGACCTCGGCATGTTGGCTGACGGGTATGATCAGATCCACGTCCTCGGAGACGACCAGGCTCGAGGCAGCGCCCTGCTCCAGCAGATTCGGGACCTCGGAGCCACCCACCAGCACGCCGGGCACCTCGAGCACGGCGCGACAACTGCGGAGCGTGGCGAGCAGTCGATCCCGGAACGACACGCCCAGAACGTAGTATCCGGCCGGGGAGCGTTCAACCTGCGGCAGCCCCGCGATTGCCCACCGGTCGCCTGCGTGCTCTCGATGCAACGTCGTGCTGGCGCTGTCGTGCTCACTTCTCCCCGGGTGGGCGGGAGTCTCCACTCCGCGCTTCAGGATGGCACCAGGACGCACGCCCCGAGCCACCTTCCACCACACCCGGGATCGCTGTCGTCCCGCCACAAACGACCCCGGACGTTTGGCCGAGTGAAAGTCCTTGCCATCATCTCCGTTGTCTCACCAAAAATGGTCACGAACCCTCGGGTGGAGGCCACGTGGATCCGCAGAACGGACAGGAGCGCGACATGACGATGGCAGCGCAGACGGCGCTCACGCAAGAGCCCGGCGTGAGCGCGGGCGATGGGCAGGCCTGCGCAGATGTGCCACAAGACGCCGGACCGCGCGAGCCTGAGCCGGAGCTTGACCCCCAGCAACGGATCGTCGCGGCGCTTTCAGCGGGCCGCCACGATGAAGCGCTGCGCCTCTGCGCCTGCCACCACGGCGAGACGCTCGGGCGGCTGTGCATGAGCCTGGTGGGCTCACAGACCGAAGCCGAGGACCTCGTGCAGGAGACCCTGCTCGCGGCCTACCAGGGCTTCGGCGGCTACCGTGAACAGGGCACGGTCAAGGCTTGGCTTTGCTCGATCGCACGACGCAAATGCGCCCGTCACCTGGAGCTGCGCTCGCGCTCGAAGCTTCCTCGAGCAACGGGGACAGAGCCCGAGCTGGTGGCGAGCGCCGAGGAGCAGGTCGTGGCGCGTCGCCGGGCGGACCGCGCGCGTGTCCTGCTCGAGTCGATTCGGCCAAGCGAAAGGGAGACTCTGGTTCTGCGGTACGCCGCTGGGCTCACCTTTCGCGAGGTCGCTCAAGCATGCGGCATCGAGGAAGCCGCCGCTCGCAAGCGTGCTTCGCGCGCACTGGCTGCGTTGCGATCGCAGCTGGGCGCCGAGGAGTGAACCATGACCGACACCGAGCACACGTCGACCATCAGCTGTGCGGACGTCGAGGAACACCTCGCCGAGGTCCTCGAGGGAACGGCACCCGAGGCGCTGTACGAGCACATTGCGGACTGCGACCGGTGCCGCGATCTCCGGCACGACGCGGAAGCTGCCCGAGACCTGGTCGGGCACGCGGGCGCAGACTACCGGCCCGGCGCAGATCTGGCGGAGCGAGTCGAACGAGCGGCTCGAGCGCGGGCCGTCGCGCCGTCGCCGGGCGATGTGACGGCACAGGCGGTCGAACCATCGCCAGCCAACGCGACGCCCGCTGGCGCGCCGACCCGGCGCAGCGAAATCGCCGACAAGGCCGAGTTCCGCGACGAGGGTTCGGAGTCACCGAACGCGGTGGCACGTCGCAGCCTCCGCCGTCTGGCGGTCGTTCTGGGCGGGGCTGTGCTGGCCGCGGCTTCCGCCGCCCTGTGGTTGCGCGGCGCCTCCGAGACGAAGCCAGGGCCGGGCGCGGCAGCGCCCCCGTGGAATGGGACGATCGCGCACGTCCTCACGGCAGGCGGTGGCGCTTCCGGGGTCCGGATCTGCCGAGCCCGCGATGCGGGCTGCTTCCAGGGACAACCGGGCTCCCGCGTGGCGGCTGGCGCCAGCATTGCCACGGACGCGCTGACGCGGGTCCACGTGGCGCTCAGCGACGGGACCGTACTGGTACTCGATCGCTCCACCGAGCTCGAGCTCGGGTCGGATCGGGGGCGCCGGGCGAGACTGCGCCGCGGCATGCTGGTGGCGGACGTGGCTGCTTCGCAGGGCCCGGCCATGCTGGCGTTGCCGCACGGACAGGTCGAGGTACTGGGCACGAAGTTCGCTGTGACCACGGCCGCCGACTGGTCCACCGTCGACGTGAGCCGCGGCACGGTACGTTTGGTAGACGACGACCACCGCTCGGTCACGCTGCGCGCCGGTGATCAGGGCAGACTCGATGCCGGACTGCCGCCGTACGTCTCGGCGGCCTCGGGAATGGCCGAGGCGTTCGCGTGGAGCGAGCAGGCTACCAGCGACGAGGCTGGACCGGTTGCGGTTCGCGGGCTCGGGGAGCTCAAAGCCAGGCGCCCCGGGAGTGATCAAGAGCGGGACGGAGTGGTCACGCTGGCGGCCCATTCGGTCAAGGTGCGCATCTCCGGAAGCGTGGCCCGCACGGAGATCGACGAGACGTTCTCGAACCAGAGCGACGAAGTGCTGGAGGGCATCTACCGCTTCCCCTTGCCGCCAGGCGCCCAGATCGAACGGCTCGCGCTCGAGGTCGACGGAAAGCTCGAAGAAGGTGCCTTCGTCGATCGCGACCGCGCAGCGGCGATCTGGCGCGGCGCCATCGTTCACGCGGCGCCCAAGGCTCGCCGCCTGATCCACGACGACATCGTCTGGGTTCCGGGGCCCTGGCGCGATCCAGCGTTGCTCGAGTGGCAGCGCGGAGGACGGTTCGAGCTCAAGATCTATCCCATTCCCAAACGCGGCTCCCGTCGCATCGTACTGGCCTACACCGAGCAGCTCGCGCAACGTGGCGGACTGCGGCGGTATACCTATCCGCTGGCACACGACCCGGCGGGCACCACGAAAGTCGGGCGCTTCGCCGTCGACCTCGAGGTGCGCGGTCACGACGCACGTTTCCCCATCCGTTCGCACGGCTATCCTCTGGAGCACACGCACTTGGCGGAGCTTGACCGCTTCTCGCTGAGCCAGGCGGGTTTCGTCCCGAGCGGAGACCTGTCCATCGAGTACGCCGAGCCCCATCGTGACGCCGCGCTCGCCGCGTGGACGTACCAGCCGGAGCCCGCTCGTAACGACCACAGCAAACCCAAGGCCGACCTGGGCACCGACGACCCGAAGACCGACCTGTCGTCCCCCTACGTTGCCCTCGCACTGCGTCCGAAGCTGCCGCGCGGGGACACCGCGGCAGCGCGCAGCTACGTCTTCGTGGTCGACAGCAGCCGCTCCATGTACGGTGAGAGCTACCAGCGCGCGTCGGCCGTGGCCGTGCGCACGATTCGCGAGCTCGACCCCACCGACCGCGCGACGGTCCTCGCGTGCCACGTCGAGTGCAACGCCCTGCCCGCCGGTTTCCTTCCTGCAGGCGCCGGAGCCGCCAAGGCAGCCGAGGAGTTCCTGCGCGGTATCGAACCACACGGTGGCTCGGACCTGAGCGCCGCCGTCGAGGCCGCGCGGCGGCTCGGAGCCAGGGAGGAACATCGCGAGCTGCGGCTGATTCTCGTCGGCGACGGCACGCCTACCGTCGGGCCCATCCGGCCTGCTCACCTGGCGCGCGCCGTGCGCGAATCGCTCAAGGGCTCCGAGGTCGAGCTGACCGCGGTGGCCATCGGTGGCGGCGCTGACCTCGACACGCTCGGAGCGATGGCGCAGGCAGGCGGCGGCGTGGTGCTGCCCTACGTGCCCGGGCAGACCACGGCAGAGGCTGCCTTCGCGCTACTCGCCGCAACCTGCACGAGCACGCTCCGGGACGTGCGCGTCACGCTGCCGGATGGGCTCTTCGCCGTGGCGCCTTCCCAGGTCGACAACATGGGCATCGACGCAGAGACCATCGTAGTCGCTCGCATGGCTCGTCCCAACGTCGAAGGCTCGGTCATGATCCGAGGCAAGCTCGGTTCCAAGGACTTCGAACGGCGCTACCCCGTGCGACTGGTGGCCTCCACCGCCAAAGGCAATGCGTTCGTCGCGCGTCTCTATGCAGCCGAGCGGGTACGGGAGCTCGAACGCAGCGCCGACCCGCATGCAAAGCCCGAGGCGATCGCCCTCAGCAAGGCCTCCAATGTGGCGAGCCGGTTCACCTCGCTTCTGGTGCTCGAAAGCCCGGCGATGTTCCGCGCCTTCGGCCTCGAGAACACGCGCGTCGCGCCCGAGTGGACCGGAGAAGACGCGACCGAGAACGCAGAGGTGGGTGAGGACGACAGCGCCAGGGACAAGGACGACAGCGCGAACGGGCTCGCCGGCATCGGCGGCAGCGTCCGGCCAGGGGCCGGCAGCGGCCCCGTCTACGGCGCGGCAGCGTCGTCACGCCCCAAGCGCGCGGCCAAAGCCGCGCCGCCTGCTTCTGTTCCGCCGCAGCCCGCCCCAGCGGCAGACGAGGTGTTCGTCCCGAGGCCCAGCGAAAGGCCTTCGCTCTTGTCCGACCCACTCTCGCCCATCATAACGCGACCTCGACCGCGGCTCGTGCCCATGCGCCGCATCTGGGAACGCCGCGGGCGCATCAGCACCGGCAGCCTGACGCCCAAGGCAGCGAGCTTCGACGCCATCGCCGAGGCCGAGCGTGCCTTCAGCCTCGACGAGAACCGCCGGGAGAATGTGCGCGCGCTTTTCTCTTTGTACTTCAGGGCCGCTGAGCTCGACAAGGCTGACACACTCGCAACACGCTGGGCCGAGAAGGCTCCGCTCGACCCGGACGCTCTCACCGCCCTGGCCGACCTGGCCGCGCGCAAGGGCCGGCGCGACGCTGCGATCCGGATCTTGAGCGGCGTCGTGGACGTGCGTCCCGACGACCTGAAGGCCCAGCAGCGCCTGGCGCGCCTGCACCGTTGGGCGAACAACTCCGAGCTCGGTTGCCGCCACGCGGTGGCGATCGCCGAGCTCCGCACGGCCGATGCCGCTGTTTTGGCCGATGCCGTGCGCTGCAGCAGGCACACGAGCTTCGCGTGGCTCGGTGACGCACTCCTGTCCGCCGCTGGCGACACGGTCCGGCAGAAAGCGGAGGCCCTGCTCACGAAGGAGCCGGCTTCGCTCGACACACTGCGCGGCGACGTGCGACTCGAAGCCCGCTGGCGCAGTGGAGCCGACCTCGATCTCGCGCTCATCGATCCGGACGGACGTCGAGTCTCGTGGCTCGGCGCACCGACACGTTCCGTCATCAGCGCACGCGACGTGACCAGCGATCATCAGGAGGGCCTGGCCCTGAGGGGAGCCAAGCCCGGCGACTACGTGATCGAGATCTCTCGTGCGTCCGGTGACAGCGACGTCAGCGGGGAGGTCGCGGTGAGCGTCGCCGGCACGAAAAAGACACTTCCGTTTACGCTGGTCGGCGACCGGGTGGCCCTGGCCGTCGCCACGGTGAGCATGGTGCCTCGGCTCGTGCCGGTACGGTCCTGGAGGGAAGGGGTTCGATAGAGCATCGCCTCGTGCGGCGGCCGGCCGCAGCGCGGATTCCGCCAGGAGGCGAGTGCCGCGCACGGCTCTGTTGGAATCCTGCCTGGGATGCTCGCGCCGCTCCCGGCTGCGCGGTACCACTGCTGCAGCTATACTGAGAGCTCTCGGAGAAGCCGTGCGTCGAACTTCACTACGGACATTCGCTCTGGCCTTGGGGTTCGGCGTCGCGTCCTGCCAGACGCTCGCTGGGCTTCACTCGCGACGCGCCGGCAGTGGAGCCGCAGCCGGGCAGGCGGGCCTCGCCGCGGGCGAGGGTTCGCACGGCGAGAGCGGTGCGAGCGGCCAGACAGCAGGGCCGGGTGGGACCTCGGGCAGCGGCCAGCAGGCGACCGGCGGGGAGCCCCAGGATGGTCACAGGGACGTGGCTGGCGAGGCGAATGATGGCGGCTGGGAGACCGCCGGCGCAAACACCGCCGGCGCCACAGGCGGCAGCGGGACGCCCGGCGAGGCAACAGGCGGTATCGCGACAGGTGGCGAGGCAACAGGCGGTATCGCGACAGGTGGCGTCGCGACCGGCGGCACCGCGACAGGTGGCGTCGCGACCGGCGGCACCGCGACAGGTGGCGTCGCGACAGGCGGCATCGCGACAGGTGGCGTCGCGACCGGCGGCGAGGCAACAGGCGGTATCGCGACAGGCGGCGTCGCGACCGGCGGCATGAGCTCCAGTAGCACCGGGGGCTCGGGTGTCGCACCCAGTGGCTGCACGGAGCCCGACAAAACGATCTGCAGCAGTGCGCTCGGCCGCCACTGCGACTATACGTACGAATTCTGGAGGGACACGGGGGGTGGATGCATGGTCGTCAGCGCCGACGGCTTCAGCATGGAATGGAACGATGAGAACAACGTGTTGGCCCGCAAAGGTGTGAGACCCGGCTCAGGCAGTGAAGTCTTCAGCTACGAAGCCGACTACAGCGCCGACGGCACGTCATTCTTGGGTATCTACGGGTGGACGAGGAATCCACTGGTAGAGTACTACATCGTCGATGGCTGGGGCGGCAATCGTCCGCCGGGTCGAGGGGACCGCTTGGGCAGCGTCGAATCCGATGGAGGTACGTATGACATCTATCGTACCCAGCAGGTCGACAAACCCTCCATTGAAGGCACCACGACGTTCGATCAGTATTGGAGTGTCCGCACATCGGAACGCGCCGGCGGAACCATAACGGTGGGCAACCATTTCGACGCCTGGGAGAGCAACGGGATGAACATGGGGAGCCTGTACGAAGTCTCGCTGGTTGTAGAGGGCTACAAGAGCAGCGGGTCGGCTGATGTGAGGATGTCCATGAAATGAGTACTGGGCCTTGGGCTCGCGCGCCGGCAGCTCATCCAGCGATCCGGGGGCTGCCACGGCTCGTGCCGGTACGGTCCTGGACGGACGGGGTTCGCTAGGAAGTCGCGCCGTAGCCGGTACCCGCGCAGATCCACGAAAAGACGAGCGCGGCGCACAGCCCGTGTCAGTCTCGCTCGAAGTCCGGGCCAGTCGGTGGGGCTCGAGAGCGTGCGCGCGGCGCAAAGGCCGCGAGACGGCTTGCGGGTGAATGGACAGTCTAGGCCGTGCACAAATTCGCAACGGAAGACGGTTCGAGGATAGGTGATGCCCACCCCGCGGCGGGAGCCCAACCTATGCTGCGCTTCGCTCCGCAGGTTG
>JAFGIS010000482.1 GCA_016929495.1 Polyangiaceae bacterium | reverse complement strand
GTCGCCAGAGCGAGCGACTCCTGCCAATCCGCTTCCTCCATGGGCTGGAAGTCGTCGGCTGCGGCGCCTGCCAGCGGAGCGTAGCGGGCGTGGATCCGGGCGAGCTCGAAATTGGCCAGCGCCCGACGCCCGGTTCGCATCAGCGCGCCGGCCGCGTAGTAGCGGGCGCGCCAGGACAGATCGACCGAAGGTGCGCCAAGCGTACCGTGGTTGTCCCTGTCGAACGCGATGACGTCGGAGAACGCCCTGCGATAGAACAACAGCCTCAGGAGCTGAAATGCGTAGCGTTGCCTGAGAAACGGATCGCGGGTCGCGCCGAGGGCCGACCGGGCCTCGCCGAGGAGCCTTTGGCTCACTTCCGGCTGCGCGACGGCAGGGCCCGGCCCGCCCGATCCGTCCCTGGGAACCAGAGTGGCCAGCGGCTCCACCGCGCGCACCAGCTTCACCAGCGCCAAAGCCGCGAGCACCTTGCGGCGATGGCCCGGGCTCACCTGGGCGAACGAGTCGTACTTGCCCGCGGGCAGCTGGGCTGCGCGCGTCGCCTTGCGCGCTTCGGCGACCCGCGCCGTGAGCGCGTCGAGCTCCTTCGAGGAGGCGTGGAATAGTGCCCTGTTCCAGTCGTCTTTCGTGACCGCGCCCGCAAGATAGGTCGTCCAGTCCGCGAGCATCTGCTGGTTCACGCAGTCCGTGCAGGCTCCGCCCAAGCCTTCCATGAACGGATCGTAGTACAGGCCCGCTGCCTCGGCCTCGCCGAGCACGGCCGGGTCGAACGTGGTCAGATCCTCGATCGTGGGGGGTGCCCAGCCGCACGCCTTGAGCTCGTCGTTCGGTAGCGCGAGCGCCAGCAGCGCGACGGCCGCGGCGAGCACGGCGATCCTACCTAAACGCGCGGAACACTTGCTCGAGAGGGGCCATGCCATGACGGCGGATGTTCTTTTCCGACAGATCGAAGAGTGAAACGTACCGAATCGTACCAGACCCGCGGCGGTCCGGTAGCAGGGGCGCGAGCATCTTGGCCGCTCGGAGGGTCTCGGCCGGGCCCGTGACTTCCGGCTTGAGGACGTCGCCTTCGCGCAGCAGCCGGCCGTGCAGGAAGGCGGACCGCGTCGCCTCGTAGCGTCCGAAGGCGTCAGCGCGAAGGAAGTCGAGCGCCGAGAGCTCGTCCGGATCCAGATCCTCGATCAGTCCCTCGACCTGTCCGTCGCGGCCGTGCACGACCCAGGACCAGATGGGCAGAGCCGCGTCGAGCGGCAAGGGGTACTCGGCGATGCGGCCGAGATAGCTCTGGGCTCTGTGCGGATCGAAGATGGCTCGGCTTTCGGGCTCGGCATCGATCGTCCCCATGTTGTAGAACATCAGCATGGCGCGGTCGACGGGGGGAACGCCCGTTCGTTCACGGTACTTGACCTGGTGCAGGCGCAGGGTGGCGCTTAGCACGGCGCCGGCAGCGTGCGCCCTGCGGCGTATCTGCCGCGCGATGGCAAAGAACACCTCGCGCGAGCGATCGGTCCAATCGCAGTCCAGCTGCAGCTGCGTGGCCCGGATCCCGAGTGATGCTTCTCGGCTCTTGACCTCGGTCCACAGCGCGCGCGCAAACGAAGGTACGTCGGTCGCGGACAGGTGCCCGAGCACTTCCTGCTCTACGAACACCACCGGAACCCAGTCGAGCCCGTCTGGCAAGCGCTGCCCCTCTGCCAACACGAGCCCGGCGACCGAGCGCGGTGCGTGCGTGGATGGGTCCCACTCGATATCGAACAGCCGCAGATACAGGCGTGATATGCCGAGCCGGACCATGGCCTCTTGCTCGGCTTTCGAAAGTCGCAATGTGGTGCGCCAGTAGTAGAACGCCCTGCGCGCGACAAGGTGAGGGGGTAGGGGCCCACGGCTCGGCACGCCGTGGACCAGCCATGCCACCAGGATCAGAAGAGCCAGCCCAACAGAGCCTGCCAGGATGAGCCACGCTCGCTTGCCCGACCGAATACGCATCGCTCTACGCGCTGGGACCGTCGTGTTGGGCTTGTAGCACTACGCCTCCTCTGTCGGCTCGGGCGGCCGGCGGCCTGGCAACGACCTGCGCTCAGAATTGTGAACCCCTTGGCACCCCGGCGTCGGACTGACAGATTGGCGCCGCACCTGCGCCCACGCGAACGGATAGGAGTCGTTCCAATGAACAAAGTTGTTTGCTCGCTCGCATTGGGCATCGCCCTCAGCACCGCTGCAGCATGCCGCAGTAGCTCCGGGGGCGGTTCGCAGGAACAGACTGCGGGCACGGCCAGCGACGCAACGGGCGGCATGGTTGCGACCGGTGGCGGCCCTGGCGCTTCTGGCGAGGGTGGTGGGCGCAGCACGGGCGGCTCTGCTGCCGTGGGCGGCAGGGCCGAAACGGGCGGCGGGTCCGAGGCCGGGGCCGGGTCCGAGACCGGCGGCGCCTCACCGACCGGCGGGAGGGCTGCGACCGGCGGCAGGGCCGCGACCGGTGGGGTCTCCGGGACCGGAGGCAGGCGGCCTACCGGCGGTGCTTCCGAGACGGGCGGAAGCCCCGGGACCGGCGGCGTCCCTGCGAGCGCCGGCGCGTCCGAGGCGGGTGGTGTCACCGAGACGGGCGGAGCGTCCGCAACCGGTGGCGTTTCCGACGCCGGTGCCGGGCCCGAGACCGGGGGTAGCAGCGGTGCTGTCGACACGCCGATCCCCACCGAGTGCACCGGCGCGTTGCCCACGGGCGCAAAGCCCGTGGATGTATCCAAGCCCACCACGGTCGTCGGGACCGGCACGGCCCAGAGCTGCAGCTTCGACGCGCTCCAGGACGCCGTGGCCAAGGCCGGAATCATCACGTTCGACTGCGGCGACGGGCCGGCGACCATCCCGGTGACCGAGACCCTGGAGCTCTCGACGGAAAAAGACACCGTCATCGACGGCGGCGGCAAAGTCACGCTCGACGGACAGCATGCCGTTCAGATCATGAACTACTACCACCCCGACTGGATGGTCCTCGAGACGCGTGTGACCCTGCAGCACCTGCGGGTCATCAACGGCAAGACCACTCCCGTCGAGGTCATTCCCGAGGCGCCGGCGCCGTGTTCGCAGGGCTACAACGATGGCGAGGGCGGCGCGATCTACATGCGCGACGGCAATCTCACCGTCATCGACTGCACGTTTTCGGGTAACCAAGCGGCGCCGCTCGGCCCGGACACGGGTGGCGGAGCTATCTACGTCAACGGCAGCAAGCATGGCGTCCTGATCGTGGACAGCGTGTTCACGGACAACTCGGGCGCCAATGCCGGCGCTGTCGGGGGCCTGTTCGCGGAGCTCCAGATCTACAACAGCCTGTTCCAGAACAACCAAGCCACCGGTAACGGCGCCAACAACGACGACCCAGAGAAGTGCCCGGACCACATCAACAACGGGCAGCACGAAGTGGGCTCTGGCGGCAACGGCGGGGCGATCTACCAGGACGGCGGTGCCTCCACCAATGTCGTGCTCTGCGGGGTGTCCGTGCTGGACAACGCCGCGGGCGAGGGGGCGTTCGGGGGCGGCGTGTTCATGACCAGCAATGACTGGAGCGGCTCGATCACGATCCGGGACTCGATCGTGACGGGCAATACCGGAGGATCGTGGACCATCGCCCGTGACGGAGGCCCTGACCTGGGCTCGGCCTTCGGCGTCAACGCCAAGACCTCGACCGTGGTCAACTCGACGCTGCAGGATACGTGAGTCCGCCCCGGCATCTCACGGCAGCTCGACGCGCGTCATCACGTTGCGGCGCCGCGTGTCGCCCTGACCGAGCTGGCCCGAGGAGTTCTCGCCAGCGCACCAGAGCTCGCCCTCGACGTCGAGCCCGCAGGTGGCGAACCTTCCGACGCTGACCTCGGTCCAGAGCGGCGGATCCGGGACGCACGTGGGCTCATCGCGGTCGGTGGTGTCCCCGAGCCCGAGCTGCCCCTCCACGTTGCGCCCCCAGCACCAGAGGGAATGATCCTCCTTGAGCGCGCAGCGCGCGAAGACGTCCGTGCTCACGGAGCTCCAGTCCTCGTCCGTGCCGATCTGAGTGGGCTCGAGCACGGCCAGGGGGTCCGGGCCCTGGGAGCCCCAGCACCAGAGCGTGCCGTTGGCACGGATACCGCACCCGTCCTGCTGGCCCGCGTCGACGCTGACCCAGTCGCTGGCGCTACCGACCTGTTTGGGCTCGAGCAGGGGCGTGTCCGACGTGGAGCCCAGGCCCAGCCGCTCGTCGGCGATGCCCCAACACCAGAGCGTGCCCGGCCGGCGTAACCCGCACGAGTGATACTGCCCGGCGGTGATCGCGAACCAGTCGGTTTCTGTGCCGATCCGACGCGGCGAGGGGAAGCCGGTCGTGGCACTGAAGTCCCCGTCGCCCAGTTCGCCCCAGGTGTTGGAGCCCCAGCACCACAGGCTCCCTTGGCCCGAAACGGCACAGCTGTGCGTGTAGCCGACGCCCAGAGCCATGGTTGCGGCCAGCGTGCCGACCCGCGCTGGGTCGGCGCGGGGCTCGAGATCTCCGACGCCCAGCTGCCCCAGATCGTTGTTGCCCCAGCACCAGACCGCGGTCGAACGCAGGGAGCAGGTGTGCCGCTCGCCGGCGCCGATCTGTGCGACGGGGCCGGACGGCTCGAGCGGCGTAGGCGAGAGCAGCACATGCCTGCCCGCGCCGCTGTCGTCGCCCCAGCACCAGATCGCGCTGGCGCGGCTGGCGCACGCGTGCGACTGCCCGGCGCTCACCGTGGCGAGCTGTTCGACGCTGCCAGCGCCGGCCGCACCCGTGGAGTCGCGCGCTCCGAGCACTTGGCGGTCGTAGCCGCAGGCCGTGACGAGCAAGAGTAGACCGGCGCACGCTGCTCGCTTCATGGGATCGGCTCCCGCACACCGATGCCGATGGCTGCCCCCAGCCACAGACCGTCCCATCGTACCGGCGCCTCACCGGCGACGCGCGCCACCAGGCGGGGACGACTGATGCCGCCCAGCGCTTCGAGGCGCAGGGTCATCCTGCCGAGATGCAGGCCGGGGCCGCCGAGCAGCGCCGACTCCCACGCCAGGCCCGACACCGAGCTTTCTGTGGTGTCTGCGCGGCTGGAGCGTCCGCGGGTCTGCACCACGACCCCGGAGAGCAGAGCTCCCACGTCCCAGAACAGAGTCCTGTTGCCGCCAGCGCGCAGCTGCCAGCCCATCCCGAGCCCGGAGGCTCGAGAGCGCACCTCGCCGCGCTCGCGCCGCACGCGATCGAGCTCGAGCCCTGCCGCCATGAACAATCGGATCCAATCCGCCAGCACGAGGGCAGCCTGTAGGCTGGGTTGGTAGCCTAGGTAGGGATCGTCGAGACTGCGCCAGCGCGCACTGCCGCGCAGCTCGAGCTCCCAACGCGTGGGGGGCGGTTGGGCCGCCCGACGCGCGGTTGGCCCGACCGCGACGACTTGCGGAGCCGGTGCCGGTGCGACCCGCCGCGTTTCGGGCGGCAGCAGTAGCTCGAGCCAGGAGCTCAGGAACAACTCGGAGACGGCGAGGGCCACGATGCGATCCCGCATGGGATCGTCGGAGGCAGGGGCGGGCACGTCCCGGGCCAGCGTCTTGCCGGTGACCGGATCGTCGACGGAGACGCGGACGCTGGCGTCGTGGCACGTGAGCCGCACGGGCGGGGGCTGGGCCGGTCGAGTGGGACCGGTCAGCGCGTCGAGTTCGAGTGCGAGCAACCGCTCGATTTCTCGGGCATCCAGATCCGAGCAGTCCGCAAGCTCGACACCCGGAGCGGGCGTAGCGGGGTGGGCGTGTGCTGAGCACAGCGCCAGCGTGGCGACCGTTGCCACGGCGGCTCTCCGGGAGCGCATGCCGAGGACTCTACCGCGATAGCGCCTGCATGCGACGGGCGTGTGTGCCCTTGGGGTAGCGGTCGAGGTACTGGCGCGCCAGCGAGCGGCTGGCTCGCGCGTCTCCGGCCCATGCGCGTGCCGTGGCCTCCTCGGCCAGAGCGTCCTCGCCCAGCGAGCCGCCGGCACTGCGCCGGCAGCGCGCAAACGCTTCGGCGGCGGCTGTGGGGCGACCGAGCGCGCTCTGTAGCCGGCCCAGCGTGAACAGGGCTACGGGTACGCGCGAGTCCGAGGGGAAACGGCTCAAGAGGGTGCGAAGCGCTTCGGCGGCTTCATCCGCACGCCCGGCGCGGCGTGCCTCGTCAGCGCGGGCGAGCAGGCTGGCGGCAGTGACCGGCACCTGAGCCGGCGCGGCTGGCACTGCCGCGGCTGGCACTGCCGCGGCTGGCACTGCCGCGGCTGGCACTGCCGCCGCGGTCGGCTCCGCTGCTCTGGTCGACGCCGAAGCCGCAGCGGTGGCGGTCCAGGCATGGACGCGAAGCCGCTCTCCGCTCACCAGTGCCGTGGTCCGAGCCCCATCATGGACGTCCACGCGGCCCCGCTCGACATGCACGTCGACCCACTCGTCTGCCAGTGCCACAGAAAACCGCGTGCCGTGCACCCTGACGCGGACGTCTGCAGCCTGGACCACGAAAGCCCGTTCCGGATCGTGTTTCACATCGTACAGGACGGATCCGCTCACTTGGACGACGCGCACCCGGTCGCGTCGCTGCTCTGCTACACGCAGCGTTGCCCCGGTCTCGGGCCAGGCCCGGCATCCGTCCACCAGATCGATCATGGAACCGGCCGGCGGTGCTGAGTTGGCTGCGGCCACCGTGGCACTCGGATGCACGGCTGAACGCGACCATACCAACACCGCCACGGCAACGGCGAGCACCACACTGGACCCAATCGCAACCGGCAGCGCGCGTCGGCGGCGCGCGAGCTGCCGACGACCCAAGTCCAGAGCACCCTGCAGCACTCGCTGCTCGCGCAGGTCGTCCCAGGGCGGCGGGTCGGAGTGACGCACTCGGGATGCGAGATCATCCAGCATGTAGCCTCCGCTCGATCAACTCGGCCGCCCGGGCGATGCGCCGTTTGGCGGTGGAGAGCGAGATACTGCATAGCCGCGCTACCTGCTCGGTGGTCTCCCCTTGTATGGCGGACAGGACCCATGGGACCCTCAGCCGGGGCGTCAGTCGGTCGAGCACTTGGTAGAGGTTCTCGATGTCTCGGCGGGCTTCTGGGTCCGACACCCTGGGCATCATCGGTTGTACCGCGCGGGCGAGCAGGTGGCGCCGCCGACGGGACGCCAGGCAGTCGGACGCGCGACGCACCGCGATGCGGGCCACCCAGGCGCGGAAGTCGGTTCGGTCACGCAAGCTCCGGACCCCGACGTACGCGTCGGCAAAGGTCTGCTGCAGCACGTCGTCCAGTTCCGCGTCGCGTCGCAAGAGCCGATACAATACGCCGGCGACGTACCGCACGTGGCGCCGATACAGGGCGGAGAAGGCGCGCTCGTCCCCGGCGCACGCACGGGTGACCAGCGCGGCGTCGTCCACAGGGAGCACGGCAGAGACGCTCATGGCCTTGATACAGAAGTCGACCCTGGGCCGAGCCGCCAGCTCAAAAAAAGTCGCGGCCAGGCCGGGTCCGTGGGCCGGTTGCGCTTGGGCCCCAAAGCAGCGTCGCCGCTCCAACGTGGCAGCGGTCGCTTGGGGCGTTGGTGATAAGTTCCGGTGCCACGACCCATGAAGACGAAATCACCCGTCGCACGAACACAGCTGCTAGCCACGTTGGTTGCGTTGACCGGTGCGGCGTGCCTCACTCCGCCGCACCGCGGAGGCCAGAGCGCCGCCGAAGCGGCCGCGGCCGGTCGCGGCACGTCAGGTTCTGGCGCTTTGAGCGCCGTTGCCTATCGCTACCAGAGCGTGGTTCTGCTCGGTGGCGGTTTCGTGACCGGCGTGATCTTCAGCCCGGCCAAGGCCGGGATCCTCTATGCCCGCACGGACATTGGCGGTGCCTACCGCTTCGATACGGACACCCAGAGCTGGATCCCGCTCACCGATTTCATCGGCAAGGCGGACCGGAACAACCTCGGCATCGAGAGCATCGCCCCGGACCCCGTCGAGCCGAACCGGGTCTACATGGCCGTGGGCATGTATTCGCAATCGTGGGCCCCATCCGGTGCGTTCATGCGGTCGGACAACCGAGGGGACACCTGGGAAACGATCCCTATTGCCAACCTCAAGATGGGAGGCAACGAGGACGGACGTTCCAACGGTGAACGGCTTGCGGTCGACCCGCACCAGACCCAGATCCTCTACTTCGGATCGCGGAGAAGCGGGCTGTGGAAAAGCACGGATAGCGCCTCGAGCTGGAGCAAGGTCGAGAGCTTTCCCGTGAAGGAGGACCCCAGCGGGCTCGGTATCCCCTTCGTCGTGTTCGATCCGAAGAGCGGTGCGAGCGGTCAGCCGACGCCGACCCTCTACGCCGGCGCCAGCAATACCCAGGTCGGCCTGTATCGGACTGTGGACGCCGGACGAAGCTGGACACCGGTGCCCAAGCAGCCGACCGGGATGATGCCCAGCCACGCCGAGTTCGACACGAACGGCGTGCTCTACCTGAGCTACGGCAGCGGTCCTGGGCCAAGCAACGTCACCGACGGGGCCATCTATCGCTACGAGCCCAAGACCGGAACCTGGACGGACATCACGCCGATCCAACCGACCCGGGTCAACGAGCAGTTCGGATACGGCGCGGTTGCGGTGGACAGGTTGCGCCCTGGGACCTTGCTCGCCTCCACGATGGACCGGTGGTCTGCCGGCGAAGTCTTCCGCAGCACCGATGCCGGCAAGACCTGGAAGCCGTTGATGGCCCGGGCCGAGCTCGACGCAGGCGGGGCGCCCTGGGTGTACGGACACCAGGAGCAGATCCCGGCACCGCAGTGGGTCGGTGATATCTCGATCGATCCCTTCGCGTCCGGTCACGCGGCGCTTGTCACCGGAGGTGGAGTCTGGGCGAGCGAGGACGTGACGGCAGCCGACCGGGACCAACCGACGCACTGGGTGTTCAGCAACAAGAACCTCGAGGAAACGGTGGTGCTCGACATGGTGAGCCCTCCCTCCGGTCCTCTGCTTCTGACCGCGATAGGGGACATCTGCGGGTTCCGCCACGACCGGCTCGACCAGTCGCCCTCGCGGGGATCCTTCGACCATCCGCACTGCGCCAACAGTACGGCCATCGACTTCGCGCAAGCGAAGCCGAATGTCGTGGTGCGCGTCGGCTCCTACCCTTGGGATGGCAGTAAACCGCCGCGCGGCGCCATCTCGACCGACGCTGGTGCGACGTGGACCCAGTTCCGCTCCGAGCCGCAACAGAGCGGTGGATCGGGCACGGTGGCCCTCTCCGCGGACGCGAGCACCATCGTGTGGGCACCCCGATCGACGCGTGCGGCCTACTCGAAGGACCAGGGAGCGACCTGGACTCGGGTTGCAGGGCTGCCCAACGCCGGGCAGATACCGGACTGGGCCCCCTTGAACCTGAGGCTCGCCGCGGATCGCGTCAACGCACGGAAGTTCTACGCGTATGACGCTCTCGCCGGCCTGGCGTACGCGAGCAGCACGGGCGGCACCGAGTTCGTTCGAACGGTCACGGACCTGCCGACGTTGCCCGACTACCAGCTGTCAGGGGCCTCGATCCAAGCCGTGCCAGGTTTCGAGGGTGACGTTTGGGTCACGACCGGCAAGGAGCCGCTTCACTCGACCGATTCCGGACAGAGCTACTCGCCCCTCGATGGGGTGGAGGAAGCCGACGCGATCGGATTCGGGCGCGCGGCTCCCGGGCAGAAGTACCCGGCGCTCTACCTGTCCGGCAAAGTGAAGGGCACGAGCGGCTTCTTCCGCTCCGACGACGCCGGCGGCACGTTCGTGCGCATCAACGACGATGCTCACCAGTATGGCGGTTCGAACCAGATCCTCGGTGACCCGCGCGTCTACGGTCGGGTGTACGTCGCCGGAAGCGGCCGCGGGATCCTGTACGGAGAGCCAGAGTAGGCGCGAGTCCGCTTCGCCGCCGCAGTCTGGAGGAAGCCCAGTCTGTGCTCCGGCTTCCAGCGGAGCACGGACTGGGCTCCCGGACGCGCAGGCAGCTGGTCAGCAAGTCCGCTGCAGCAGTGCTACTTGCTTCCGCGCTGCACCATGAGGTCCAGGTCTTCGCGTAGGCTCTGGAGGTCCTCCTCGTGCTCGACCTCCTGCTCGAGAATCGTGAGTGCCATGTTGTACGTCACCATGTCCCTGTCCTTGGTGGCGTCCATCAGGTCCTTGTAGGTACTGATGGCACACTGCTCGCCAGCGATGTTTTGATCGAGCAGCACGGCCACGTAGGGGTCCGCGGGTGCATCGTACGCGCACGGGCTCACCCTGCCCCACCCTTCGGGCGTGAGCACTGGCGTGCCGCCGAGCTGAACGATGCGGTTCGCGACCAGCAGCGCGTGGTTCAGCTCCTCGGTCGCGTGCAGGTTGAGCTCCGCCGCCACGGCATCCTTCATCGGTCCCTTGATGAGCTTGGCACCGAGCCAGTATTGGTAGTAGGCGAGCCACTCGCTCGCATAGGCCTGGTTGAGCAGCTCGAGGAGCTGGTCAACGTCCATCCCGACAATCTCACGACCTCGTTTTCCCATTGCTGCAACCTCTGAGGCTAGTGTCACCCATCGTTGGTGCGCGTGTCCACTGCATGACCTCGCTCATCGGCACGCCTCACGGCCGACCGACCCCGCCAGCCAATGCCGGATCCGCGTTCATGCGGCCGGTGATATGGCGTGTGCCCTGTCTTGGAGACAGGGCACTAGCAGCGAGGTCGGCGCTTCCGACGGCGCACCACGACTCCCAGCAGAGCGGCAAGCAGCGCTGTTGCTCCGGCAAAGCCTGGTGCGTGACGGCCCAGTCTGCATCCGCAACCTTCGGAGGCTGTGTCGTCTTGCGTACCAGGGATCGCTGAGCTGCCGCTCGCTGCGCTCGCGCCGCCGCCGCCGGCGGCAACCGTGCCGCCGTTGACCGGAGCGGAGATCCCACCGGTTGCGTAGGTACCGCCGGCTGTGAGCGCGCCCCCCGTGGCGCTGATACCTCCCGTGGTGCTGGTGCCACCGCTGCTGACCGGGCTACCCCCGGAATCAGCGCCGCCGCCGGCAGGGCCGGTACCGCCCGTTGTGGCAGGGATGCCGCCAGTCGTCGGCGTGCCTCCGGTGGCCGACCTGCCACCACGCCCATCCGCGCTGGTGCCGCCGGTCGCTGTCGTGCCACCGGCGCTCGATCTGCCACCCACCGAGCTGCGGCCGCCCGTGGGGCCCACCACGCCGCCACCTCCGCCCGTTGCGCCACCAACGCCTCCTGCGGTCCCGCCAGCACCGCCGGTCGCTGTCGTGCCGCCCGTGCCACTCGCGCCTCCGGTGCCGGCGCCCCCGGTGCCCGAACAGGCTGCCAGCTCTGGATCGGAATCACCGGCCGTGTCGAGGCCGAAGAACTCTAGAATGGCGTCTTCCTCGTACGACATGCTGTGGCCCTGGCCCGGCGCCGACCAGGCGTCGAGAACCACGTAGCCACAATCGTTCTCCCACATCCGGCGGTTGTACGTGTAGCCTGACGAGTTGACGGTCTCGGTCGAGGTCGGGTTCTCGCTGAGCTCGAGGACGTTTGTCCATTCTTTGATTGCCTCGCCCATGTTCTTGTAGCTGATCGTCGTGTCACTTTCGCCGTGGTACAGCTGCACGCGGGGGCGGTGCCCGGTGTAGTTCGAATTGATGGCCCGCACGAGGTCGCCCCACTGCTGCGCTGTCTTGGATACCGAGCCCCCGGCACAGGGACCGCTCCATTGTTGTCCGGCATCGTAGCTTTCCGCCCAGCAGCCACAGGGAACGCCCGCCCTGGCCGCGCCCGCGGTGAAGAGCTCGGGGTACACGCCGAGCAGGGCTTGCGTCATCATCGCCCCCGACGAGCCACCGAACACATACACGCGTTTTGGGTCGCCGCTGTACTGTGTCAGTGCATACCGTACCATCTGGGCAACGGCGTGCGTGTCGCCTCCGCCGTCGTGGGTCAAGGCTTGCTTCGAACCCACGTCCCAGCAGTTCTGCCCGGGGTTGTCCGGTAGGATGATGATGAAGCCGTTCTGGTCGGCCTTCGCCCGGGTCTTCGTGATGGCGCCGAATTGCCCTTCTGCACTGTTCCCGCACGAGTGGGCGGACACGACGATGGCAGGATTGTCTGCCAGCTTGTCCGGGACATAGACGTACATCTGGGCGTAGCTGGGCAAGCTCGCGCTGCCTGCCCAGGTGGAGCGGTTGACCTGCGTCATCGACGCCGCGTGCGCCGGCGCAGCAACGAGCAGACCGAAGGAAATCGGAGCGATCGAGAGACCATAGTGTCGGTTCATGTCTGTTTGCCCTTGAACGTATCGCGTCGACCGCATCGGCGCGCCGGCGTCCCGGTTGGTGGCCGAGACAAGATGGCGGGTGTGATCGACCCGGATCCTTCTCGATGCGAGTATCCCGGTCGTCAGCCTGCGGCAGTGGCTACTCTCTGCATACCATGCTCGCACGGCCTCGGACAGGCGGGGGACACGGCGCGCCGCGACGGCAGCGAATGCGCGCAACGCTCGATCTGCTCGGGCGCGCCCGGCGGGAGGAGCAGGTTACAGCAGTGCTGGCAAATACTAAGAGCGGGGTGCAACCTGACTCCTCCTACCCGATGTTCAGACAGCAGCTGAGAATGAAGCGACCCGTGGCGGCTGGGGATGCGCCACGAAGCATCGCGTTCAGTTGCGGCGAGGATCGGTGCTGAGTGGCCCGCTTGCTCGATCTGTGTCGCCACAGACTCTGCGAAATCAACTTCGTTGGACGACAGCCGTTCGAGCAGGAAACCATGGGGAGGCCACCTGAGATCCAAACACGGTCCCCGGGCCGGTCCCCGCTGGTGGCTCGTCGACCTGAACAGAGCCCACCCATCAGCAGTTCGGGAATGCGCTGCACTTCGCGAGCTCACCGGCACCCCTCCGGTGACTCGGGGTCGCCGAGAATGAGGGGCGTGCGCTATGATGCAGTCGTCTTTTTGTGCCGAGGGCCAACAGTGATGAGCTTGTCGAGCCAGCGAACGACGCTACATGCAGACGCCGAGCCGCCCGAAGTCAGCGGCCTGGAAGGCTCCGAGACTTCGCGCCAGCGGGTCAGCTTCGCATGGGACGGCCCGGTGGCGTGTACCTCGCTACGAATGGAGGCTCGGTGAAGATGCACAGACGACTCGTCGTGTGTTCGTTGAGTCTGGCGCTGCTGGCCGCAGCGGGCCTGGCCTGGGCTGACCCCAGAGTCGAAGCCAGGGAGCACTTCAACCGCGCGACGGTTCTGGTCAACCAGGGGTTGCAGGAGCAGGCCATCGTCGAGTTCCAGCGCGCCTACGAGCTGATGCCGCACTACGCCGTCCAGTACAACATCGCCCGGGCGTATGTGGCCCTCGGCAGGCCCATTGAGGCCGTGGACGCTTTCACGCGCTACCTCGAAGAAGGGGCAGAGCACGTGACCAAGGCTCGCCGCGCGGAAGTGCAGAGCGAGCTGTTGCGACAGAAGGCGAAGATCGGCGAGGTGACGCTGAGCGTCGAGCCGCCCGGAGCGCGGGTCAGCGTAGACGGTCAGGACGTGGGAGAAGCGCCTCTGGTGAAGCCTGTTCGCCTGATAGCGGGTACCCACAGCATCGAGGCGAACCTGGCGGGTCACGAGACCGTCATCACGCAAGTCAACGTGGTCGGGCAAGGTCACGAAACCGTCGAGTTTGTGCTGCGCCCGCTGCCGCCAGCAAAGGGGGCGCTGCGTGTGGATTGCGCTGTACCGGACGTGAGCGTGAACGTCGACGGCGCAGTGGTCGCGCGGACACCGCTCGCCGCGCCCTTGCCCCTGGCCGCCGGTACCCACCGCGTCTCCTTCAGCCGCGCCGGGTATGTGTCCCGCGAGCAGCCGGCGATAGTGGTGCCCGGGGGCACCGCGTCCGTGGACTGCGGCGTCACGCGCGTGGTTCCCGTGCCGAGGGAGCAAGCGTCGAGGCTCATGGTTCGACCGACCGAGTCGGGTGCACGGGTCGAAGTGGACGGGACGGCATGGCATGCCTCGGCGCCGCTGCCCGCGGGCAAGCATCGGGTCACAGTGACACGCGCGGGGTTCGTTCGCTGGCAGCGCGAGGTGGAGCTGACGGCCGGCCGCACTTTGGACGTGGTGGCCATGCTCGTGCCGGAGGAGGAATTCCGCAAGGCGTACGAGTCGCGTGCTCGACGTCAGCGCATGTGGGCTTATGCCAGCGCGGGCGGTGGCGTGGCGTTCGGTGCAGCAGCGTTGGGTATGTACCTGTGGAATGACCATCGCCATGGCCGCTGGAACGACGAAGAGGATGCTCTGCGCCATGCCTATTCCGCGAGTGGCCCCGTCGATTTCGACGACCTCGACCGGCGACAAGGCGAGAATGACGAATTACTGGATTCGATACACACGGTTGACGGTGTCACGGTGGCTCTGGGAGTGACCGGCGGCGCTTTGCTCGCCACCGGCGCTGTGCTGTATCTCATTGGGGATGATCCCAATCGTTACGGGGTTGCGGCAGGCGCCGGGCCCGGCAGCGCGCGGGTCACTGCGCACATCGACTTCTGAGGTGAACACCAGTATCGCCCCGACGGATCCGTTGTGACACTCACCGGGCATGTTCCGCGCTAACGGAAGGCAGAAACACGATGGCGATCAAGAATGCGCATTGGATGCTCGTGCTGGCCACTCTCGCGCTGGTGGCCTGCCATGGGGGCGACGCGGAGCACTGGCTTGGCGGCCGCTGCAAGACAGACAGCGAGTGCCGCGGCGACCTGGTGTGTGCATTCGGTCGGTGCAGAGCGACCTGCGGCCAAGACAGCGACTGCTCGAATGGGGCTTGCGTGACGGCGCCCGACGGCAGCGAGGTCTGCACGGTTCAGGGTGAGACGTGTGCCGAAGGGCTCGCAGCCGACGAGAACGGAATCTGCCGCAATACGGTCATCGATGAGATCGGTGGCGCGGGAGGGACGTCCGGTCATGCCGGAGGAGGCATGCACTCTGGCGACGCCGACAACGCGGGCTCCGGAACACCGAACGAAACGGCAGGGGCGAGCACAGGTGGCAACGTCGGCACGGGCGGCAATGCCAACAGCGGAGGCCACGTCACCACCGGAGGCGAGGCACCAATCGGCGGGGAGGCTGGCTCTGACGATCTCGGTGGCGGCACGGGTGGCAGCACACGCGCCGGGACCACCGCTGGCGTATCAGGCGCTGGGGGCTCCGAGTCGAGTGGTGGGACGGGTGGCACTGCCGTGACTGGCGGCACGAGCGGCACTGCCGTGACTGGCGGCACGAGCGGCACTGCCGTGACTGGCGGCACGAGCGGCACTGCCGTGACTGGCGGCACG
>JAFGIS010000481.1 GCA_016929495.1 Polyangiaceae bacterium | reverse complement strand
CACGTACCAAGGGCCGACTCCGCACGGCTGTCCCTCGTCCGCAAACGGACCGATGCACGTGCCGCGAGAACAGATGCTGCCGAGCGGGCAGCCGAACAGCGGCAGGGAAGCGTCGGCGCAAACGTCGTTGGCGCTCGCTACCGGAGCGCACGCTCCGCACACCAAGGGCAGACCTCGAGCCGGGCCGTTCGCTGTCGGCTCGCGTGTGCAGAAGCCGCTCAGGCACTGCGCGCTGCTGAAACAGGGTTCTCGGTAGCGACGCCCGCCATCAGGGTGGCACGCTGCGACTGGCACGTCTTCGAGCCGCCGCCAGCGTCCACAGGGACGCGCGACCACAGCCCGAGCGCAGGCCGACAGCGTATCGAACGAGAAGCCCGAGTCGGGCGCCTCCATCTGCTGCGAACACCAGAGAGCCTTTTCGCTCGTGCACCGAGCCAGCTCCCCGAACCGAAGTTGGGTTTCGAGGCTGCTACATTCGAACGCGCGCACACAATAGCGTTTGGCAAAGGCGACGCAGGCCGCCTGTGCCTTGGTGTCGCGTACGGTGAAGGGTGTCGGGTGCGCGGTGTCTTCCATGTCTTGGACTTCCGAGCGCGCCGCTGTGCGGTTCGGGGCTGGACCGCGAGGCGTGGACAAGACGCCCGGCTGCGACCGCTCGAGCCCGAAAGACGTGCCGGCGGCGCTGCTCGGTTGGGAGACGGCGGCCGCGCGTCGGGCAGGCGGCGGCGTGGGGCAGCAGGCGACAGCGAGCAGCCACACACAGGCAGCCGTGCGAACGTAGGGCTCAGGACACCTGCAGCGACAACGCGGGACCACGGCGGGCTAGCGGCACAGCGGCATCTGAATAGCGCCGGGCTGCATCGTCCCTTCGATTGGCGGGGCGCGGCCGGGATCGTCCTGACTGAACAGAGCATACGCGCCGAGCCCGACGCCGGTCGCCAGCAGGACACCGCCCGCAACCCATACCCACGTGGGTAGGCCGACGGGGGGCGGCTCCTGCCTGGGTTTGAGCGCCACGCGCAACGTGGCGGTCTGACCGTCCAGCACGGCCGTGTTGCCCTCGTACGGCTGCTTGCCGGGGCTGGTCACCTCGATGCTGTGGGAACCGCTCTCGAGCTCGCCCTCCCAGTGGCCTTGGCCGACGAACCTGCCGTCGACACGGATGGCGCCGTCGCTGTCCGTGTCGATGCGCAGGGTGCCCACGTGACGCTCTGGCTTCAGGGTGGCCGCGATGGCACGCGCCGTGCCCCCCGCGATCGACTCGGTCGCCGTCCACTCGACGAACCCCGGCTTCTTGACCGTGATGCGCCGGCTGCCCATGTCGACCCGTTGCGGTGGCAGCGGGGTCCTGCCGACGAGCTCACCGTCGATGAACACGTCGGCATCAGGTTCGTTGGCCGCGACGTTCAAAGTGGCCACGAAGGGCTGCAGCGTTTCGAGCACGGCCCGCGCCTCGACGCGGTCGGCCTCCGATACCAGGGGGCCTCCCTGGTCGAGATACTGCTCGAGCAGCGGGATCATCTTGGCGTAGTGCCGCTGCTGTTTCTCGCAGGCCGCCATGTTCCACAGCAGCCGCGGATCCTTCGAGGCCTCGTAGGCCTCTCGAAACTTGAGCGAAGCGCCGGCGGCGTCCCCGTCCTCGAACAGCAGCACGGCGGCGTCGTAGTGCTCCTTGGCTGTGCCTGCGAGCGTCTGGGCCAGGGGCCGCGGGGGTCGTCCGGCAGCGGAGTCCGAGGTCGAGTCCTCCGTGGGCGGAGATGCGGGGTCTGCAGAGGCCGCAGCAGCCGGCGAAGCGCTGGCTGCCGAGGGGCGAGCCGTCGGCGACGGCGCTGCCCACGCCCAGCTCTGTGGCAGCATCCATCCCGCAAGGCCAACGAGGAGGCAGGTCGCAGTATCCGGACGTCGAGCTCTCATGCGCATGGCTACTTGAGTCCAATGTCGAGCGTGCGCCGACGCTTCGGCGTTTGTGGCGCGGGTGCGGGTTCGGGAACAGCGGTGGCCGTTCGTGCCACCGGGGGCTTCGCGACGGTCGTGCCAGGCGCCCCTGCGTCGCTGATCCGTGTCGAGCCCGTGGGCGGCGTGCGCCGAACGACCGCGGGCCGCGCCGCGTGGCTCTGAGCGGGGGGCTCAGGCCGGGACGCTGCGGGCTCGACCGCGAGAGTCACCGCCGGCTGCGTCGCTGCGCGGTCTGAAGGTCCTGCTGGCGCCGCGCTCTTGTCGCCAGCTGCTGCCGGCAAAGGGGGCTTCATGGTGCTCTGTGCGGGTTCGGTCGCGACGCGTGCCGTCGTAGAGGGGCTTGCCGCGTGCGGAGGCGGCCACACGAGCCGCCAGCTCAACCATCCCGCCCCGCCCAGCACGATGGCCGTCGCCGTGAGCATGACCGAGTGCCGGCGGCCACGGCGCCCCAAGCCGGTCTGGGTCTGACCCCAGGCTGCGGCGGTATCGGACGCGTTCACGGGCGGTGGCGCTGAAGCGCCGGGTGCGGGTGCGACGCTGTCCGGAGCCGCGCGTCTGAGGATCCCGGCGACGACGGCGCTGGACTCGGGTGAGAAGGGGGCCAACGCCGAAGCCAGCTCTGCGACGGTCGGGTAGCGCGCCGCTGGCGACTTCTCCAGGCAGCGCAGCACCACGGTGTCGAGACCCTTTGGAGCGTCAGGCCGAAGCTCGCTGGGCGGCGTGGGGGACTCTGCCATGATGGCGGCGCAGAGCTCCGGCATCGTTGTCCCCCGAAATGGCCGCGAGCCCACGATGAGCTCGTACAGCACGCAGCCGAGCCCCCAGATGTCCGTTCGCGCGTCTGCGCTCTTGGCCGACAGCATCTGTTCCGGGGCCATGTAGGGCGGTGAGCCCATCATGACACTGGTGCCCGTCAGCGTGGCATCACGCTCGGATAGTCGAACCGACAGCTTGGAGATGCCGAAATCGAGGACCTTGATGCCCTGCGTGCCGTCCCCGCGCCGGGCCAGAAACAGATTGGCTGGCTTCAGATCCCGGTGGATGATCCCGAGGGCGTGCGCCGCCGCGATGGCATCGCACGCCTGAAGCACGTAGGCGACGGCGGCAGGAGGCGGCAGCGGTCCCTGGGCCTCCAGCAATCCAGCCAAGTCGGTGCCCTCGAGGTACTCCATGACCATATAGGGAGTCCCGTCCTCGAGCCGTGCCACGTCCAGCACGCGCACGATGTGCTCACTTCGGATCTTGACCGACGCCCGGGCCTCGCGCGCGAATCGGCTGGCAGCCTCCGCGTTGGAGGCACATTTGGGCAGCATCACCTTGAGGGCTACGGGTTCGTCGAGCTCCAGATGAGTGGCCACCAGCACCACACCCATGCCGCCCGCGCCGAGCTCACGCTCGACACGGAATCTCCCGCCGAGGACCCTGCCAGGCTCGAATGCCGTGGGCACACCTGAGGGCGAATGACCGTCAGCCAACAACCAGCGAATACGCCTCGAAACAACGAGCGTCAACGACCGCGGAAGGCCCGAATGCCACAGGGGAGAGCGAGGAACAGCGACGGCAGGCCCGCTGGCCCGAGCATGCGAGGACACGAACCATCCAGCGAGCAGGGTCGACGGACGTCGCGGGGAACACCATCGTGCGCTGGCCGCAGCCGCCTGCGGGCCGCACGACCTACTGCCCCGTCTCTGTGATGCGCCGCAGAATTCAACGGCCTCGAACTGGGCGAAGCCGCCGAATTCTGCGGCGAATGCCCCCCGTTTGAGCCAGGAAAAGCCTTGCTACCTAGGTGCCCTGTCTTGGAGACAGGGCACCACCCAGGATCGCGGTGCGCCAGGCGGAGCGCGCTTGGGGTATCATGGGTCGCTGCTCCGGTGGGATGCCATGACGTTGCGACCGCTGTTCGGTTGGGTTCTGCTGCTGGTCTCGGTGGCGCTGCCCGGCTGCTCCGACGACACGCGCGAACGTCGAGGGCAGCTCATGCTGGTCCTGGTGACCGACATGCAGCCGCCCAAGGACTTCGACCACGTGACCGTGGAGGTATCGTCCTTTGGCAGCGTTCAATTCAGACACGAGTACACCGTCGGCGAGGGCAATCTCACGTTGCCGGCCACGCTCGGCATCGTGGCCGGCAAGGACCCAACCGAGCCGGTCACGATTCGTGTCAGCTCCAGTCTCAAGCACAAGCCGAGAACGCTGCGCGAAGTGGTGACGCCGATCCCCGCCGACCGCGTCGCAACGCTGACGATTCCCATCGAGTGGCTGTGCGTCGACCAGGCCAAGACCGACGACGATGGAAGCGTCGTCAGCACTTGCGACAACGGCGAGACCTGCATTGCCGGAGGCTGCGAGTCCTCGGCCATTGATGTCGATGATCTGCCGGACTACGATGCGAGCGCGATCTTCGGCGGGGGTGACGGCACCGGCACGGGCAGCTGCTTCGACACGCTCGAGTGCTTCGAGTCCGGCGCCGCGGTCGAGATCGATCAGGAGTCGTGCTCGATTTCCGAGCTGTCGCAGGCGCAGATCCGGGAAGTGAACTTGGCGCTGGTCCTGGAGCCCGAGACACAGGGGATCTGCGGTCCCCGGGTGTGCCTCGTGCCGCTCGACCGTGGCGGCTTGTCGGGCTGGGCAGCACGTGACGGCGTCATCGAGCTCCCGGCGGCCGTGTGCGAACGGCTCGCGTCGGGTGCTGCGCTCGGCGTGGCGGCCACCACCGTCTGCGACCAGAAGACGGCGAGCCTGCCGACGTGCGGCGCCTGGTCGAGTATCGACGAAGAGGGAACGCGGGTCGCCGAGGCTCCACAGGGTCCGTGGGCAAGCGCTGGCGGAGCCGGTGGGCAAGGCGGCGCCGAGGCGGGTGCGTCCGCGTCGGGGGCCGTCAGGGCTCACGCTGGAGGAGACGAGGCGGGTGGGGCGCAGGGAACGGCTGGCGCGGACGAGGGAACGGCTGGCGCGGACGAGGGAACGGGCGGTACGGACGAGGGCACGGGCGGTACGGACGAGGGCACGGGGGGTGCGGAGGCGGGCACGGGCGGTACGGACGAGGGCACCGGGGGTGCGAACGGAGGCATGGCGGGTGCGGGCGCAGGCCGGGGCGGTGCGGACGGAGGCATGGCGGGCGCAGGCGCAGGCCAGGCCGGTGCAGGCGAAGGCCAGGCTGGTACGGCTGGCAGTGCCGGGCAACCTGCTAGCCCCGGGCTGTTGACCTACTACCGGTTCGATGAGGACGATGCGGCGCAGCTGTACGCCGATGCGACAGGGCACGGCTACGACCTGATCCGGGGCGAGACGACCGACACCAGTGTCGGGGACGCGGGGCCGCTCGACTCCCACGACCCGGCGGTTGCCACGACGCGCGTGAACGGCCAGGGCTACGCGGCCGAGTTCGATGGGTTGGATGACTATGCGTGGCGGTCGGTGAGTGGGCCGTTCCTGTCTCGGGCTCTCACGGTGAGTGCATCGGTGCGAAGTGAGAGCAGCACGTATCTGGAGGAACCGCTCGTGTCGACCCAGGCGGCTTGCCCGGGCGGCGGCTACGCGCTCAGTGTGCGGCGAGACTCGAGCTCGGGCGTGCCCGAGTACGTCTTTTGCTACCGCTACGGCGGCGACTGCTCGACCCACGAGCTCGGCTGGCAGGATACGACTCTGTCGAGCCAGAACGAGGGTTGGCGCGCGGTGACGGCCACGTACGAAGAGATATCGGCGTCCCAGGCGCGCGTGCGCCTGTTCGTCGACGGTGCTCAGGTCGCGGAGAGTACGTTCCCCGATCTGATCGACCTTGCCGGCGTCTTGGAGCTCTTGGTGGGAACCCATCGAGATCTGCTCGACGACGAACCGAACGCACGATACGTCTACAGCTACTTCGGCGGCACGCTCGACGAAGTGCAGATCCACGACCGCGCCCTGAGCCCCGATGACGTTGGCCAGGCGTACGCCGAGACCCACTATTCGACCGGACCGAACGGCTACCGGTGGCGCGCGTTCGACGAAGCAGGGAGCCAAACGAGCTGGCTCACGACACCGTCGACCGAGTCGGCGTCCGTCGAGGTCACCCACGCCGCGTCGAGCAGGGGAGGGCTCGCGGCTCGCCTGGCCGAACCCGGAGCGCTCGTCGATCTGTCGGCGTACGACGAGGCGGTCATCGACGCTGACATCGCGGCTGGCGCCCTCTTCGCGGTCTCCCTCGAACGAAGCGACTCGCGATGCGTCTGGGCACGACAGGTCGGGCAGGGGCCCACCTCGTACGTCATCGACTTGGGTGCACCGAGCTACTGCGAGTCGGCCGATACTGCCGAGTGCGGATTCGATTTCGGGGTCGACCAATTGTCCATCACCACGGACTCTTCCGAACCGAATCCACTCGGCATCACGGTGAGTGGCCTGAGCTTCCGCACGACCGGATCAGGCGTGGGTGCGCGTGGCCCGGTGGGCGGTGCCCTAGGACCCGAGGATCTGTGCTGGCAGCTGACGACCTTCGGGGCCGGGGCCACGGCAGCGTGGTACGTGCCGCTCTCGACGTCGGAGGCGAGCGCAATGTTGAGCGGAGATGTCGATACCGAGGCCTACCTTCAGGCCGACGCGCGGGGCCTGTACACCTCTGGAACCTACCTCGAGATCGACGCCGACCTGAGTGCAGAAGCCCCCCACCGTTTGCGGTTGGAGGACACCCACGGCAGCAGCTGCTACTGGGACCGCGACGGCTTGGGTACGGGCACGCATCTCTTCGCGCTGGACGAGCCCGACGAATGCTCGGATGACGGCGGCACGTTCGATATCTGGCGCCTTAGCACCATCGCGCTCGGCAAGGGTCCAGACAACTGGGACCCCGTCTGGGTCTCGATCACCGGGCTCCGCTTTGTCGAGTGACGTGAAACCGCCCAGCCCTCACACCCCGTCCGAAACCACGGTAGCCAGCCCCAGCCCCGTCTCGCTGAGGAGCACCGAGGCGCCGCTCGGCCTGCTGTGGGTCTTCCCCCTGTCGGCCGGCAGAGTCACCCTGTCGACCAAGCCCACGCAGATGATAGGCCGCGGTGAGGACTGCGACGTGCAGCTCCAGGGGGCGGAGCTTTCGCGGCGCCACGCTTTGCTGTTGCGCGACGGACTTCGGTGGATCGTACGCGACCTCGGCAGCAAGAACGGCGTGCACGTCAACGGCGACCGCGTCACCGAGCACGCGCTGCAGGGCGGCGATGTTGTGCGGGTTGGAGACTCGGTAGGCGTGGTGCGCAACGTCTGGTGGCAACCAGAAGCTTCGCCGTCGCTGTGCCGTCCCTTGGCCGAGCAGCTGCTCGGGGGACCGCAGCTCGAGCAGGCGCTCAGCGGAGCCAGGGCGACTGCGAGCAGCGATTTGCCCATCGTCGTCGAGGGTGAGACCGGTACCGGCAAGGAATGCACGGCACGGGCGATCCACGAGTGGAGCGGGCGCGCTGGGCCGTTCGTAGGGGTCAACTGCGCGGCGTTGCCCGAGTCGCTGGCCGAGTCGGAGCTCTTCGGTCACAAGAAGGGCGCCTTCACCGGGGCAGAGCACAACCGTGTCGGCTACCTCCAGGCCGCCCACGGCGGGACCCTGCTGCTCGACGAAGTGACCGATCTGCCCCTGTCCATCCAGGCCAAGCTCTTGCGTGCGCTCGAGCTGCGGCAGGTGGTGCCCTTGGGCGAGTCGGCTCCTGTGAGTATAGACGTGCGCCTGGTCACGGCGTCCCAGGAGTCGCTCCGGCGCGCCGTGGAGGAGAAGCGGTTCCGCGCGGATCTGTACGCGCGTCTGGCAGGGCTGGTCGTCTGCCTGCCGCCGCTGCGCGAACGTACCGAAGAGGTGCCGGACCTGTTCACGCGTAGGCTGGCACGTCACTGTCAAGGTCCAGCGCCGGCCCTGGACCGGCTGCTGGTCGAGGCGCTGTGCTTGCACGATTGGCCCTTCAACGTGCGGGAGCTCGATCTGTTGGCCAGACGCCTGGCTGCGATGCACGCGGGTGGACCTGCGCTCGAGCGGTCGCACCTCCCGCCGGAGATGCGCGCGCGCCGCGGGCCCCGTCCAGGGCCGGGCGTGCCGGGGCTGCCGGCCCAGTTCGCGCCTGCTGCTCCGAACGAGCCGCAAGCGGCGTGGGATCCGGCGGCTCTGCCTCGACAGGCCAGTCCACGCGTAGAGGACTTCCAGCAGATGGTCGAGACGCGGCGCAACGAGGAACGCGAGGCACTGCTGGTGGCTCTGCGAGCCGAGGGCGGGAATGTGGCGCGCGCGGCACGTAGAGTCGGGATCTCCCGCCAGCGAGCCTATCGGCTCATGGACGGGAGCGCCGAGTTCGAGGCGGGCAAGGCCGCAGCGCCGCCGGACACGGACAACGCCAAGAGCTGAACGGCGCCGCCTCGGCGGCGTGGGGCCTCTGTCGAGCAGCCGATCCGTCCGCTGCTGGACGTCCAGGCGCGGACAGGTTCCAGAGCCAAGGGCTCGGGTGACGGGCCGGCGGATCCCGGTGCGGTCCGCGGGATCCTCGGGAAAAGACCCGTCGAGCGACGCTCACGGTCGAGTGCGACCTCGACGTCGGGGCGATGCGCGCGGTTGGCACGCGAGCTGCTTTGGGCCGTGAAACAAGAACTCACGAAAGGCCAGCACTCATGACTCACCACACTCTCCGGTTCGCACGCAAGCTCGCTCACGGCGCCCTGCTCACCATCGCGCTCAGCGCTGGCCTGGCCCGCTCGGCTGCCGCGCAGTCGGCCGTGACCTGGCCGACCACCGACTTCGGTCACGCCCCTGCGATGAGAGACGTGGCGCCCCGGGCGACCCAGACCAAGAGCTCGCTGCCGAGGTTGGGAGCCATGCTTGACGTGGGACTGCCCGATGGGATCATGGGTGGGCTGTCGTATCGGCCCCAGCCCTGGCTGCGTCTGCAGGCGGGTGCAGGCAGCAATGCGATCAGCCCCGGCATCCGTGGCGGCGTCGTGTTCGTCCCGTTCGGTGCGGGACCCTCGCTGACACTGGAAGCAGGCCACTACTTCGAGGGCAATGCCAATGGGCTGATCGCGTCGCTGGCCGGTTCCGAATACCGGAACAACGCCATCGCCGAGCGAGTGGGCTACCAATTCGCCAACCTCCACGCGGGCTTCGAGCTCGGGCAGGAACGGTTCACGTTCTTCCTGCACGGGGGCATCAGTTATCTGCACACTCAGCTGCACCATGTCGACGAGGTGCTCGGGGCCACCGAAGCCGGACAGAACGCCGCTCAGACCTACGGCATCGGCGGCGACTCGTCGATCGACGCGTGGATCCCGTCGCTGAAACTCGGATTCATCGTCCATCTTGTATAGCCACCAGAACGTGGGGGGCGCGCCCAGACGATGCGTATCCGCCAGTGAATGCCAAAGCGCGTTTCGGTGAAGATACGCTGAGAACAAGACAACCGATTCGATATCAACAAGCAAAGTGAGGAGACGTCATGACGTTCATCAAGTCTGCACCATGGTCCGTCGCGTTTCTGTCGAGCGCGATCGCGCTCGGATGCCTCTCGATCGAGGGTGAGGGAGGATCCTCGGACCTGGGCGTGGCCGGGGCCGCCAGCGAGAACCTCGAGTCCAACGCTGAAGAGGCGGCGGCCGGCGAGAGCACCGGGTCCGATGCTGCGGCCGGGGCCGCCAGCAAGAGCGCCGAGTCGGAAGGTGAAGAGGAGGCAGCGGGTGCAAGCACCGAGCCCGACGATGAGGCAGAGGCCGCCGGTGACGGCGCGGACACGGAAACGGAAGGGAACGTCAATCCAGGCCTCACCGGGGACGAGCCCGGCTTCGAGGTGCTCGGTGCGGGCTACGACGTGTTCGGCAACTACGCCGATCCCGTCGAGGTCATGGCGGAGGTGCTGGACAGCGCCTCCATGCTCGAGGAGGGTCTGATCGAGCAGCGCCCCTACGAGCGAGCGACGTTCTACACCGCCTGGGGCACGACGACCCGGCAGTACTCGCAGTCGCTCAACCACACCACCCAGCTTTCGGGTGGCTACAGCTTCTTCAGCGGTTCGGTGGGCGTCAACTTCAGCGAAGCCCGCACCACCGACCAGAGCTACTCGTTCGCCACGGTGCAGAGTCTCATCAAGAAGACCGGTCTGCGTGTGAAGCTGGACGTCACGGCGGAGCAGCTCCGAGCGCACCTCACGACACAAGCTCGCAACAACCTCGACGAGGCGAGCATCGCTCCCGAGGATCTGTTCCAGATCTACGGAACCCACGTGATCAGGGGACTGGTCGTGGGCGGTCGTCTCGACTACAGCGTTTCGGCTGACATGAGCCGCGTGGGCAAAGCCACCGAGGTGGGCGTGTACGCACAGGCGAGCTTCAAGTCAGGATACGCGTCGGCGGACCTCTCGACGAGCAGCACGGTCCAGAGCAGCCTTGCTGCGTTCAACGAGACGGTCGAGAAGCGCCTCGATGTCTACGGCGGGCGGAGCGAGTACGGGCAGGGTATCGTCAATGACAACCAGTACCGGGACTGGATCGAGTCCGTGAACGACAATCCGGCCTTCTGTGATTTCGAAGAACGCGGTCTGCTGCCGATCTGGGAGCTTGCGAGCGATGCGTCTCGAAGGGACGCCATCGCGACCGCGTTCGAAGCATGGGCACAGGGCCGCGAGCTGCCGACGGCGCTCGCCGAGGCCGAGCCCTGCGTCGTTGGACTCCAGGTCCTCGTCGCCAGCCGGCCGGCAGCGGAGCTTGCCAACGGATACAAGCTCTTGAACATCAATCTCAACGCTGGCACGCGGTCCGACAGCGACAACATCTTCATCTACTACAAGCTCGGACCTGACGACGGATCCGAAGGGCAATGCATCACCGGACTGTACACGGTCGACACGTCCAACGGGGAAACCGATCCCGCCGGCGGGACGCGGATCGACCTGGACTTGAACAAGGGCGCGCGCGGTGACTTCATCTATCTCGGATACTTCCGGCAAGCCGGCGCCAATCCGGTCCGCTCGATAGCCGCGAGAGACGACCACAGCACGGCCTACTCCGAGGGCGGCTCCGGCTGCAACTATCTCTGGGTCACTCACCAAGGCTCGGCGCTGATGCAGGATCTGAACGAAGGCTCTGGTGGGGACTACGTGTACGTGGGCTACTCGTACGACTCCCCCCGGTGAGCTGCGCCGCGCAATCCAATCGTGCCCGCGACGCGCGAGCAGGAGGCCCCGAGCCTCCTGCTCGCGTTTCGCGGACATGGGCTTGTTACGGTAGCCCCTGGACCCGCGCTCGTCCGCGCGCTAGGTATTGGGGGCGTGAAGGTTTGGCCGCTGGTGGGATGTGCTCGGAAATGGGCGATGGTCGCCCTGGGCGTCTGCCTCTCCTGCTGCGACACGGCTGGCTCCAAACCGCAAGCCCGACGTTCGTCGGGAGCTGCTTCGACCGGAGCCGGAGGAGCAACGGGATCCGGATCGCGTCCGACATGACCAAGCTCCCGAACTGCGACGAGTCCACGTCCGAAGTGCTCGATGTCAAACGGGTGTATGGCGTGACCGATCCACAGGTGACTCGAGAGCTGTGCCGCCCAGCCCCTCGGTTTGGCACAGCTGGCACACCGCGGATCCACCTAGCGCAAGGTACGAGCCCGCACCGTGGAGCGGCTGTACCGCGACGAAGCATGCTCGGGCGTTGGCTGGCGCTACGACAACCCGAGCGCGCCGACCAAGATCATCCTCTGTCCCGCCACCTGCGCGGCGGTCCAGACGGACCTCGAGGGTCATCTCGACTTCGAGCTCGGCTGCGACACACGCGTGCTGCTAGGCAGATCTGCCCATAGGCGACGTTGCCTATAGGCAAGTTTGCCTAATTCCACCGAAGCTCGTAGGCTTGCGGCATGTTCCGCGCCAGCGCTCCCGTCACGGGGAGCGGTTTCCACAACCGAGACCTAGCTCTTGCGGAGCTGGCCGCCGCGTTCGAAGCGCTCACTGAGGGAGCTCCCAGGTGGCTCGCAGTGCTCGGGCCGCGCAAGATCGGCAAGACCAGCCTCATCCTCGAGGCGGCACGTCGCCTGCCCACCACGAAGATCGCGGTGGTCGACGCTTTCGAGCACGCGCCCCTGACCCCCGAGATATTCCGCACTCTCGTCCTCCGGGGAACCGACGCGCTGCTTGCCGGCAGTGCCGGTACATCGCTGTCCGTGCTCGCTCGTCAGCCAGACGCCTACCAGGAAGCGCTTGCGGCCAGTGCAGCGGTTGCACGGCTACCCAAGGCCCTCCGGGTCGAGCTCACCCGCTTGCCTCGGACGCCTGCCGACCCCGACCACGTGCCGCCCTGGCTCCAGTTGCTGGAAGATCTCTGTGTTGCACTCGATCGGCATCTGGTCGTCGCCATCGATGAGATCCAGGAGTTTGCCAACCTCACGTCGAAGCAGCTCGAGCCGTTTCCCGTCATGCGTGCCGTCTGGCAACGCCACCGCCGCGTGGGCTATGTCATCTCGGGTTCTTCGCCGAGTGTGCTCCGCGAGCTGGTCACCGCTCGACATTCACCCTTCTTCCAGCACTTCAAGCTGCTCGAGATAGGGCCGTTTGACCGCACCGACGCCATTTCGCTCCTCACCTCGTCGGCCCCTCCCGGGCGCGACATCGAGGTCGCTGTCGCCGAGCGGATATTCGACGTCGTGGGCGGACATCCATTCTACCTGCAGATGGTGGGCGAGGCGCTGACCGCAACCGATCCTCCCTACGATGACGCTGCGCTCAAGGCCGTGATCCAGTCCCTGCTCTTCTCGCGCACTGGGCGGCTGGCCCTCTACTTCGAGAACCAGCACCAGCGCGCAGTGGGGCAGGCGGCGACGCTGGCCGCGACGATCGACGCGCTGGCTCACGCGTCCTCCGCGCGACTCACGGAGTTGGCCAAGCGGATTGCGGCTTCTCCCGCCTCCACCGCGCGCTACCTCCAGCGTCTGGGCGATCTGGTCAGAAGAGACGAAGGTGGGGAGTTCCGGCTGGTTGATCCTCTGTTCGCGACGTGGGTCCGCTGGCGGAGCCCGGGCGGCACCGTGGTGCCGATGACCGTGGTGGGTGATGAGGCCGAGATCGCCGTGGCCCGACTGCTCGCATCGTACGGCTTCGAGCTAGTCTACCAGTCTCGAGCATCCCGCGGCGCGTTTGGTCTGCTCGCCATTCGCGGCGCCATACAGCTCGGGCTGCAGGTCAAGCGGTCTGGGCTGCCTCTTCGCTTCGACCGGAGCGAGTGGAGCCGAATGGCTGCCGACGCGAAACGATGGGGCTGGCACTGGGTGGTCGCGTCGGTGACACCAGAGGTCGCTGTCACACTGCTGGATCCAGCGAAGGCCCACAAGGGGCGGGGCGTCCGCTTGAGGGAGGACGCAGCCATCGACAACGTGCTCGGGTGGCTCGAAGAGTCGGACTAGCGTCTATGGGGCACGAAAGTCGTTTCATTTGAGTCAACTTTCGGATCTGGTGCCTCTGGTTGGTAGTCGACGGCCATGAGTCGACAGCCCGGACGGCGGCGATTCCGGGCTCTTGACTCACGACTCTCGACTGTCAACGCGGGGCTCCGGCGCATCAGCCAGCACAACCTATCAGGTCCCGCCCGTGCCTGGTCGGGCTGGGGCGGAGCCCCGCTAGGGCGTGTCCCAACCTTCTCTGGACCATTTCGATCACTTACGCGGTGAGCGCGGGGTTGGCGACGCTTGGGGCGCTCGATGCGTCGGTGTACGGGCTGAGGCGCGGGGAGCACGGCTCGAGCAAGGGCTACGGAAGGCGCTGGGGGAGGCGAAGGTGGCCGGCTGTGTGGCGCGGGTCGGCTCGATGCGGTGAGCGTGCTATCTGTCGTGCATGGGCTCGATGCTGCGTGAAGGAAGCGTACCGGGATCGATGCAGTCGTGGCCGAGCCGTCTCGGTCGCTGGTGGGTGCCGAGTCTGTTGGTGCTGGCGTGTGCTTCGAGCCGCACGCCGGACCAGCAGAGCACGCCCATGATGGCGCCGCAGCCCGTGGTCACGCAGACTCCCTGTACGACGCGCATGCAGCTCGCCATGGCCTTGTGCGACGCCCTCAGGCGCCATGACTTCAGTCCGCTCGAGGCCCATATCCCGAGCGTCGCGGAGATCCAGACCCAGAACCCGCGGTTCACGCCGCAGGCGTACCAAACCTGGCGCTACTACCTGACGACCACGTTCCAGAGCCTGCTGGAGCAAGGCCCGGGGGACTTCGGGCTCGACTGGTCGCGCATCGTGTTTCGCGGTGCGAGCCACTATGGTTTCCAGTGCACGCTGGTGTTCGAGCACGACGGTCAGCTCTACACGGCGGCGATCGACGACTGCAAATGGATGCCGGGGCGAGGCTGGACGCTCGGCGACTACTTCAAGGGCGTCGTGCGTGGCGTCAACGGGACGATGATCCCGCCGGATTCGCCCGACATTCCCGAGCGCTTCGGGACGTGCCGGTAGTCCCTCGGCACGTGGGCTTCGACGTGCTTGCCTTCGGCGAAAACCGGAGAACGCCCGTTTGAGCATTCCCGCCGGCCGGGCGGCGCATGTCGGCTCCTCAACTTTTTTCTAAGGGGGCGGCGCTTGCTGCGTTGTCGGGGTGTGCGTGGTGAGACACTCGACCCGTCGGAGCCGGCCATGGCAGAGACACACGACCGATGGGTGATGCTGGCGGTGGAACGCTACCAGCAGCCGCTGCTCAGGTATGCGACCAGTCTGGTAGGACCATCACAAGCACCCGACGTGGTGCAGGACGTGTTTCTCGAGCTCTGCCGGCACGAGCGAGCTCAGGTCGAAGGGCATCTCGCCGCGTGGCTGTTCACCGTGGCGCGCAATCGTTCGTTGGATCTGTGTCGACGAGCGGGCCGCGCTGCCTCGCTACCGGAAGGAGACGATATGCCGAGCCCTGACAGCGGCCCCCAAACCAAAGTGGAACGGCATCAGACGCTGAGCCGCCTGATGACCGTCGTACAAGGACTTCCCGAGCGCGAACGCGAGGCCGTACGCCTGAAGTTCAGCGGCGGACTGAGTTACCAGGAAATCGCCGAGTGCATGAGCCTCAGCGTCTCCAACGTGGGCTTCATCCTGCACACCGCCATGCAAACCATCCGTGCAGAGCTCGGACACGACAGGAGGGCACGATGACTATCGCTCTCAACGACCCTCGACTGACCGCCTACGCGCTGGGCGAGATGAACGACTCGGATCGCCTGGCCTTCGAAGCGTTGCTCACCGACGACCCGGCAGCCAAAGAGGAGATCGAGAGTATTCGCCAGACCGCGGCGCTGCTGGCCAACGAGCTCGGTCAGGGCGCGCCGAGCGCGCTCAGCCCGACGCAGCGTTCTCGCATCGAGCAAGCCGCCCAGCCGAGCGTGGCGGCACCGAGGCCGAAGCGAAGGTGGCGCGCGGTGCTGGTGTACGGTGGCGGTAGCCTGGCAGCAGCGGCGGGCGCAGCACTGATTCTCAACACCAGCCTGCGGTCGGGGCTGGAGCCGGCGATGCCCGTCGAGGCGTACAGCAAGGCGTCCGCGCCGACAGCGCTCATGGAGGAATCCAACGCGCGCGAGGCAGCACGACTCCATCTCAGGCCGTCCGCGGCGGCGGCGCCGGCCGAGTTGGTGGCCCGGCTGTCCAAAGAGAGAGCACGCGGCACGGATGCCGAGTCAGGCAGTGGAACGCGCGCCCGAGGTGAGGAGGGCGCGGTCGACCCGCTGGGTCAGCCCATCCTGCGCGGACCGGTCGAGCACGACACCGAGGCCTACGACCAGATCACGGACAATCCGTTCGTCCGAGTGGCCGAGGATCCCCGTTCGACTTTCTCTATCGACGTCGACACGGCCAGCTACTCGATCGTCCGGCGCTTCCTCAACGAAGGCAGGCTGCCGCCGGCCGGCGCAGTGCGGATCGAGGAGATGATCAACTACTTCCACTACAGCTACCCGGAGCCGGCCACCGAGGTTCCGTTCAGCCTGAACACCGAGGTGAGCGAGGCTCCCTGGGCCACCGGGCACCGGCTCGTCAGGATCGGGCTCAAGGGCAAGCACGTCGCAGCCGCCACCCGCCCCAGAGCGAACCTCGTGTTCCTCGTCGACGTGTCGGGGTCGATGCAGTCGCCCGACAAGCTCCCGCTGCTCAAGCAGGGGCTACAGATGCTCGTACGGCAGCTGGACCGCGGGGATCGAGTATCGCTCGCGGTCTACGCCGGCAGCTCCGGGTTGGTGCTATCGCCCACGGCCGGCGACCACAAGGACGTCATCCTCGACGCGCTCGGGCGGCTGCAGGCAGGAGGATCCACCAACGGAGGTGAAGGCATCCGGCTGGCCTACGCGCAGGCTCGGTCGAGCTTCATCCAGGGCGGCACCAATCGCGTGATCCTGGCGACCGACGGTGACTTCAACGTAGGCACCACGAGCCAGAGTGAGCTCCTGGATCTGATCCAGAAAGAGGCCAAGAGCGGCGTCTTCTTGAGCGTGCTCGGATTCGGAACCGGCAACTACAAGGACAGCACGCTCGAGAAGCTGGCGGACAAGGGCAACGGCAACTACGCGTACATCGACTCGGGCGCCGAGGCGCGCAAGGTGCTGGTCGAGCAGGCTTCAGGAACGCTCATCACCATCGCCAAGGACGTCAAGATCCAGCTCGAGTTCAACCCGAGCCGCGTGCAGGCGTTCCGGCTGATCGGCTACGAGAATCGAGTGCTCGCGCACCAGGACTTCACCGACGACAAGAAGGACGCAGGCGAGATCGGGGCCGACCACACCGTGACGGCCCTGTACGAGCTAGTGCCCCCGGGACAAGCGCTGCCGGACGAGGGCAGCATGCTCCGCTACCAGAAGCGGGGCGAGCCCACGGCGGCGGCCCAGTCGAACGAGCTGTTGACCATCAAGCTCCGCTACAAGCAGCCCGAGGGCAGCACGAGCCGAGAGATCGAAGTGAGGGTGGCCGACCAGCGGCGAAACTTCGGTGAGGCGTCCGGCGATCACCAGTTCGCGGCGAGCGTGGCGTCCTTCGGCATGCTGCTGCGCAATTCCCAGTACAAGGGCAGCGCGACCTACGCGAGTGTGCTCGAGACGCTGGGGCGCAACGTGGCCAATGACCCGTACCGGCGCGAGCTCGTGACGCTGGTGCAGAAGGCCAGCGGGCTCGGGCGTTGAGCAGCCCGAGACGGACGAGCTTGCCGGGTCCTCACTCGGCCGCAATGCCGATCGTATCCGAGCCGACAGAATGCACGCCTTCGTCGCAATTCGCTTCGTCGAGCGGCAGATCCGCGTCACAGCCAACTCGGTACGACCCATTCACGGAGTAGCTGCCCGGTGGGTAGCTGTCCTGCACAGTGAACGGGGCGAGGCGGCTGGAGCCCGGTATGAGCTCCACGGCATCCGGACCCTCGGGGCAGTCGGCGAACGGCTCGAGCGTTGCCTCGGTCCACCGTTCCGTGAGCTCGTAGGCGGCACAGGGCTCGAGGAAGATCGGCTGCGGCGAGAGATTGACCCAGACGACAGCGACCTCCTGCCCGGGCACGGAGATCCCTTCCTCGGCGACCAACGCCACCTCGCATTGGTTGCGTGCGGTGCAGGCCTCGGCGGCGATCGTGGGACACATGGCGACGGCGGTGTTGAGCGCCGAACAGAAGCAGTCACACGAGTCCGGCGTGTAGCAGGGATCGATACTGTGCTCCCCGGAATCGCAATCACACTCGGGACGCGGAGCAGCGGCCGCCTCCGTGAGCACCTCGGCGTAGTAGTCCATGCAGCGCGCGCAGGGCGGGCAGCCTTGCGGACAGGCGCCTTCGAGCGACGAGGCCATCGTCGCGGACAGGGTATTGCATCCCAGAACCCCGCCCTCCCGAACGTAGGGGTCGCAGCACTGGTCGCAGCCTGGCGAGGTAAAATTCCGGCAGCCAGCCATGGTATCGAACGGGAGCTCGATGCCGGCCATGCCTCCCGCGCCTGCCTCCCCCTGACCACCGCTGCCGCCGGTCGGCGCTTGCCCCGCGGAGCCAGCGGAGCCCAGCGTCTGTCCGCCCGTGCCGCCGATCGGCGTTTCGGGGGCCGAGCCAGCGGAGCCGAGCGTCTGTCCGCCCGTGCCGCCGATCGGCGTTTCGGGGGCCGAGCCAGCGGAGCCCAGCGTCTGTCCGCCCGTGCCGCCGATCGGCGCTTGTGCGGCGGAGCCAGCGGAGCCCAGCGTTCGTCCGCCCGTGCCGCCGATCGGCGCTTGTG
>JAFGIS010000480.1 GCA_016929495.1 Polyangiaceae bacterium | reverse complement strand
GATGGGGCGCGGGTTCGGCCAAATGGATCTGCGTTTCCAGCAGCTCGAGTCGGCCATGGGCAAGATGGTGAACGTGCTCGAGGCGCACGACGAGCGGCTCGAGCAACTCGTGGGTCGTATCGATCGGCTATCGGATCAGGTCATCCGTTCGCGCACGCAAGACCTCGATCGCATGGCGGAACTGGACCGCCGGTTGCGCCTGCTAGAAGAGCGCCAGCAGACCTGACGCGCCGCCAAAGAAGCTCACTGTTGCTTCGGCGCACATGGATGGCTGAGGGACGGGCGCGGCGGTGAGTGGTGCGCGGCCGGCGTACACGCGGACATGCGCCGACGGCCGCATCCGAGGTGGCGGGGCCACTAGCCCTGTGCTTCTTCGGAGTAGTTCGGGTCACCAGGACAGGGAGCGAAAGTATCCGCGAGGGAGGGAACGACGCCTGCCTCTTCGATGGCCACGCACGTCACGGGCAGCGTACGCTCCTTGGTGCAGCCGTCTTCGACGAGCGTGGTGGCGTCCTCTTCGAACACCTGCACGCAGTCCGGTGGCTGGCAGGAGCGGCCGCCGAAACCGATGGTGGAATGGGCAATCCGGTAGTGCCGGTCACCGTAGTCGAACTCGAAGGTGTTGTTGAAATGATTGCCGCCGTGGTCGTACGAGATGCCATCGAGCTGTGACACATCGCCGTCGACGGAGATCCAACCGGTCGCGTCGTAGCTGCTCGGAGTGGCTCCCATGAGCATGCGGCAGTCGGTGGGAGTGGCCTGGACGTACACGTACCCCTCGACCGATCCGTAGGCGAACGTGCAGACGAAATCCTCGTCCGTGAGCAGCGCGGGGTCCGTCGAGCCCATGGGGTTCTCGGAGCACGTGACCTCTCTCTCCTTGGGCGCTCGGATGCTGAAGCCGTACGTGCCGCCGCCGTCGTCGCCGGAGTCGCCTGCGCTGCCGCCGGGACCGGCGCCGGATCGGCCTGGATCCGGGGCTCCGCCTGCACCCGCGGTGCCCGGCTCGGGCTCGTCGTCGCCGCCAGCGGCTGCGGAGGAGCCAGCCGCGCCAGGATGGCCGCCGGCCTCATCGTCGTCATCGTCGTCGTCTCCGGAGTTGCCCCCGGTCGCCTGGTGGTCGTCGCCGGCCTTGCCTCCGGTCGCCTTCTGCTCGTCTCCCGCCGTACCCCCGGTCGCCGGGTGATCGTCGCCGGCCTTGCCTCCGGTCGCCTTCTGCTCGTCTCCCGCTGTGCCTCCGGTCGCAGAATGGCTGTCGCCGGCCGCGCCGGCAGCCCCTTCGGGCGAGTCGCTCTCCTTGTCACCACACGCGCCCGCAAGCGCACTCACGAGCATCCCAAGAAGCAGAACGTTGGTTCTCATGTCTTTCTCCGTTACTGGTTCGAGGACGCGGCGCGAGTCGCGTAGGGCCGGGCCTGCTTGATGATCAGCGCCCGCTCCGGTCCGTGAAACTTGAACTCGAGGTCCAGTGCGAGTTCGGATACGTCCTGGTCGTACAGCGGCGCGAAGTGCGCTTGCACGCGTGCCGCCGCTCGATAGAGCTCGGCCACCTCTTCGTCGCTCAGTAGGGGCTCATCGGGGCTCAGAGACGACAGCCGCTGCCGCGCCACCTGGACGCCGCCGTCGGGCGCCGGCAGAATCGAGAAGACCTCGGGCAGCGCGCCGTCTTCCGGGTTGGTGACGCTGACTTCCCCGAGCTGCACGTTGACGTACATGCCCACCACGCCGGGGTTAGTGATGTTCTGGGTGATGAGCACGCCATTGGCCTGTTCGTCGTCGAACGCGGGATTCACGGCCACGCCCATGCGCACGGCCAGGTGATCGATGCTCCAGAGCCGTCGCTCCTCGAAGGCCTTGAAACCCCAGACCGAAGCCCACACCTTGCCGATGCGCCGGGAAGCAGCGTCCTCGCCGCTCGCCCAGGCCGACTTGGACTCGTACAGACCCGCGCCGCTGAAGTTCGGGAGATCCTCGGCATTGGTGCTCGAGCGCAGCCGCACTTTCGCCTGGCCGAACACCTCCGCGACGCGGGCATCGAGCTCTGCCGCGAAAACGTCGTCGACAGGCGCATGAGATACGACGTAGACCAGCGAGTCCAAGCACGCTTCCCGCACAGCCGTGTCACGCCCGAATTCGGCGTCGTCGATCAGCCGCGCCGCGTAGTCGTACGGCGATTCGTCTGCCGACGCGCTCGCCGAGCAGCGATCGAACGCGCCGCTGCACAGTACGCCGCTGCGTCCTTCTTCGACGCAATCCTCGCGCGCATCCTGGCACAGCTCGTCCGAGACTCGCGAACGGCTCATGTGCTGGTCGTACGCCCAGAACGGCACGACGAAGCCCGGCGGAGCCTGCTCGCCCAGCAGCTGTCTGAGCTCGCTCAAGTTGGCGGCCTTGGGACCGCAGTAGATCGCGCCGCCAAAGCCGACGTCGTCGAAACCGGGCAGGCCGTGATCCGAGCTGTCGCTCTCGGGGCTGAACGGCTCTCGGGTCTGCGAATCCCAGTACGCCTGGGCCTCCTCGTCGCTCGCTGGCTCCAGCGTGAATCCGGAGCGGGTGACCTCGAAGCGCACGAGCTTGCCGAGGAGCTCCGTGACGCGCGGATCGGACTCGGCGTTTCGCAAGGCAAGGTTCGGTGTTCCACGCGCGCGAGCGGCGACGTTGACATGCGCCAGCGGGGTCTGCAGCTCCGCCGTGATGGTCCCGCCCACCAGCGGCAGGTCGTTCGGAAGCCGAGTGAGCACGACGATGTCCTGGGACGACACCACGGCGCGCTCGAGCGCTTCGGGCGTGAACAGGCGCAAGGTTCCGTAGGCCAGGCCGGGGTTCAGGATCTGCTCTTCGATACCGGCATAGAGCTCTTCGGCGTCCGTCCACAGGGCGTCCTGCTCTGCGAACGTGCGCGTCGCCTTGCCAAGCTCCTCACGCTGTTGCTCGCCGGCCGGAAGGTACACCAGCCGATGCTTGGAGCCGGCAATCTCCGCCATGAGCAGGCGTTCTTCGAGGAGGCGGAACGCGAGAAGCGCTTGCTCCGGGTCGAGATCATCGCTCGGGAAGAAGTTGAGCGTGATGGGCGCCCGGAGCTCCCGGCCTGCCACCTGGCTCTCGAACTCGAGCTGGGGGTACAAAACCAGCGTACCGGCGAGGTCGTCTCGGTCGGCTCCGCTGTACGTCGCTTTTTCGAACTCCGTGACGGATTCGCTCCGGCCCAGCACCGTCCGCGCGAAATCGTAGTGCAGTGGATGCCGTCGCGTGTTCTGCAGGTAGACGTGCGGCGCGTCGTGCAGATCCGTGATGATGAACTTGACGGAGCGTGACGGTCCGAGCTCGGTGTCGACCGGTACTGCGAAGGCCTCGAACGTTTCCAGGCCGTCGTCGGGGCCGAAACCGGTGGCATAGTCGTCGTTCTGGTCGAAGGGGGGCAGTTGTTCGAGCTCCACGGTCTGGGTGAAGTCGTCGGTTTGCTCGACGAGTGCCACGGTCTGCCATGCATGGCCGGGGGCCTTGATGGTCGCCTTCCGCGTCGCGGATGTGGCCTCGACGGCGAAGCCATCGTCCGTGCAGCGAATGGGGTTGTCCCGATCCGACCCTGGACAACTGCGCACCGACACCTTGGAGCTCTTTGCCGAGACCACGACGCGATAGCTCGACGGCGGCGAGCCCAGGGGGCTCACGACCGAGACGCTGAGCAGCGATGGGTCGCCCGGAGCCTCGGAGCCGCAGGCTGCAATGGTCGCGCAAAGGCCGGCGCAGAGGCCCAACGCAACGGGTGCGCCACAGAGCCGACGGGAGGCTCGAGGGTGGCGATGGTTGGACCTGTTGAACATGGCTCGCTCGCTGTGGGGGATTGCCGCCGACTGCACGGGGCGTGCCCGAGCGCCTCTGCAATCCCCAGACCACTGCAAGCGAGCCGCTGTGCGCCCACGCGACGGCGCCGAGAGCCGCACAGAAATCCATCGAAGCGGCAGGAACGGGTCGTGCCCACCGGTGTTGGCCACTGGGCCTTGCCGACGCCAGCATGTGTAACTTTATAGTTACATGTAAATCATCGGACATGGCACAGCGACCCGAAGGAAGTGTTGGTACATCAATGATTGCCGCTGTTTCTCCGTGTACCCCCCATCCACTCCTGGCCCGGCCGTCCCAGTCCGGATCCAGCTGCTGTTCCCCTCTGGGCTCAATCGACCCTTGTGCCTCACCCTTGCCGTCGACGGCTACCGCTTCCGTTCGAGCCCGTACGCTTTCACCTTCCGGTAGAGCGTCGGACGGCTCACCTTCAAGAGCCGCGCGACTCGAGCCATGTTCCAGCCGTGCTCCGTCAGAGCCTGTGCGAGCATCTCGGACTCGTGCTCGGCGTAGCGATCGCGATCCAGCGGACGCGCACGTGTGACCGATTCCAGCGACAACTCCAGGTCCCGCGCACCGATGGCACCGCCCGGTGCCATGACCATAGCTCGCGTAAGAACGTTCTCCAGCTGTCGCACGTTCCCGGGCCAGGGGTACCGTGACAGCCTCGCGAGCGCAGCGCGCGATATCTCGGGGACGGCCAGATGCATGCGCTCGCTCGAACGCCGCGCGATGTGCTCGACGAGCAAAGGCAGATCTTCCGGTCGCTCTCGGAGCGGCGGCATACGCAGCGCCACGCCGCTCACGCGATAGTACAGATCCTCGCGGAACCGGCCGCGCGCCACTTCCGTAGCCAGATGGCGGTTGGTTGCACAGACGAGGCGCACGTCGACGGGCAGCGTGCGGTTCGAGCCGAGGGGGCGCACTTCGCGCTCCTGCAGCACCCTGAGCAACTTCACCTGCATACTGAGCGGCATGTCCCCAAGCTCGTCCAGAAACAAGGTGCCGCCGCGAGCCTGGACGAACAGGCCCTCCCGGCTCGTGTTGGCTCCGGTGAACGCGCCACGCACGTAGCCGAATAACTCGGCCTCGAGCAGAGCTTCCGGAACGGCGGCGCAGTTGATGGAGACCAGCGCACTCCCGCGCCGTGAGGAGTTGTGGTGGATGGCCCGTGCCACGAGCTCCTTGCCGGTACCGCTCTCGCCCTCGATGAGCACCGTCAGATCCGTCTCGATCACCCTGTCCAGGAGGTCCAGGACACGCTCGAGCGCCGGACTGCTTCCGACGATCGAGCTGTAGTCGTACGGATGGCTCTTGCTCGCTCGACGCTGCTCGGTCAAGCGCTCGACCTCGGCTTCACGGTCGCGCAGAAGCTCCTCGATCCGCTTACTTTGCTCCAGGAGCTCGCGATGGTTGCGTTGCAGCTCCTGGTGGAGGGTCGCGTTGCCGAGCGCGATCGCGACCTGGTCCGCGAAGGCCATGACCAGATCCACGTCCTGCTCCGAGAAGCCTTGGGTCCTGAAGCGGTTGTCGAGATACAGGGCGCCGAGACAGCCCGCGGGCGTGGTCACCGGAACGCAGACCACCGACTGCAGCCGCAAGGCGTGGACGGATGCATTGTGCTCGAATCGCTGATCGGTTTGCGCGCAGGCCGTGACCACGGCTTGGCCGGTAGAGACGACCTGTTCCGCTATGGCGCGGCTGAACTTGGCGTGCGACTGTTCGATCTGTTCTCGGTCCACGTTGCGCGCCACGGCGACCTTGAACATCCTTCGCTCCCCCTCGGTCCGCACGCGTAGCAAGAATCCCCTTTCGGCTCCGGTGAGCTCGATGGCCGCGTCCATCGCACGCTGCAGCACTTCCTCGGTCTTGAGCGAGGAGTTCAGCCGGCGGAAGATCTCGACCAGCAAGCGGAGCTTGTGTTCGCGCGGCGAAACAGCCGAGCTGCTCACTGCCGCCGGCTGAGCCCGTGCAGCGCGACGTCGCCGCGATTGCCAGAACCCATCTCGAAGCTCGACCGGGAGCGCGGCCGCCTCTCGTTCCCAGAGCTCGCGGGCGAGCCGCTGGTGCTTCGAACCGAGCGACTCCGAGCCTTGCGCTTCCCAGAGCTCGGCCAACAGGAGCTCCGCTTCTGCCTCGAGCTCACAGAGCTCGAGCTCGTGCGCCTTGTCGCGCGCGCTCTCGACGAAAGCTACGGCATTGCGGGCCCGTTGCTGGGCCAACAGCACGCGGGCTCGAGCCAGGTCGGCGAGGATTTCGATGTCGCCCGCGCCGAGCGATGCCACTGCCCTGCTGAAGCGTTCGACCTGCTCGCCAGCACCCTGGATATCTCCCGCGGCCAGCAGGATCTCGGCCAGGCGGATTTCCACTTCGGCCTGGTCGCGCGCATCACCGCCCGCCTCTGCGGCCTGTCGTGCTCGGATGAGCAGCACGCGCGCCGGTTCGGGCCCTGCCTCTTCGAGCGCGATCTCTGCGCGAAGCGCTAGCACGGCGCAGGCCACCGAGGACAGCCCGGCCTGCTCCGCCAGCCGCTCGCTCGATGCGAGCAGCGATTGCGCACGCGTCCACGCCCCGAGATCGACGTAGAGCTTGGCGAGATTGAACCGCGTGTGAGCCTCGGTGCTCGTTTGTCCGAGCGCCACGGCAAGCGCCAGACCACGCTCGTAGCGGGCCAGCGCGTTCGAGTAGGCGCCGCACTGGTGAAGCACCGTGCCCAGATTCAGCACGGCGTTGGCGAGCTGGTCGCCGAGCCCGTGCCGCTCGGCCAGACGCAGGGCCTCGGCGTAGCATTCGCTGGCTTCGCGCAGCTTCCCGCGCTGATAGAGAACCAACGCCCGCGCACCTTCGGTGCGGATCCGGTGGCCCGGCGACAGACTCCGTCCGACCACGCCAGCCGCGGCCTCAAGCCGGGCTTCGGCTGCGTCCAAACGCCCGAGACGGCTTTCCGCCACCCCGGCTGCCTCTTCGAGACCTGCACGGAGTCTCGGATCATCGCACTCGCCGAGCACCTCATCCACCACCTGGACGGCCGCTTCGTATGCGCCCTGCCGGCAAAAGGCCTGGGCGAGAAGATCCGCAACCCGGGCCTTCTGCTCGGAACCGCTCGCCTCTCCGAGCGCGTGGCGAAGCTGTTCGACCGCCGTGTGCGTTTCCCCGAGGCGCAGGGCGCAGACACCGAGCTCGCTGCGCACGACCACGCGCTCGGCGTTTCGGGTCTCGGCCGCGAGCAGGCGCGCGAGCCGCTCTCGAGCTACTCGCGCCTGCCCGGCCATCTGTTCGAGCCGGGCCGTGCACAGCTCGATCTCGACTCTCTGCGCCTCCGCAAGTCCCTGAGCACGGCCCACGACCTCGTGCGCAGCCAGAAGCCACGCTTGGGGCAGCAGGGCGTGCTGGTCCTGGTGACTGAGCAACAGCTCGACGGCGCGCGCCATCTCCCCGCCGCGTGCCAGGTGCAGCGCGGCCCGCGCGGCGTGTTCGGGAGCCGCCGGGACGTCGGCCCCGCGGGCACGAGACAGATACCACTGCCCTGCGCGGCGCTCGAGCGCCTGCACCGTGTCGGTCCCGAGCTCGCCAAGAATGCTCTCGGCATCGCGAGGGTTGCTTAGCCGCAGCGCTGCCGCTTCCCGAACGACCCTACCGCTGAGCAGCGCCGCGTCGAGCCGTTCAGCGCTGACACCGAGCTCGCGAAGCGCTTCCTTGCCCAAGGGTTCGTGCACCACGGCCAGGACACCGAGTGCCTCCCGGGCATCGTCGTCGAGCTCCACCCGGGCGGCGCCCTGGGTGGGCGGGCGTGCCAACCCAAGCGGCCCGCGCACGAGCTCCGATTCGTTGAGTGACCCAGCGGCCAGCGACAACAGCAGTGAGCGAAGCTCTGCGGGATGGCCCCCGCTGAGCCGGTAGAGCGCCTCACACGTGGCTGGCGCATAGGCGTCACCGACGAGCTCGTGCACATCGCTCGGCCCCAGAGGCCCGATATCGAACCGCTCCGCCGTTGGCGCGGGCAGGGGCGCTCCGGGAAGGCTCCCGACGACCAGTAGCACGGGATCTGCGGCCTCGATCGAACGAGCGAGCGCCTCGAGGGTGGCTCGATCACGCTCGGAAAGCCGGTCCGCGTCGTCCACGAGCAGCACACAGGGCTCCGCCCGTTCAACGAGTCGCTGTCGAGCCATGACGACCGCATCGGCCTCGATGCTGGGAAGCGCTCGGCCGGCAGCTTCCTCGAGCAGCCCGCGGAGGCCAAGCGAGGCGCCCGGAATCATGTCCAACACTCGTGTGCGCGGCTGGGCGCTGCAGTGGATCTCCCGAAGCAGCCGGGTCTTGCCCATACCCGCGGCACCGAACAGCTCGATGACCCGCGTGCCGGGTCGTTGCTCGACGAGCGCTTCGAGCGCCGCTGCAGCGGCTCGGAGCTCGGCGACGCGCCCAACCAGTCGCCCCAAACCCACGGGAACTGCTGCCGTGCGGTGCCGTACAGGCCAGAGGCTCTCGAGCAGCTCTGCGACGTTCGAGGGCCTCCTTGCCGGGTCGGCCTCCGTCAGCCGCTCGGCAAGCCTCGAGACGGCGTCGGGCAACGGCTCGGAGAGCAGGCTGCCCAGCCGCCCGATCGTCACGCCCACGGCGTACAGATCGAGCCGTGCATCGAGAGCTCGATCACCGAAGAGCTCGGGAGCCATGTAGTCGCGGGTCCCTCGCACCGATCCGTTTGGCCTGGCGCCGAGCGGCCAGGCGCAGCCCAGATCGATGAGCGTACCCGACCCCTTTTCGCTCACAATGATGTTGTCCGGCTTGAAATCACCGTGCAACACGGCCGCTCGATGCAACAGCTCGAGTGCCTCCAATGCATCCCCGAGGGGCCGCGCGATAGTCTCCCAGCTCTTGTACTGTGCGTACCGCTCCAGCGTGACACCGGGGAGGTAGTCGGCGGTGAAGAACGGCACCGCGGATCCGCCGGCTCGCCACGTGCCGAGCTCGTGTACGGGGCACAGGTGTGGGTGAAAGAGCTCGCGCAGCCGCGCAAACTCCTTGCGAAGGACGTCGATCAGCTCCGGCGAGGCCTCCCGTAGCAGCTTGAGCGCGACATCCGTGTCCCACCTGCGGTCGTGGACCAGGTAGGTCGTGGCACTGCCGCCGGCCCCGAGCTCGCGCAGGACCTCGTACCGACCCAGAACAACCGTCCCAAGACTCAGGCTCGCCGGAGCAGCAACGGACATCGTCTACCCGCCCGGTTCGCCCGCCAGACCGAGCTGCGGGCTGCTCGACCGGACCGAAGCTCGAGTTGGATCCAAACTCGGCACACCTATCGGTGCGTTCTTTGCATAGAATGCTCCCCATGGCTACGCTTTGCTCACCCTACCCGGCCCGCGCGGCTTGGTCTGGCTGGGGTGTCTTTGCCGCAGCCTGGCTGTGCGCCGCGTGCGGCGTCAGCCCGAAGCCGGAGCCGCCGATCACCGTCGGGAAGCCGCCCACCCTGGACGATACCCTCGTGTCTTCTCGCGTTCCAGACCAGGGTGAAGCCGCCGAAGGGCACCTGTTCGTCGTGGGCAGCGCGCTGGCCGTGGATCCACCCGGGGGCGTAGTGCGCGCCTTCAACCTCGATGACACGGAGCCGCTGGTCGACGCTGACGTGTCGGACGACGGGAGCTTCGAGCTCGAGCTCAGCGCCAAACAGGGCGACGAGGTTCGGCTCGAAGTGATCGGTCTCGAAGCCAGCTCCGGGCCAAGCGATCTGACGATCGTCGAGCTCGGCGCCGCGCTGGAGCCGGTGGAGCCACCGCTGGTCGACTGTCTCGGACTGAGCCCAGGGGGCCTGGTATTCCTCGCGCCCCAGCAGAAGGGCGAGATCGAGGTGGTCGACTACTGTGGACAGGGTATCGAGCTGGCCGAGCCGCGGCTGCGCACCGATCGAGACTACCTCGAGATCGGCGGCGACCTGGGCTGGCCGGTGACGCTCGAGAAAAACGAGCCCATCACTATCCAAGTCCGGGCCACCGAGGGCGAGCCGGGCGACGAATACGTCTTGTTCCTCGAAGCAACGGCTCCCCAAGCGGACCGACGCGCGGTGAGCGTCCGGCTCGAGTAGCGACCCGCGGGCCGGGGCGACACCGACGGCCCACGGGGGCCACCTCGCACCCCGCCAGAAACTTCGTTTGCCGTCTGGGTCGGCATTGGGCAACGTTTCGCGCCAGAGAAGTGCTCTGTCCAACGACGGCTCAGTGAGCCGCTGACAATGCCAGCCAACCGTGCTGGCCTGCGAGGAACTCCCATGGGGCTTTCGCGATTTCTTCCAGTGATTGGTACATGCGTTCTGACCGCGCACGCGGTCTTTGCACAACAGCCAACGGCCGCTCCGTCCCCTTCCACGCCCGCGCAGCCCGCAGCGGCCGCTACGCAGCCGGCACCAGCGCAGAGTGCACCACCGAGCGCGGGTCCGGTGACCACTCTGGAGAACCCAACCTCTGCGACCCCGGCCGAAGCGGCGGACCCCGGGGCGGGGGATCCGGCTCCCGCGCCGTCGGCCACGGCGCAGCCGCCACCGACGGCGGCCACGTCAGAGACAGCCGCACCTGCCTTGCCGGTTGCCGCTCCCAAGCCGCCGCCCGCCCCCGTGCGTCAGATCCGCAAATACGCCATCGCCGGAGAGATCGGCTGGAACAGCCTGGCCGGGCTCGGCGTCAACGGCACGTACAACGTCATCCCGCAGTTGTCTCTCGACGCGGGAGCCGGGCTCTGTATGGTCGGGTACAAGCTCGGCGTCCGCCTTCGCGGCAACGTGCTCGAGTCCGAATGGACGCCCGTCATTGGGGTCGGTTATCTCTTTGGCTCGGGTACCGCGGGGGAGACGACCCGTACCGAGATCGAAGATGAGGAGATCGAGTTCCGCCTTTTTCACTCGCACTACGTTCAGGGTGTGGTCGGCATGAACTACACCGGAACAGAGGGCTTTGCGTTCATGGTCACGGCCGGCTACGCCTGGCTGTTGCGCGAGAACTTCCAGCTCGTGTCCGGACCCGAAGACAAGGCCAGCAGCATCAAGCCGATGGTCCACGGGGGCGTGGTGCTCGCAACGTCGTTCGGGTGGGCGTTCTGAGTCACTGACGACCATCGCACCACCGGACCCGTCGGGAAGCCCAACGCCAACCAGGCAGCAGGAGCGAACCCCCAAGCGCGCCAGGCCGCAATGACCTGTATGCCAGGCTCGCGGGCGAGCCGGGCAGGGAGGCTTGGCTGGAGCGTGGCGGTCACCCACGCCGCGGCACCCGAGCACGAAAACGCGGAACAGGGCTGGTGGGTAGAATGACGCGCAACATGGGTTCTCTGGGACCTGGACTGCCGTTCTTTGTCACCTGTACTTCCGCTCAGCTGGCACCCGGCTTGAAGCATAAGTATATGTAATTAATAAGAATATATCTTACGCTCCTCAGTGTCATCAGCCTCCATCTGTCGGCATGATAAATGCATACTGATAGACGAGAACCACGCTGGAAGGCGCTGGATGACCCAGGCGCGGGCACAAAACCACATGGTCAACCCTACACCCCACCACACGCTCGGATACGCCAGACACACTCGCTCCCACGGAGGCGCGGCCGTCAAGCGCTGCGGCCCGCTGAAGCATCGGAGTGCGCTCTGCTGGGCGTTCGTGGCGTCCGCCCTGGCCTGTCAGCCAACAGAGGGGCGTCCCGGCTCCGCCAGCGCGGCTGCGCAGACCGGCTTCGATGCGGGAGGCGCCGCGAACGACTCCAGCGACTTGGGCGCCGCCGGACAGAGCGAGACGGGCTCTCAGCCGAGCAGCGCGTGCCGGGAAAACCGGGCGTTCGTCGCTGTCTTCACTGCATTCGTGGACCCCACCCCGGTGGACGTGGCGCTTGGGCTCAATAGCGCGACCTTCGGCACCAACCCGATCGCGTTGGTACTGAGCGGCGCTCGCGCCGAGCCTTCCCTGGCTGTCTCCTATCCAACGACCAAGGATGGAGTCCAGGCGTTTCCCAAAGCTTGCAGCCCTTCGCCGGCCCCGGCCTGGATCAAGGACAACAGATTCGGAACTTCGTCTGCGCAGGTCGAGGGTTGGATGCTCGTCAAGGCGGCGGCTGGGCCGCTCGAGGTTCCGCTGCGTAACATCTCCGTGGCCGCCACGACCGAGCCGGACTGCACGCATGGCATGGCCATGTTGACCGCCGTGATCCCGACCGCCAGCGTCGACTCCTTGCCTCGGCTCTCGACGCTGTCGCAAGCGGATGATGCAGCGGAGGAGACGCAAGCGGATGACGGAGGCTGCAAGAATCACAAATGCGCGGCGCAGGAGGACGCCCGCGACGCGCCCGCGGACGTCACCATTCGAGCGATGTTCGCCCTGGAGCTCGTTGACTTCGACACAGGGGCCTTCGAATGACGACCTCGGTGTGGCGCTGCGCCGTGCCGAGCGCGCTGCTCGCGATGCTGCCCGTCGTTGTCCTGGCCGCGTGTAGTTCCGATGGCAGCAGGCCCGCGCCCGACCCGCCGGACGCGTCGGCGGAGACCCCTCAGCTCTGCGCGGACGACGACGGGGACGGCTTCGGCGTGGGCTGTGCGCGTGGTCTGGATTGTGACGACGAGGACCCCGCCGTGGGCGTCGAGTGCTTCTGCGAAGAGCCGCAGCCAGGCTGCCCGTGCGATTCCCCCAACGCGGTGACCAACTGCGGCCGCGCCTATGCCCGTGTCGCAGGTCAGACGTTCTGCGGCGAAGGCGTAACCACGTGCGCCAACGGCGTCTGGGGCGAGTGCATCCTTACCCCCGCGACGTCGTCGGAGCACAACCTCCGGATGGTCAGGCGTTCCCTGCTCGGACTGGGTGGACCGGTCGCGTGCGAAGCGGACCCATGCAACCCCGACTGCACGACCTTCTTGGACACACCCGGTGATATCGGCCTCGACCCGGACGCCGGCCTCAGCGAGAGTGACGCCGGAATCAGCCTCGTCGGCGACCCCGGCCCCGTTGGCCCGCCCATCGGCGGCGGCTTCGGCTGCAGCGGCGGCAGCTACCCGGCCACCACGGGAGCGTGCGAACACCACATCTGCGAGGTCGGTGCTTTGCTGTCCACCTCGTGCGACGAAGTCCCCGGGACGACTACCGAGGTGACCTTGTTTGCTGACTCCTTTGCGTCGGGCAACTCGCAGGGGTGGTCCTTGGACAGCACCTGGGAGATCGCCGCTGCGACGAGCTCGAGCGGACAGACGACCGGCAACGGTGATCCCTGGAGCGATGCTTCTCCGGGCAGCGATGACAGAGTGGCAGGCACCGTGATTGGCGGCAACATCGGCGGCTCCGCGGTTCTGTTCTCGGACACGTTTTCGAACCTGAACGCCTGGAATGAGACGGGCGATGGGAACTGGAACACAGAGAACCTCGTGAGCTCTTGGCAGTATCCTGCGAGCGGCTCCGGATCACGCGCAGCGCATTCGGACAATTGCGACAACTGGTGCACCATCACGCTCGCCAGCGGGATCAATCTGAGCGGCTACGCATCCGCCAGCCTGGACCTGCTGCGCTACGTGGACGAAAAGCTCGACAGTGGGGAGTACCTCAAGCTCGAGGCGTACGATGGGTCGACGTGGAACACGCTCGCGAATTGGTCGAGCGAGGCATACGACGACGACACATGGCATGCCGAGCATTTCGATCTGGCCGGCTACCTGGTGAACGGGTTCAAGATCCGCTTCGTCACCTCGGAGTCCAAGAACGACGAGCACGTGCAGGTGGACGACGTCCAGATCAGCGCGCCTCCCGCGTCCGAAACGCGATGGCTCACGAGCCCGGCGTTCGATGCCACGAGCGTCAACGGCTCCGTGTCCCTTGAGTTCAAACGCTGGCTCAACATCGAGTCGCCCGCATCGAGATCCGCGAAGGTCGAGGTGTACAACGGCACCAGCTGGGTCAACCTGTGGACCAATACCGCAGCCGTGTCCGACAACTCGTGGTCGACGCACACGTTCGATCTGACCGCGTACAAGAACGCCGCGATGAAACTGCGCTTCGGCTGGACCGGCGCTGCCGCCTCGAAGGTGTCCGGCTGGAACCTGGATGACGTGGTCATCACGGGAACGGACACCACCGCCTCGAGTCCAGGTTGCGTTCAGGCCATCTGCGACGAGGATCCCACCTGCTGCAGCACGAGTTGGCATGCGGGATGCCTCGCGCTGATCCAAACGGAGTGCGATATCGCCTGCTCGCGCGACGCCGTGACCAACGCGTGCGTTGCGTGTCACAACGATCCAACCGAAACAGCCGACTACGACGGCGACGGGTACTCGCCGGCCGATGGTGACTGCCTCGAGTGCGACCCGACAATCAACCCGGGCGCGTACGACTTCCCGGGCAATGCGGTCGACGAGGACTGCAGCGGAACCGCTGACGATGAACCGACGGGCTGCGATGGGGCCCTCGCTCCCGGGGGCGACGCGTGGTCGCACGCCAGAGCGATCGGCCTGTGCAGAACCGCGACAGCGAACAGCTGGGGCGTCACGAGCGCCAGCTTCGTACGAGCCGATGGCACGACGGCGTGCACCAATACGAGGCAGTACTACATCGCCAGCGACTTCGGCTCGGGCAACTTGCCCACGAACGGAACCCAGATGGCCATCTACTCTTCCGGCACCGCACGGGACAAGACCGACCCGGGGTGGATACTGCCGAACGGGAACGGTTACGACGCCAGCACGTCGAGCACGCCGAAGTACTCCATTCCTGCTGCAGCAGGCTGCCACGCAGGCACCGCTGGACTGGATTCCTGCGGGCTCAAGCTGACCATTCGCGCGCCGACGAATGTGCGCTCCTTCAGTTTCGACTTCGACTTCTTCACGGCCGAGTACCCGGAGTGGCTATGCACGTCCTACAACGACGCGTTCGTCGCCTACTACGAGGGCAGCCTGAATACCCAGGCCAACCGCAACATCTCCTTCGATTCCCTGGGCAATCCGGTGTCGGTGAACAACGGCTTCTTCTCGATCCCGGGCTGGCCGCCGCCCTCGGGCGGAACGCATCCCCTGCTCGACGGGACCGGTCATGACGGCGTGTGCAACAACAACCATAGCGGCAGCACCTACAAGCCGGATAGCATCTGCGGTGGTTCGACCGGCTGGCTCGTAACGACCGCGCCGGTGGCACCTGGCGAAGAAGTCACGCTCCAGTTCAGTATCTGGGACACGGGAGACCACAAGTGGGACTCGGCCGTGCTGCTCGACAACTTCGCGTGGTCTGCAGCTGAAGCGACCATCACGACGGCACGCTACGAGCCAGGAAGCTCGATATCGGTCACCCTGGAGCCGTCGTCGTTCATACGCGACTACGACGTGACGGACGTGTGCAACGACGACCAAGTCCCCGTGTGGTCGCTCTGGTCGTGGGCGGCCAGCGTGCCGAGCGACTCGCGCATCGAGTTCTACGTCAGCGCCGCTGATAGCGTGGCCGACCTGGACGACGCGCCCGAGGATCCGCTGATCTTCACGAACCCGCCCGGCCCGGCGGATCGGGTGGGCCAGAACGCCGTGGCGCAAAGCGCGGCGCCCAGCACGCAGAACGGCAGCGCGCTCGTCGATGAGGCCCTCAGAGCCAACGCTCGCAACCCGTATTCGAACGCCGTTCGCGTCCGCTCCTACCTGGTTCCGTCGACGGACGGCATGGCCGCTCCGGTTCTGAACAGCTGGAATCTGGAGTTCACTTGCGTAGACAGCATGTAGTCCCGAAACCGCGGGTCGGTGACGCGATCGAGGGGCCAGCTTCAGTACGGTGGAACGCTGCCGTCCTCGACCTCGCACGTTCCCGAACAGCCGTCGCCGTCCCTCGTGTTTCCGTCGTCGCACTCCTCGGCATCGGAGACACGACCGTTGCCACAGGCGTCGAGATCCACATTCAGCCGATACGCGAACGTCTCCCGCGGTGCTGACACGGCGGCCGACACGCGTGCGAAGTAGCGTCCTTCGCACAGGGCCGGCAGCATGAGCTTGGAACACGCTCCGGAGCCGCTGTCGTCGTCGATCCCGAGTATCGTGCGGTCCCGATCCAGAATCTCGAGCACACTATCGAGCTCACCTGACTCGCACGCGCCCTCGCCCAATGACATCACCTGCACCACCACGGCCGTCGCCGGCTCGGTCACCGCGAATTCAATCAGATCCTCGTCCGCGGCCGGATAGATCTCGCCAACGAACGCTGCTACGTACAGATTGGCATGGTCCATGTCGTCGCTGCCGGATTCGTTCCCCTCGACGCTGCCGTCCGTGCTGCACGCATCGCCTGACCGGGCGTTGCCATCTTCGCAGCGCTCGGCGTCCGAGCCCGTGGCTTCCAGCGTCCCCGCCTCTTCGGTATCATTCACGCCGAACCCTTCTTCGGTGGCCGCAGTGGATTGCGAAAGCACATCGCTGGAGCATGCGGAGATGAGGCACGCGACAGGGATTGCTGGAGGGACTACTCGGCGGCAGCCCACGGCGGCGTGTACACGGTGATGACCGGCTTGCGCGCGCAGTCAGGCTTCCCCTCCACGGTCGCCCAGGCCAATACCTCTCCCTCGTCTTCCGCCAGCGTCGCGGTGTCGATATCGTCTCCGTACAGGAAGCTCGTCCCCTCCAGCCCGTCGAGAACGGGATGAGACCCCGTCTCGAGCGTGACCCGATATCGACCACCGAGCCCGTTGTCGATCGCCTCGCCGCAATACTCCGTGCCGTTGTCTATGTTCTCGAGACGCGTCAGAGGCGTGGTCGGAAACGCGTTCCCCCAGGCGTAGGAGATATCGTCGCCTTGCAGGACGACGCCGCCGCCGCTTTCCGATAACTGCAGCAGCGTATTGAAGCTGGCTTGGTCGTCCATGGGGTAGCCAGGATTGCTGAACCAGACGACGTCGAACTGGGCCACATCGTCCATGCTCAGACCATCGGTCGGCTCGTCCATGTATTCGGCACGATAGCCCGTTTCGGCGAGTCTCTCGTACAGGTGCTGCGTATCCGTCGACAGCTCGCCGTGGTGGAAATCGTCAAGCACGAACAGGACTCGAGGTGCGTCCACCGGGCTGACCCAGTTGACGGTGTTGGCGACCAGTTTGGTGATGGTCTCATCCGTCGTTTCGCTGGCGATCATGGTCAGAAGAATCGTCGCAACGCGGCCGGCAGCGCGAGCGTCACAGGGCGTGTCGAGGTGGTACTGGTTCGAACCGGCCACCGTCTGGTCGCCATGGGTCCAGCGGTGGGTGACTCGGACATCGAGCGAGCCGCACAAGTGGCTCGGGATCGCCGAGCAGAAACGATGGGCAGAAGAGAAGTACTGGGCGATGGTCTCCAGTACGTCGTCGAGTCCCAAGAAGTCGTCCAGACCCGCGAAACGTCCGCCGGATTGCTGCGCCAGTTGACCCAACGCGGCCTCGTCGATGCGGTCGCCCACGCCAACGGCGTAGATCGGTGTCGGGGATCCGCCCACATTGAGCTGGAACAAGTCCTCCAGGCTCGTATCCACGCCGTCGCCGGGATACTGGTCGTTTCGAAGCTTCTGGTGGGCCGAGTTATTCTCGGCCCCGTCGGTGAACAGCAGGATCCCGCGCCTGCGCGACGCCGAACAGAACGCAGCGGCGCCATCGACGGATGTGATCTCCCCGCTCTCGACGCCGGCTCCCAGGGTTTCGTTGCCCATGCGAACACCGTCCCAGAGCGCGGTCCAGCCATTGGTCACGAACAGGTCGTCGATCATCTTGTCGAGCGCGCCCGTGTCTTGCGTCAGCGGGCTCTGCATGTGCGAATCGGTGCTGACCCTGACCAGTGAGACCCGTCCCCCGTCTGTCACGACGCGCTGCACCGAGCGTCGCGCGCCTTGTTTCAGTACGTCGATTTCCTTCGACTCGGAGCCGCTATTGTCGATGACCAGCGCGAGGTCGCCGCCGCTGGAGTCGACACAGGAGGCGTCCACGCTGTCGCGATCGACGAGGACCCACGGGCCGTCCGGGCCATTGCGAGAGATTTCGACCTCGACTTCGACGGTCCCTTCGCCGCAAGGTACGCCTTTGCCCTGCTCGTCCGTAACGAGCACGTCGACGCCGAGCACCACCTCGCCGTCGTCGCTGACCGCCGTGCGGATCTGCTGGGCGGTCGATTGAACCCCTGACTCCCCATCTTGCGGTGCGCAGGCCGCCGCCAGGAGCAGAGCGATCGTCGTGGACCATGCTGTTACGTAGGGGGTTCGATGCTTGGAGGGAGGTCGGGACATGGAACGGGTAACATACAAACTGACTCGAGACCTCGCGCCGGTCCAGACGAAATCGCGGGTACCCTCGCTTGTTCTTGCGCCCAGCAGCCCATGGCTCCTACCGCAGCGTCGCGCTGACCGTCGAGGCGCTCGGGCCCGAAGCCCCACATGGGAATAGGTGGTCGCGCGGCTGCTCAGTGTCTACCACAGGGGCCGTTGTCGGTTCGCTCGAGCCTGGCCACATCGGGTCGGTACGACGCTGTCGCTGCATGGTTGAGCTCTGCCGCGCTGTGAGCGTCCGCTGCTCGAATCGACGTCGAACTGTTCCCTCGTGTCGGGTTGCGTGAGCAGGTGTCGGTGTCCGCAGCAGGAGGAGCGGACTCCTCCGACGACCGCAGCCAGGGCACTAAAGATCGGCATTGGCCGTCCGTTGCCTGACCATCGGGCCATCAGGCCCACCCCACATCCGAGGGATCCCCATGCGTCTGCGACCCTTTCGTGTGTACGTGTGCCCGCTACTTGCAGGCCTCAGCTATGCCTTGCCCGCTGCGGCCCAGGCTACCAACGCTGGCTTTGCCCTCGATCGTTTCGACCCCTCCGAGCGAGGCTCGGAGTGGTTCGCTCTCGATTCGCAGGACTACCGCGGCAGCTCGCGCTGGGCGGCGGGAATGGTCTTCGACTGGGCCCACAAGCCGTTGGTGGTCATTCGCTCCGGTGGCGGAGAGCAGGTCGACAACGTGGTGAGAAACCAGCTTCTGGTGCACCCGGGCGCGAGCCTGGTGCTCTGGGAGCGCCTGCGAGCTGGCCTGAGCGTTCCCGTCGCCGCGTACGTGGACGGTCAGACCGGCCGCGCGCAGGGCGTCGACTACACGGCCAACAGCGGCGCTGCCATCGGCGATGTGCGCCTCGGTGCCGACGTGCTCTTGCTCGGCGCGTACCGTGCACCCCTGTCACTCGGCGCAGGCCTCGAGCTCAATCTGCCCACCGGCAACCGCGATGCGTTCATGAGCGACGGCAAAGCGCGCCTCTTTCCGCATGCGGCGCTGTCCGGCGAGATCGGCATGCTCGCGTACGCGGCGCGCGCCGGACTCAACCTGCGTTCTCAAAGGGCGAACTTCGGCGCGAAGCCCTTTGGCAACGAGCTCGTACTGGCCGCAGCGGCAGGCACACGCCTGGCCGATGGCAAGCTGCTCGTCGGTCCTGAGCTCTGGTGCAGCACCACGGTCAGCGACGCGGGCCGCGGCTTTCTCGAACGCGCCGGCACCCCCGTGGAAGGCCTGCTCGGCGGACACTATCGTTTTGTCGAGGACTGGCGCGGTGGCGTCGGCGTTGGCACCGGCCTCACCTCGGCGTTCGGCGCGCCGAAGCTGCGCGTGCTCGCCTCGCTCGAGTGGGCGCCCGAGCCGAACAAGAAGCCCGTGGTCCGCCTCGACTCGGACCACGACGGCATCTTCGACGACCAGGACGCGTGCCCGAACGAGCCCGGTGAGCCGTCTTCCGACCCCGCCAGAAACGGCTGCCCGCCGCCTCCGCCCCCGCCGGATTCCGACGGTGACGCCATCGCGGATCCGGACGACGCGTGCCCCTCCGAGAAGGGTGTGGCAACGGACGATCCCAAGACCAACGGGTGTCCGCCGGACGCGGACGGCGACGGGATCGTCGACGCCCAAGACGCGTGTCCGCGAGAAAGTGGGGAGCCGAACGACGACCCGCAGAAGAACGGCTGTCCACGTCCACCGGACAGGGACGCCGATGGGATCCTCGACGCCGAGGACGCATGCCCGGACGACGCCGGCGAGTACAGCGCGGATCCGGCGAAGAACGGCTGTCCACGCGTTCAGGTGACCGAAGAACAGATCGTCATTCTGGAGCAGATCCAGTTCGCCAAGAACAGCGACCGGATCCTCGAGAATGAAAGCAGCTCGATCCTCCAGGCCGTGGCCGACGTACTGGAGAAGCACACCGACATTTCCAGGATCCGCGTCGAAGGACACACGGACAACACCGGCGGCCGTGCCTACAACAAGCGGCTGAGCCAGAAGCGCGCCGCGGCGGTGGTTCGCTGGCTCACCGCGCACGGCATCGATCCGGGCCGGCTCGAGCCCGCGGGCTTCGGACAGGACAGGCCCAAGGCCGACAACAAGACCGCTGAAGGCCGCCAGCAGAACCGCAGAGTCGAGTTTCATATCGTCGCGCAGGGGGAGAAGACCAAGCCATGACGCACTACCGAACCTTCCTCCGCTCACTGGGCTACGCGCTCGCCATCACCCTCCCCTTCGGCTGCACCGATCCCCGGAGCGATGCAACGGGTAGCTCCGACGGCCGGGAGCTCGGCGTCAACCGCGCCGCATTCACCCTGGCCAACGGCAAGCTCGAACCTGGGGAAGAATGCGACGACGGGAACCTGACCGACGGTGATGGCTGCTCGGCCACCGGGACGCTCGAAGGGACTCACTATTGCTGGGTGCCGGGACGGGCCTGTTCCCTCACAACGGCGTGCGGTAGCGGGACGGTCAACACGGGAGAAGCGTGTGACAACGGTGCGACCGCGGGCAACAACTGCTCGGCGCAGTGCGACTTCTCGAAGTGCGGCGACGGTATCCGGGACAATGACCTCTACCCAGGCTGGGCCCAGGAGATCTGCGACGACGGCAACCGGTGGGATGGAGACGGCTGCGATCGGCTGTGCGAGGTCGAGCCAGGTTGGGCATGCACTGGACGGCCCTCGCGCTGCTACCCCTCCGGGGTCGTCTTCTACAACACCGCTGTTGGAGCTGATTTTCGCTCGCTTCCCGACAACACGAACACCAATCCAGCTTCTGGCAGCACCACGGCCAGGGATCAGCACTGGAAGTACACGAACGACAACGCCAACGCCGTCGTGTGGTATCGCGAGGCCACGGACTGGCCGCGCCCGTTGCCCGGTGCCCAGTATCTGACCAACCGTGGTCGCAACACCTCGGGCGGCAACCGCGGCTGCATCTACCAAGACTTCCAGATCCCCTCGAGTCTGCAGGCGGCAGACTTCACGCTCATCATCGCGGGCTTCAACGACAACGAACTCGAGAACGACACGGGCCAGCATGGCGCTGCGGTCAACGGAGTCGTGTCGACCGTGGGCACGGGCCTGGTGACGCTGGAGATCCCGGCGGGCGGTCAGCCGTGGCAGAAGAACGTGATCTACGCGCTCACGTCCTCGAACCCCTGGGTGGTCGGAATGAACCGCGTGGAGCTCTGCAACGACGACTACATCCAGGGGCCGACCGGCATGCGCTACTTCTTTGCCGACGCCACCGACGATGTCTGCGGCAACGGCTCCGTCTCCGCCCGTGAGCAGTGCGACGACGGCGACACGGACCCAGGCGACGGCTGCTCGGCCACCTGCGAGATCGAGGCGGGCTATGGCTGTGTCGGCAGCCCGAGCATCTGCCGCCTGACGTGCAGCAACGGTGTTCTGAACCCGGGCGAAGAATGCGACGACGGCGATGCGGATTCGGGCGACGGCTGCTCGAGCGCGTGCCGGATCGAAAGCGGGTACACCTGCACCACGCCAGGCAGTCCTTGCGAGCCGATCTGCGGCGATGGCCAGCTCGTGGCCGGAGAGGAGTGCGACGACGGCAACACCAATCCCTCCGACGGCTGCCTCGGCAACTGCCGCGTCGCGCCCGGCTGGGAGTGTACGGCCGTGCTCGGCGAGACCTCGACCTGCTCGCTGCTGTGCGGCAACGGGGCGCTCGACGAGGGCGAGCTCTGCGATGACGGCAACCGGACGGCGGGAGACGGCTGCAGTCTCGGTTGCACCATCGAGCTCGGATACGCGTGCCCGACGCCCGGGGAGCTGTGCGTGGAGACGTGCGGCAACGGCTCACTCGATGCCGGAGAGCAGTGCGACGACGCCGACACCACCTCGGGCGACGGCTGCGATGCTGAATGCCAGCTGGAGCCAGGTTGGGCCTGCCCGACGCCGGGCACCAGCTGCGTGGCCTTGCCCGAGTGCGGCGACGGCGACCTGGACACCGACGAGGAATGCGATGACGGCGACACCACGCCGGGCGACGGCTGCGATGACAGCTGCCGGGAGGAACCCGGCTGGACGTGTACCGGCGCGCCGAGCACCTGCAGCACGACCTGCGGCGACGGCATCGTGGCGGGAACCGAAGAGTGCGACGACGGCGACACGGATCCGGGTGACGGCTGCGGCGCTGCCTGCGTGGTGGAACGGGGCTGGGCCTGCGACACGCCGGGTGGCGGCGGAGCCTCGGTCTGCGCCGAGTCCTGCGGCAATGGTTCGCTCGATGCGGGGGAAGACTGCGACGACGGCGGCAGCGCCGACGGTGACGGCTGCTCCGGCAGCTGCACGTTCGAACCGGGCTACGTGTGCGTCGGCCCCCTGGGGCCCTGTCAGCCCGTGTGCGGCGACGGCATTCGGGTCATGAGCGAAGAGTGCGATGACGGCAACCTCGACTCGAGCGACTCGTGCGATGCGTCCTGCAAGCTCACCGGCGTGGGCAATGGTTCGCCCCGCATTACCGGCGTCGAGCTCTCGGTCGACGAAAGGGAGACCGCGGCAGGTACGGTGACGGCCACCGATCCGGACGCAGGCGACACGCTGACCTTCGCGATCGTGGGCGGTGACGACGCCGGCCTGTTCTCGATCGATCCGGCCACGGGAGCGCTGACGTTCCTGTCGGCGCCGGACTACGAGCTGCCCGCTGACCTTTCGGCGGACAACCAGTACGACGTCGACGTCCGCGTCTCGGACGGACACGGCGGAGTCGATACCCAGACGATCCGCGTCACGGTGCTCGACATCGAGGAGTGCGTAACGACCGAGGATTGCTCGGGCGCGCAGGCCTGCGACACGGACACGGGGCTGTGCGGCCCGTGCACCGACGACGACCAGTGCACCAAGACGGACCTGCCGGTGTGCGATGTCGGCTCCGGCGAGTGCCTCGCTGATGCCGATGGTGATGGTCTATCCGATGTCGAGGAAGTCGCCGCGGGCACCGATCCCAACGACGCGGATTCCGACGACGATGGCGTGCCGGACGGCGATGAGCCGCTCTGGAACCAGGACACGGACGGCGACGGCCTGATCAACGCGCTCGACCCGGACAGCGACAACGATGGCCTGTTCGACGGCACCGAGATGGGCCTCGACTGCTCTGGAGACGAGGTGGACCTGACGCGGCACACCTGCGTCCCGGATGCCGATGCGGGCGCCACGACGACCGACCCGCTGTCGGCCGACACCGACGGCGGCGGCATGTCCGACGGTTCCGAAGACTGGAACCTCAACGGCGCGCTCGACCCCGGCGAAACCGATCCGACCGTGGGCGCCGAGGACGACGACGGCGACCTCGTGGACAGCGACGGAGATGGTCTTTCCGACGGGCTCGAAGCGACGCTGCGCAGCGATCCGAACGACGCGGACACCGACGATGACGGCATGCCCGATGGGCTCGAACCGAACCCGAGCCAGGACCTGGACGGCGACGGCCTGAATGGCGTGCGCGACGTGGACAGCGATGATGACGGCCTGTTCGACGGCACCGAGATGGGCCTGGATTGCTCGGCACCGGGCACCAACGCCGCTGCGGGCCATTGCCGACCCGATGCGGACCCGGGCTCCCATACCAGCGCGCTACTCGCCGACACGGACGGCGGCGGCGTGAAGGACGGCAACGAGGACTGGGATCTCGACGGCGCGCTCGGTGCGGGCGAGACGGATCCGAACGCCACGGTGGCTGGACTCGACGCGCCGGTCACGGACACCGATTCGGATGGCCTCTGCGATGACCTGGAGGGCACTCTCGGAACGGATCCGAACGACGCCGACAGCGACGACGACGGCGTGCTCGACGGACAAGAGAGCAACGTGAGCGATGACACCGACGGCGACGGTTTCCGCAACGGCACCGATCCCGACAGCGACGCTGACGGCCTGTTCGACGGCACCGAGCGCGGACTCGACTGCTCCAATCCGGCCACGGACGCCGCGGCCCTCTCGTGTATTGCCGACGCGGACCACGGCACAACCACCACCGGCGTGCTTGATCCGGACACGGACGGAGGCGGCGTCGGCGATGGCCAGGAAGACGCCAACCACGACGGCCAGACCCTGAGTCCCGAGACCGATCCGCTCGACCCGACGGATGACCCCGAGTGTCTGAGCGACGCCGACTGCGGTGGATCCACGAGCGGCAGGGTGTGCGATTCGGGCACTTGCACGGCGGGTTGCCGTGGAAGCGACGGCAACGGCTGTCCGCCGGGCGAGCACTGCACATCCGGTGACGCGAGCATTGGCAGCTGCGTCACCGACAGCCCGGCGGGTGGAGCTGGAGGCCAGGGCGGAGCCACAGGCAGCGCGGGTTGGTCTGGCATGGCGCCGGCCGGTGGCAGCGGCACCGGCGGAGAGCCGAGCAGCGGCGGAGAGCCGAGCAGCGGCGGAGAGCCGAGCAGCGGCGGAGAGCCGAGCAGCGGCGGAGAGCCGAG
>JAFGIS010000479.1 GCA_016929495.1 Polyangiaceae bacterium | reverse complement strand
TGGTACTGCCCACGCATACGACCGAGTTGAAGCCAGTCAACGCGGCTGGATAGACGAACCGGCTGCCTGTATCGACCGACACAGCCCACCGACCGTTGCAGAAGACGGACGGTGGACTGTGTCTTTCATACCCGTTCTGGTCTTCTTGTGCAAGGTTCGCGCGCTCAGTGTGAGTGGCCTCGTCAGGCTGTACCGGTAGCGGCTTTTTGGCGGGCCCCGGGGCCGGGTCGTGTGGCGGGTGGTCGGGCCGGCGACGATGGGTGTGTGTGCCCCTGCGGCTGCCGGCCCGGAGGAGGGAGTGCCTCAGTTCACTGCTGGGTCGTCGCTGACGCGATCCTTCAGGCGGTAGCTCCTGCCTTTGATGATGACGGTCTCGCAGTGGTGAACGACGCGGTCGAGAACGGCGGATGTGAGGGTGGCGTCGTTGGCGAAGGTGGTCGCCCACTGCCTGTAGGGCCGGTTGGTGGTGATGACGGTTGAGCCCTTCTCGTAGCGCTCACCGAGGACCTGGAAGAGCAGCTCGGCTCCGACCCTGTCCACGGGTAGATACCCGAGTTCGTCGACCGTGAGGACGCGCGGCGCGACGTACCGCCGGATGGCCTGTTTGAGGCGGTTCTCGGCGCGTGCGACGGCGAGGGTGTTGACGATGTCGACGGCGGATGTGAAGAGGACGCTGTGGCCGCGCTCGCAGGCGTGCAGGGCGAGGGCGGACGCCAGATGGGTCTTTCCGAGTCCGACGCCGCCGATGAAGACGACGTTGGCGTTCTCGCGCAGGAAGGCGAGGGAGAAGAGGTGCTGGATCTGGTCGCGGTTGATGACCTCGGGCCAGTGCCAGTCGAAGGTGTCGAGGGTGCGCCTTGCGGGCAGTCGGGCGAGTCGGATGCGGCGTTCGACGCTGCGGGCCTGGACGGCCTCGAGCTCTCCGGTGAGCAGGCGCAGGAGCATGTCGTGGTGCGAGCGGTTGGCGCGTGCGGCGTCGGCGAGTTCGGTTTCATGGTTGTCGAGCATCCATGTGAGCTTAAGCTCGCGCATGCAGCGGATGAGGGGGTCGGTCACGGTCGTTCTCCTTTTCAGTAGATGTCGAGGTCGGGGTCGGGCAGTTCGATGTCGAGCAGATCCTCGCCTCGGGTGAGGTGGAGGGCTCCGGGTTCGGGCAGCTTCCGCTGCCTGGCTTCGAGGATGTTGAGGATATAGTCGCTGGAGAAGGCCTCGTGTTCGCGGGCGTCGGCGAGGAGACGGGCGACCTCGTCGCGTCCGAAGGTCTCCGCGAGGGCGTTGATTCTGCGGACGTGGCCGCGCCAGTCGGGGCGCTTCTCGCGCAGTCCGGCGAGGTAGGCCTCGGCGTGGGTGCCGAGTGCGAGGACGCGTCCGAGCTGCCGGCGGTCGACGGCGTGGCGGCTGCGGAGGGTGTGTTCGCGTTCGTGGAGGGGGTCGGCGACGGTCTGGCGACGCCCGGGGGAACGCGGGTGGTCGGCGACGACGCGGTCGCCGTCGGCGAGGGTGACGCGGTCGTCGGTGAGGCGTAGGGTGAGCCTGCGGGAGGCGCAGGCGATCGGGACGCTGTAGCGGTTGGTGTCGACGAGGACGCGGCATCGGCTGGAGGCGGCGACGGCGGTGTTCACCGTGCACGGGTGGGGGCCGGCCGGGAGCGGTCGCATGAGGTCGCGCTCGGTCTCGCGGTACAGATCCAGCGGGGGTCGTCCGGTGGTGCCGTGGATGCGGACGTTGGCGACGGTGTCAAGCCAGTGCGCGAGGGCGGCGTTGGCGGGTGCCAGGGCGGTTGCGGGGCGCCCGGCGAGGAAGGAGGTGCGGATGAAGCCCACGGCATTCTCCACGATGCCCTTCTGGTTGGGTTTTCTCGGGGGGCAGGCCCGGGGCTTGAAGCCGTAGTGCCGCGCGAAGTCCAGATAGGCGGGGTTGTAGACCGTGGGCCTGTCGCCGGTTCCGGGTTCGAGAACCGCCGTTTTACAGTTGTCGACGATCACGACCGCGGGAACGGCCTGGAAGAACTCAAAGGCGCGGCGATGGGCGGCGAGCCAGTGTTCGGCGGCCTGTCCGTGAAAGAACTCGGCGTAGAGCAGGCGGCTGTGGCAGAGAACCATGACGAAGAAGGAGAGCATGCGGCGTCCGCCGGGGACGTCGACGGCGGTCCAGCAGCCCCAGTCGGCCTGGGCGGCCTCGCCGGGGGCGAAGGTGAGCGAGGCGAAGGCCGGTTTGAGGCGCGGCCGCAGCTCGTGCACGCAGCGCTTGACGAGGCTGTAGCCGCCGGAATAGCGCTGCTCGCGCAGCATCTGGAAGATTCGCGCGGCGGTCAGTTCGGGATACTGGCCGAGCTTGGCGAGGATCCAGCCCCGGTAGGGGTCGAGGATGCTGCCCCGGCCGGCGGCGGCCCGCCTGGGCGGGTGCTCGGCGCGCAGCGCCTCGCGGACCGTGCGCCGGTGCACGCCGAGACGCTTCGCCACGGCCCGGACGCTGTCCAGTTCGGCATGGAGGTCGTGGATCTGCCGCCAGAGGTCCGCCCGCATCAGGCACCCCCTTTCAGCGGCAGCAGCTGCCAGACGGGCCGCTCGTAGGCGACCAGGTCGGCAGCCTGCAGTTCGGCGCGGGCCTGACGGATGCGGTCGGCGTCGGCGCCGAGACGCTCGGCCAGGGAGCGTTCGCTCCACCACGAGAGGCCTTCGGCGTCGGCGACGGTGACCAGGAACAGATAGAGCGCCAGGGCCAGGTGGGAACAGCGCTCGATGTAGTGCTCCCGCACCAGGCGGTGGTCCACCCAGCTGAAGCCGCGCGGGATGGTGCGCACGCGCTCCCGGCAGACCGGTTCTCTGAGGATCGCAGCCATGATCGACTCTCCTTTCACGGGGGTTGGGGCGGCCCCGGGCACCGCGCCCGGAACGACCGCGTGTGAAAGGTCCGACGCCGGTGCACCGTTGTCCATGGGTGTCGAGTAACGTTCTGCAAGTATTGAAGCATCAGGATGTTGCGAGTCGTCAGGATGTCGAGTAACAGGGCCTTCGGGCACGGGAAGGATGTCGAGTAACAGGCTGGGAAAAGACATCTACGGCGCGTTCGGTGCCATCCTGAGCTCCAGCGCCAGTCTCCGGCCCCGGTCCCCGTACGCCGCCATCGTCTGACGGAGCTGAACCGGATCGTTCGTGTCCGCGAGCTGCGAGAGCAGACCGGTCACCACTTCGGCCAGGAAGACCGGGGAGAGTTCCGGACCGGCACGCGCCCGTTCGGCGGCGCGCCGGCGACGGTTCGCGGCCGCGCAGCGTTCCCGGGCCGCCGCGGCGAACCCGGGGTCGCTCACGCAGCGTTCGGCCGCCCATTCGCGTTGCCTGCGACGCTTGCGCCTAAGGACACATTCGGGGCGGGTGCAGTACTTCTGCCGCTCGCCGCTGCGGGGCTCCGTCCGATAGGTGAGCCCGCAGCTCTCGCAGCGGGGCAGTCGGTTCGCCATGGGGTGAACTTCCGGACAGGGCCCTCCGGCACCGGCGGGACACCGTGCCCCGAAGGCCGATCCGGAGGGGAAGAAGACCGGAAGAAAACCGAAGAAGCGTTCTGTTCCAGTGAAGGACTGAAGGAAATCCGCCCAAGAAGAAGGAAAGAAGACGCCCGGCGCCAAATGACTTGGCCCCGGGGCCGGCCTGTGGGCCGGTCTCGGTACACTCACAAAAGCCCGTTACGGCACACTCGAACGGGCCGGTTCCGGTACACTCTCAGGTTGGCGACCGCA
>JAFGIS010000478.1 GCA_016929495.1 Polyangiaceae bacterium | reverse complement strand
GGCGGTCGCCAACGAGAGCGGAATTCCCGTCAAGCCCATCAGCCCGAGGTTGAACAGTGCCGCCGTGGCAAGAGGCAGAAGCACGAGGAAACCGCCGAGCAGCGAACGCAAAAGAATCGACGAGATCAGCACGACGAAGGCGGAGATCTGAACGAGATTGATGGTCTTGCCACGGACCATCGTCTCGTTGAGCGCAATGGCGTTGGTTACGCCGCCACCGACGCTTGCAGTGACCGGTAGGTCCGCGAACAGCTTCTTGGATTCGGCGGTCACCGCGACCGTCAGGGCCTTCATGGCCGCGAAGTTGTCGGTCTTCAAAAAGATGGTGATGACCGCGTTCTTGAAGTCCGAATCGACCAGGCGGCTCAGGTCCTCTTCGTTGCCGCCCATCGAGTAGAGGAACAGATACTGCGCGACGCCCGCGGGTGTGTCGGGCAGCTTTCCGGTCGGTGTGTTTTCCAGCGTGCTGTTGAGCAGCTTGAGAACGTCGACGAGCGACTGGACTTTGCCGATGGGCAGAGGCTGCTTGGCGATGAAGTGGCTCAGCGCCTCCATGCTCTGCAGAACCTTGGGGTTCTTGATCGCATTCGGCTCCTTGCCCTCGATCAGCACCTGGATCACTCGCGTCCCGGTCAGCCGGGCGTCGGCCATGCGGAAACCGTGAACGGGCGCGTTGCTCTCGAAGAACTGCGCGCCGAGGCTGCTGTTCACTTCGACGCGGCTCGCGCCGAACGCGGCGACGGCGATGAGAGCCACGAACACCCAGATCAAGGGCTTGTCGCGGCGGTTGCGGACGAGCTCGGCGCATTTGTCCAGGAGGGGGTCGAAGAACTCCCGCCGCTTCTCTTTGGCAGCTTGCTCGGCCGACGGTGGCGACAACAACACGCGCATCGCCGGTATGAACGTCAACTCGATGACGAGTGCGGCGCCAATGCCGAACGCAGCGCACAGACCGAAGCTTCGGATCGATGGCAGGCCGAAGACGGCCAGTGACGCAAAGCTGAGCGCCGCGATGGTGCCCGCGGCGATCATGACGATGCCGACCTTGACCGTGGCCTCGATGACCGCCAGGCGATTGTGCTCGACCGGCGACAGCTCGGGCTGTGCCTGCCGGACGCGATTGTATTCCTCGTAGTAGCGCTTGAGGATCTGCACCGAGTGTCCGGCCCCCACGGCCAACAGCAGAATGGGGGTCATCATGTTCCATGGGTCCATCGGCGCGCCAATGAGCCCCATCAGCCCCAAGGACCACACCACGCACAAGAGAGCGGTCATGAGCGGCACGATCATGCCCTGCCCGGTCCGGAACGCCCGGTACAGCAAGTAGGAGATCGTGGACAGCGCGAGCACGAAGAGGAACGACAGGCGGCGCATGTAAACGAGCAGCCAGTAGAGAATGCTGCACGTACCCGCCGGCAGTATCTCCAAGCCGGGCTCACGCTCGGCAGCCGCGATGGCATCGAGCTTGAGGAAGAGATGCTTGCTGCCGCCGGCTTTCTCGAAGTCGTCGAAATCCACGAACACCGCGGTCGCGCGCCCGTCCTTGCTGACCATGAGACTGGTCAAGAGCGCGTTGGCCTTCACCCGCTCGCGGAACTTGGCCATCTCTGCGTCCGTCTCGGGGATCTTCGGCGCCAACGGTGAGATCTCGAGCGCCTCTTCGGTGCTGTGGAAGTCCTTCACCCGGCTCGACATCAGCGACAGCACGGTGCCCTTCTTGACCCCGGGCAGAGCCTCGACCGCCTCGGTGATGCGTTTCACCTTGCCCAGGATCTTCGGCGTGTAGACGGTGCCGTGGGCCGGGTAGACGCCGATGACCGTCATGTACTTGCCACCGAACAGCCTCTCCACGCGTTTGCCGATGGCTACGAAGGGATGGCCCGGCGGGATCTGGTTGTCCACGTCGAGTAGGACCTTGAGCCGGCTGACGTTGAAGCCGAGCACGAGCGTGATGACCGAGACGAGGAATATCACCATCTTCGGCCAGGAAACGAGCCAGGTTACATAGCGGCGGAGCATGATGCGATGCTCGGACGCTGTCATGCCGGAACGCGAAAGACAAGTGGTATTGGGGCCTCTGTCGCCGGAACAGCGGCTCCAGTCGTCACGCCAGTTCGCCGACGGATTGGGTTGGTCCATCGCGTGGCGACCAGGGCACTGCATCGGAAAAACCGAGGAGCCGGCGTCGGGGAGGTGGTCTCGGTCCCGCGGCGGCCGGCGTCGCGTGCCGCCGCGAGTCTGGCGGGCCCGAACCTGGGGTCCGGGCCCGCTGGCGAGGGCCGGCTTGGCTTCTCCCGCCGTTGGGGTGAGACAGACCGCGCGGGCGCTAGCCCTTCTCGAACTGGCAGCTCAGCGGTTCCACGTACTGGGCGCCACAACCGTGTAGAGCGCCCACGACAGGTCCCCGCGCGTGCCTTTGCCCGCCGAGAGTCGCCAGCTTGAGGTCGATCGAATCGCCCTCCTGTTCTTCCCACAGGACTGGCCGAGCCGAAGGAGTGGCACCATGGCGCAGCACGAACGACCGCCTCTGGCCATCCTGGAGCGCACCGGAGGTCTCGGCGGAAACATCGCGAAGCCAAGTCCAGGATGTCGTGACTCACAGCTGGGCTCCACGCACACGGGAGGTCACTTCGATGCGGAGATGTGCTGCCTTGCGCGTCCGATTTCGTCCTTGCCGGTACCGGCCAGCGGGATGTCGTGAACGCCCGCCTCTGTGAGGCGCGTGTGTCGCCTTGAGCCCGCTCACCAGGTGTCGACCACCGGCGACTCTGGCGGCCAGTGCGTCGGCCGAGAGCTCCTGGGCACGCGAGATGGAGTGGGTGATGCCGAGGAAGAAGTTGCCGTACCATTCGAATGGTTTTCGAACGATCGAGCTGCCACGTTCGGCCAGCGCGATGATGGTGCGAGCCATGGCGCTCCGGGTCTTGTATATCCAGGGGCCGAGCATGGTGTCGCCGCCATGGAAATGGCCGAACTCATGGGCGAGGACGGCGCGCAGCTCCGACACCGAGAGGAGCGCCAGCAGCGGCAGACCAAGCCCCATCACGCGGCGGCTGAACAGGCCCATGATCCCGCCCCGCTGTGCGACGAAGGCGTTCACGTCGGCGACCAGGTACACCTCGCGAGGCATCGCCTGCCCCGTCTTGTCGGCAACGTCACGAATCAGCGCGAAGAGCTGCGGATGTGCGTGCTCGGTGAGCTGGGGGCCCGGCGGCTCGAAGCGATCCAGGCGCGGAAGTACCGACCACAGGATGACTCCGGCCAGAACCACACATATCAGAGCGAGCTTGACGAAGACCCGCTCGGCGATGACGACCTGCGCGTAGACGGTCCAGAGCAGCCCGGCCGCGATGCCCAGCGCGAGAACGTAGAAGCCGATCAGCAAGAGAATGGCGACGATGCTTCGGGCAAGAAGCGATGCTCGGTTCACGGTACCCTCCATCGAGCGTACATTGTCTCCTCTTCGCGCGTGGCACGTCAAAGGGCCCAACGGGGCCCAGCGCGGCTCGGGACCGGTAGGGACCCGGAGCGGTACAGCCGCTCGGCTACTCCCACGGTGGCTCGTTCGCCCACAGGCTCGGGCCCAGATTGGGCCCACAGGGGCCCGCCCACGGATCCGCGAGCTCGTAGTAACCCGTCCCCCAGACCTCGAAGTGCAGATGCGGCTCGGTGGATGCGCCCGCACTTCCGACCTCGGCAATCACTTGACCGCGCACGACGCGATCCCCCGGGCTCACCAGAACCGAGCCCTTCCTGAGGTGATCATAGCGTGTGGCGAATACGCCAGAAACGCCTTGGTGCAGGATGACGATGACGTTTCCCCCAGCGAAACACCAGAAGCAAGAGCCGGTCCCGGTGCCGCAGTAGGGACCGTACTCGGTACAGACGTGGGTCCCGCTGCGGTCTCCGGGCACATCCTGGCCAGGCGCAGGCTGTTGGCAATCCGGCTCTGTCGCGTTCGGGCAGCGATCGTATTTTCCGTCCGTCGCGAAGAACACCTCGCCGTCCGCTGCAGCGCGCACTGCGACGCCCGCGTCCATCTGCTCCCAACGGATCACGATGTCCGTGCCCTGGTGCCCGGCGTAGGGAGCCGAGCTGCAGTCGTAGGCTAGGCCATCGCCATCGATGTCTGGCGCTCCCAGTCCGACGCAGGTGTCTTCCGGCACGCAGTCAATGGGCCAGGAGAGTCCACGCGGAGCCTCGCCGGCAGCGCCCGCCCGTGCGCTGCCTGAGCTTCCGCCCTGTGCGCTGCCTGAGCCTCCGCCCTGTGCGCTGCCTGAGCTTCCGCCCTGCGTGCCTTCCGGATCTCCGCTGTTGCCACCCTCCGGCCGAGCGCCGCGTCCGCCGCTGCTCGGGACGCCATCTGCGCTGCCCGCGACGCCCCGACCGCCTTGGTTCGACACGCCGCCCGTGCCAGCGGTGCCACCCGGAGAACCCGAAGAGCCGCCGCCGGTCGACGGAACCCCACTTCCGCTCGATGGTCCGACACCGCCCTGTCCGTCCCCGCTGGCGCCGCTCGCGTCCGCAACGCCGCCTCCACTCGGCGACACACCTCCCGTGCTGCCGCCGGCACTCGAGGGAGTCGAAGCGGCCCCTGCCCCTCCGCTCGGCCCGACGGCTCCGCTCGAGGTGCCACCCAGCCCGACGCTCGCGCCACCTGCGGACGAGGCGCGGCCACTGCCGCCCGTCGGCGCGGTCCCAGTTGCCGTACTACCTCCGCTCTGCGACGCGCCACCTCTACCGCCAGTAGCTACGCCATGGGACGCCGTCCCACCGCTTCCAGGACCCGCGACGCCGCCGTCCTTCTCGCTGGCGCATGCCGCCCATCCCATGGTCAGAGCTAGCAGGGCTGCCCCTCGTCGCTTCATGTCCGTGCCTTCGGGTGCTGCGGCGGCCAGCATAGCGCGCCTTGACCCCGGGGCCAGCTTGCCACCCAATTCGGCAGCTCCAAGAGCTCCGCGTCCTGTCCCCACCGCAACGATAGGTGCCGACTTGTCGCATGAACTTCACGTTCTGAGCGCGGCCGTCCAGTCGATGCAACACCCCCGCATGACTCGCGCCCGGTTCGAATACGTGTGCCCAGCTCCCCTGGAAGTACCGAGTATTCGCGAGCACCAGTCGGGTCTGGGGGCGCACTCAAGCGAACCGGAGTGAGCCCTCTGAGCGGGCGCATCGGCGTGGTGACCGTGACCGTCCACTCACTTCCGGCCGCGTGCGTACAGGGCCGTGTACTTCTCGAGTTGGCGCGCAACGTAGAGGCACTCGTCGTCGACGGCAAGACCGCGGATCCCCACGTCCGGGGGTGTTTCGTCGGGCTTGAGCGCCTTGAAGTACTCGATCTTTTTTGCTGTGCCGGTCGACCACGGCAGCTCGTAGGTCCACTCCTCGGGCGCATAGGGGACCGCATCGTGAATGTAGAGAGCCTCTGCGGTCGGCGCGTAGTAGGAGAACGGCGATTTGCCGAGCTCCGTGATCCGCTTGGGATTGGGCGTGGTCTTCGACACCCGATAGACGCCGCCCCCGGCTTGAAACACCACGTCGGCTCCCAAGAGGTGTAGGTGATCGGCGAACTCCTTTTTCGGGGCAAGGTCGAGGATCGTCCGGTCCCCGAGTGAAATCCTGAGCAAGCGTCGGCCATTCCAGTGCGCTACGTACGCCGCGCCGTCGTCGACGATGAGCGCGCGGTAGTCGCAAGCGCTCGTGCCTTGGTCCGTCGCCGGCGAGGCACTGCGATCGAAATCGACGAGTGTCTCCACGGCGCCGCCCTGCGTACCGATACGGATCAAGTGGTCGATGGGCCGCTTCGGTTCGCAGCTGACTCCGTAGACGAAACCACCCTGAACGGCGATCGTGTTCGAGAACCTCGGCGCCAGTTGCGTCGTGGCATCACCCGAGCGTGGCATCCGATAGAGGTTGCGGTTGCGCACGAAGTAGGCAGCGTCCGCCGCTAGCTGCGGGCTCTTGGGCTCGCCCAGGCCCGTGTGGCGACCGATGACCACCGGAGCCGCGCCGTCACGGCGGAAGCGCGTAACCGACGCGCGCGCGAGACCTCGATGGAAGCTGAACGCAACCACACTGTCCGCCTCGGTGACCAGGTCGACGAGCTCTTCGCGCAGCACGCCGATCGACACGAGCCCGCGCTTGCCCATGGCCTTGCAGTGGACCAGGTCCGGAGCGACGGGCGTTGCAGCGGAAGTGGGCGTCGAAGATGGCACGGCGGTCGGGGCAGGGGAGGTCCCGACCGGAAGCGAGGTCGGCGCGGTAGGGGAGGCGGCCGCTGGCGATGCAGACGACATGGCGCGCGGCTCCGCCCTGTGCCGTTCGCACGCCGTCAAGCTGAGCCAAATCACCCCGAACGTGAGCCAGGAACGCGGTAACATCCCGACACGATACAACGGAACGCAGGCGCCGCACGCGTGATGGGCGGCCGCGCGTGGAGGAGGGGCGGCAGGTGATGCGCACCCATTGCCCCGGCTCCTGTGCGAAGACAACGTGGTGGCCGCTCGACAGGACGAGATCCCACGGCGCGGGCCAGCGGGCCGAAAACGGCTACTCGATCCGGGGCGCCATGTACGGCTGGAGGGCGTCGATCTTCCACTGCTTCGGAGTGAGCCAATCGTATTCCAGGATCCCTTCGGTATCTCCCGAGTTCGGATTGAAGCACCAGAAGGTCCAAGAGTACGCCGGACCGATGTACTCGAGGAGCGTGTCGAACCAGATCCGGGACCTGCCGCCGAAGGCCTCCGGATCCTTGATCCCGAACTCGCCGATGAACACGTGGCCCAGGCCTTCGTTCATCAGATAGCCATAGTGGCTGTCCCAGATCGCCGCCAGATTGGACGGAAACGAGGCGCTCTCGAACCAGGGCTGCTGGAAGACCTCCGGTCCGTACTCGTGCGCCGAATAGACCAGCTTGTCTGGGTGCTCGAGCTCGATGGGGCTCTCACGCGCTGCGCTCAGGTTGCCACCCCACCAGTAGGTGTCGCCGCCGATCTTCTCCACGCCCTCCACGATGATGAGCACGTCGGAGTTGACCTCCTGAATGGCATTACCGCACCGCTCTGCCGCTCGGTCCCAGTCCGTGGCGGCCGTACCGGCGGCCCAGGTCGCCTCTCCGTGAGGCTCGTTGTTCAGGTCGAACGCGATGACCGTGGTGTTGCCGAGGTAGCGCCTCGCGAGAAAGCGCCAGTCCTCGATCCATTGCTCTTCGGAGACGTCGTCCGTGTACCAGACCTTCTCCTCCATGTAGCCGTCGGGCCTTCGGGAGTGGTTGTCGAGGATGACCTTCAAGCCCACGTCGCCCGCCACTTCGATGAGGGCGTCCATGATTCCGAGCGGCGTCTTGCCGACGAGCGGCGCGTTCATCGGATCCGTGCCGTCGTACGGGTCGGCGCCGTAGTCGTTGACCGACTTCGGCTCGACCCCGTCGCGAAGCATCATGTTGCACCAAGGAATGCGAACGCTGTTGAAACCCAGATCGGCGATCTGTCGCAGCATGCTGCGATAGTCGCGCGCCCAGAGCCCGTGGGGCGAGAGGTTGCCGGTCTCCAGTCCGAACCAGTTGACCCCGGTCAGCCTCACGACCTTGCCTCGGTCGTCGACGAGCGTGCTATCGACCACATGCAAGAAGCCGGACGAGCCCCCGGGCGACGTCGTGCCTGAGCCGCCCGTTGCTCCCGAAACGGAGCCACCCGCTGCGGCTCCTCCGGTCGAGGCCGGCGCAACCGAACCGGAGCCGCCTTCGGCCGTGCTGTGCGAACCGGACCCAGCCGCACCGGCGCTGGGCTTGGACGAGTCCGAGTGGGTCTTTCCTCCACTCGGTTTCGACGGATCCGAGCCCGTCGTCCCCGCGCTCGGCGTCGAGGGATCGGACGTGCCTCCACTCCCCGACGGCTCCGGGTCTCCCTTCCCGGAGCAGCCGGGCACAGCCCACAGACAGAGCCACACGGCGACAAGCGCAGACGCAGAACGGCAAAGCATCCCTGAGCATAGCGCATGTGCGCCGTTGTGCGAGCCGCAGGAGGTGGGATCACGCCAGGAACCGCAGGCCCACGTGCGGGTCTGCGTCGTTGCCCGCTCCAGTTCGGGGTGGACGTACTGCCCCGGCTCAACCGTTGCTCGGGGATCCCGCGTCGGTGAGGGGCTCTTCGTGTTCACAACCGAGCGACCCGAGCGAGCACTTGCCATCACGCTGGCACAGAACCGACGCTTCACAATGCCGAGATTCGGTGGGGAAGCACGTGCCCGCATGCTCGTTTTGGTACTGAAAACCACAACGCCCGAAGCGTCGACAATTGACCGACTTCTGGCAGGAGGCCGCCGCAAGCTCCCGACAGTCATTGAGCTGGGGCCAGTTCTCCGCGAAGTCCTCGTCCGGACGCCGATCCACCTGGATCCGAACGACCTGCTCGAATGCGCCACCCTCGTCGAAACGTTGGCTCACCACCGCATCGAGACACTTCCTCGGAACCAGGCTGCAGCTTCCCAGCGCCGCGAAGCAGGCGCCTCCCGTTGTGCACGCACGCGAGTTGCGGCAGTCGGCATCGGCACGAGCTTCACATCCTTTGGGACCGTGACGGCAACGGCCCAGGTTGAGGCAGAGCTCCGAAGCCGCGCAATCAGCATCGCTGGCGCTCTTGCACTCGCCACCCACCAGGCTGCAATGGCCTCGCTCTCGACAGACTCTAGAGTTCTTGCAGCTCTGTGCCGTTGCCACGCATCCCTGGGCGCTGGGTTCGCACCAGCCGTACTCGGTGCAGTTCTGCAGGCGCTGGCAGCCGTCTCGGGTCGCCACACACGCTCCATCCCGCAACCCGCATTCTCCGTGTGACTGGCACCGTGCTGATTGCTCGCAGTGCGCGTTGCTGGTCGCCGCGCAATGGCCCTCTCGGATGCCGCAGGCGCCTCGTTCTCGGCAGCCCTGAGCAGGACAGTCGCCGGGATTTCGGGCCGCGCATCGTCCCTGCTCGAGCGTGCATTCTGCGTCGCTGCGACACCGTTTCGAGGCCCTGCATTGCGCCGAGGTGGCTGCCTTGCAGCCGAACGTGTAACCGGGCGCCTGCCAGGACCATGCGATGTACGAGGAACAGAGCCCCCGTTCGACGCAGCCTGCGCTCCTTTGGCAGGACAGGCCCGCAACACCGAGACGCGTGCTCAGGGAATGCCCGGCGACAGCGCCGAGAAGCGTGGCGACAGCCAATACCACGAGCATCCGCACCCGGCCGTGCGCAAACGCTCGAGCTGGAAGCTCCGAGCCTCCGCGGCGGCCGCGCCGGGGCGCCGCCGCTCGCAGTGCCAGGCGCGTTGCCATCTCCAGGACGAAACCCGCGCTGGCGCCCAACAGCGCACCCAGTGGCAGACCAAGATCCATGAGCAGCTTCTCTTCGGCCATCGGACCAACGCTCCTCTACCGCCCCAGGCTGGAGCGGCCAGGTTGCTCGGATACTTCTCGAGGTGGGCTGGCGCAGAAGTCTCGGGAATCCAGCCGTCTCGCGCCAGTGGTTGCGCGGACCGGCCCATCGGCAGACCACACCGCGCCGCGGCTCGCTGGGGCATCCAACCAGCTCCTGCACGAAGCCGCGTGGACCCGCCTTCGCCGGCTCTTCGCTCAGCAGCACTTCGGCTGATTGTGCCGATGCTCCTCGCGTAGAGCCCAGGCGGCACCCGGGTCAGCATGCGAATGCCCGTCGTGCGTCGCCGCGCAGAGCCCCGCCTCGACGCGCGCGTCATCGGCCGTACTCTGCCCCGCCAGATGACGCACCAGCCCGAGACCGAGCACCGCCGCGCCGCCCATCCAGCGCAGAAGGCCATGACCTTTGACCTCGACGAGCTCGCTCGCCGGAAGCCAGACCGGCGCCGTCTCCTTGAGGTCGAGCGGGGATTTTCCGAGCAGCATGGTCGCCCAGCGCCAGGCCGAAGTGAGCAGGACCGAGCCCACGAGCAGCAGGAACAGTCCGGCCACGGCCGCGTCGATGCGCAGGTTCAGGACCGTGCGCTGCATTTCGGCGATCTTGTCTGGAGGGAACGCCCCTTTGGCCAGGCCTTCGCTCAAGGCCGAGGCCTGCGCAAGGAAACCGATCTGCGGATCGGCGCTCGAGATCTTGGCGATGGCGGCGGTGAAGGTGACCGTGCCGACCCAGGCCGTGGGCACGAGCGTGACCCACAGGTAGCGGGCTTTGCCCATCTTGATGACGACGGTCGTGGCCAGACAGAGGGCTATGACACTGAGCAGCTGGTTGGCGATGCCGAACAGCGGCCAGAGGCTGTTGATGCCGCCGAGCGGATCGACCACGCCCTGATACAGGAAGTAACCCCAGCCAGCGACCAGAAGGCCGCTCGCGAGCACGTTGGCGCCCCAGGACCTGGTGTCGCCGAGCGGTCGGTAGAGCTGACCCATGAACGCCTGGATCAGGAAACGGCCCACTCGCGTTCCTGCGTCCACCGTGGTCAGGATGAACAGCGCCTCGAACATGATGGCAAAGTGGTACCAGAGCGCCATGAGGCCACGCCCGCCAAGGACCTGCGAGAACACGTGCGCCATGCCGACGGCCAGAGTGGGCGCTCCACCGGCGCGTCCGAACATGGTGTTCTCGCCCAGGTCGCGAGCCAGTGCGTTCATCGTGTCGGTCGTCACCGGGAAGCCCCACCCGGTGATCGTGCTCACTGCGGCGTCGGGCGTTGCGCCGATCAGGGCCGCTGGGCTGTTCATCGCGAAGTAGACGCCGGGCTCGAGCGTGCAGGCTGCGATGAGCGCCATGATGGCGACCGCCGATTCCATGAGCATGGCCCCGTATCCGATCGAGCGAGCGTACGATTCCCGGCTGATGAGCTTGGGCGTGGTGCCAGAGGCGATGAGCGAATGGAAGCCGCTGATCGCACCGCACGCGATCGTGATGAAGCAGAAGGGGAAGACATCGCCGGCAAAGATCGGACCGGTGCCGTCGATGAAGCGCGTGAGCGGCGGCATGACCAGGGGTGGCAGCACGAACAGAATGCCGAGCGCCAGGGCCCCGATGGTACCGAGCTTCATGAACGTGGACAGGTAGTCGCGCGGAGCGAGCAACAGCCACACGGGTAGGATCGAGGCAGCCAGGCCGTAGGCGATGATAGTCCACGCTAGAGTCGGGGCATCGAGCGTCAGAACGCGCGAGAGTGCCGGCACTTCGTGGAAGTACTTGCCGCCCCACACCGCCAAGAGCAGCAGCCCCACGCCGATGGCGGTCACCTCGAGCACGCGACCCGGACGCAGGAACCTGAGATAGATGCCCATGAACACGGCAATGGGCAGCGTGGCCCCGATCGTGAACGTGCCCCAGGGACTGTGCGCCAGGGCCTTGACCACGACCAACCCGAGCACGGCGATCAGGATCACCATGATCGACACGATCGCGATCAGCGACAGGATGCCTGCGGCCGTGCCCACCTCGTCCTTGACCATTTCACCGAGCGACTTGCCGTCTCGGCGTATGGAGGCGAACAGGATCATGAAGTCCTGGACCGCGCCGCCGAGCACCACCCCAATCAAGAGCCAGAGCGTGCCCGGCAGATAGCCGAACTGAGCGGCCAGCACGGGCCCCACGAGCGGTCCTGGGCCGCTGATCGCGGCAAAATGGTGACCGAAGACGATCCAGCGGTTGGTCTTGACGAAGTCGCGTCCGTCCTCGTGTACCTCACACGGCGTCGCGCGCCGGTCGTCGAGGACCATCACCTTGGCGGCGATCCATTTCGAATAGAAGCGGTAGCCGATCGCGAAGGTGCAGGCGGCTGCGGCCAGGATCCACGCGGCGTTCAGTCGTTCGCCGCGGTAGGTGCTGACCACACCGTAGCTGGCGCCCCCCGCCAGAGCGACCAATGCCCAGAGAACAACACCGAGGCCTCGTTTCATGGCAGCGGATCGGTGCAACCACAGGCGGTGCGGCTGGGCAAGAGACAAGGAGGCCGTGCGGCGCGACCTCCCGTTGCCCGCGGACCAGGAGCTTGGCCGCTTGGCCGCATGCGCTGGCCGGTTCCGACGTGTCTGCCGAGCCAGTCTCACTGCCCGACGTCGATACGCACAACGAGCGGATCGTGATCCGACGCCCTCGTCTGCGCTGGCGCGTCCGCGAACCCATGTACGATGTCTGTCGAGGCGCCGTCCACGAGCGAGGGGCCGACGAGCACATGATCGAGCAACTGCGCATTGCCTTGGTAGACATAGCTGTAGCGGTCGCCGGGCGGCAGGAGGTCGGCGAGCTCGGTCAAGGAGGCGTCCCGCAGTAGTTCGAGCGTCGTGCTGAAGTCGAAGTCATTGAGATCACCAGCGACCACGACGGCCGCCTCGGGATCGGCGGCCAGCCACCGATTCACGAAATGCGCGACGAGCTGCGCTTGAGCCTGCCGCTGCTCGGCGCTCGGTGTGAGCGGCGGCTGTGTGGCGCCGAACAGGGGATCGTCTTCCAGCCTGGAGCGGAAGTGACAACCCACGACCAGGAGCTTGTTGCCCTGAAAGACGAATTCGCCAACCAGCGGCTTGCGGCTCGCGTTCCAGGCAGGATCCGAGGGCGCGAGCCGCGCGGGATTCGGGTGAAGCTCCGGGCCTGACTCGGTCTCCCGCACGGCAGCGCCGAGTTCGGCCTCCGAGCTGTCTCGGTCGACCAGCTCGAGACGGTCCGGGTCGAACAAGAAGCCAACCCGGATATTGCCACCGGCCACGCCGCCGTCGGCGTTCTCCCGCGTGGGGGGCAGATCGCGCCAATCGTAGACAGGGCCGCCAGCGCTTGCGATGGCAGCGCTGAGCGCAGCGTAGTTGGCGTCTGCGGTGAGCACACCCGGATCGGTGCCGTTGTCGTCCTGCACTTCTTCGAGCACCACCAGGTCCGGGCCGCCGAGGTCCACAGTGACGAGCGTGGCGAACGCGGCCAATCGATTCCGTTCGGCTCGAGCGAGATTGTCGACGTTGAGCGTTGCGATGACGAGCTCATCCGCGGAGCCGGTGAGCTCCGTTGACTCCGAGCTTGGCTCGGCGTGCACAACGCCGGGCAGACGCTCGGTGTTGCACAGGCGGTAGTTGCCGTTGGCGTATCCCATGACGCCCACGATCGGGCCGTCGAACCGATCCCCGGTCGCGACGAGCGGGGCCCCTGTGACCAGAGCATCGTCGACGATGACGCGCTCAGGGTTGAAGTCCTCCGGGGTCACGTAGACTCCACCGCGCTCGGTGCGATGCGTTGCCCAACCGCCTTGGTCGGGCAGCACGACGACCTCGCCTGAAGCAGCGGTTCCGCTCGACGCGATGGCTCCCTCGACCGCCACGCGCATACCCTCGAGCGATTCGTAGAAGTCGAGGCCATGGGCGGGTGGATCCAAGTCCTGCTCGTCAACGGCTGGCGCGATGACCTCTGTGGGCGGCCGCCGACCGCGGTCGCCGAGCACCACCGGGTCCGGCAGGGCACGCCCGGTCGCCTTCAGCGTGACCCTCGCGTCTATGAGCTCCGTTACCGTGAGGTTCGGCGTCTGCCCGACTTCGTCCACGGTCCCGCTCACCGCCACGCCATCGCCTGCGCTCAGCATGAGCGGAGCGGCCGCCATGACCTCGAGCCCCTCGGAGGTGGCCGGGTCGTCGTCCGGGTCAGGGTCCTGCATGATGAAGCCCATTTCGGTCACTGCAGTGACGATGCCCTCGACCGGACCGACGCGCAGACCCACGCACGGTGAGCCATGTGCGCGCCCCTGGATGTCGTGGATGTGCATCGGACCGGGCACGCACCGAGCGCCTGCGGCATCGGCTGGAGCCTGGGCGACGCCAGACGCCGGCGAGTCGTCGGCCGCATCGGCCACGGTGAGCCCACCATCCGTCCGGTCTGACTGGCGCGGGACGGGATGGTCGGCAACGGCTGCCCCCGCTGCCGCGTCGCTCGGTCCGGACCGCCACACGTGAGGATCCGAGCAGCCGAGCGATGCCCAAACCGCAACAAAGGCGGCTCGTGCGCGGGGAGCGGACAGGATTCTCTGGGGGGCTGTTCCGTGATGCGCAACCATCGCGTTTCGATGCGCCGGACGGGGGTTCGAGCGCCGACGGGATCATCGTGCAGAGCCCCGGGCGAGTTGCGTGCGGAAGCAATCCCGGTGCCGGTCCGGTCGGAAAACGGCTAGGATCCGGCGGGCTCTGGCAGCGGCAAACAGGGACACGCAACAGCGAGGAGATGGTCATGTTGGTACGGCGCGCGGCACTCACTCTGACGACGGTGGTTCTCGGGTGTGCTTCGGGCTCGGCGTCGAGCGAGCCGAAGACGCCGGCAGACGAGTTCGAGGTCGAGGCCGAGCCCGAGGAGCCCCAGGTTGAAGAGCAGACGGAGGAACCCGGTGGTCCGAGCAGCTGGTCCGAGGTCGAGCCCAACGTGTCCTCCGATCAGCGGCCGAGGCGCACCTCCAAGAAGTACTCGTACATCGACGTGAAATCGGACCCGGAGGCCCACGGCCCGGAGCTCACCTTCCACTTCACGGTGGACGGCGTTCCCATCGACGGCATCTTCGTCGCGGCCGGCGGCCGGACCACCAACTTCCGCATTCCTTTCGGGATCGTCACGTACTCGAACGACGAATGCGGCAGCGGCGGCGGTGGCTTCGAGATCAAGGCGGGCGAAAGGATAACGCTCGCCTGCTTCATGACCTCCGACGGCGATTGCTGCGAGCCGAGGATCGAGGACGCGGCCAAGTCAGAGCAGGGGGCGGGGGAGGACAAGGGAAAGGAGTAGTGCGCCCGAACCCACCAGCCTACGACGCCAGCTTGGTCACGATCCACTGATTCAGACTGACCCCTTCGCGCTCGGCCTCGCGAACGAGGCGACCGTGGAGCGAAGCAGGCAAACGCAGGCGCAAGTTACCCGAGAAAGCCCGCTCGGCCGGCGGAAGCGCCTCGTGGCGCCGGCGTGCGCTCCCGATGAGCAGGGTGAGCACTTCCCGTGCGTTCTGGGCGGCCTGCTCGAGCGTTGCGCCATGCGTTTGCGCATTCTGCCAGGCGGGCAGCGTTGCGACATAGCATTGGTCGTCTGCCGACCAGCGCAGCACGACTTGGTAGTCTTCAGGCTTTGGTCCGGCCTTGGACGGATGCGATCGCTTCGTCGACTTGTTCCGTTTGGTATCGTTTGGCATCGTCACCCTCTTGGCCACTCATCACCACGAATCTGCCGGTCGGATGGGTCCACTTGCGGTGCGATCCTCTGGCTGCCTCACGCACGAAACCGGCCCGCCGAAGCCGGGTTTCGAGCTCGCGCACCTTGGGCGGCATCTCGAGGATGGTACCATCCGCGGTACCAGTGCGCCACCTCGGCACCGGCTCGGGCCAGCGGTCTACGGCGAGCGACGCAGGGGCCAGGCGCCGCGTCCGGTTTGCTGACTTCTCCCCCTCCGTACCCCCGATCCACCCCGCCACGACCAACGCTCCAACTCAGCTCCGCCTCGCCACGTGTGGCGTTATGATGTGTTTGGCCGAACAGAAGGATGGCTCGATTTTCGCAAACAGATCGCGTAGGGTCGGCCTCACGTGTCTCGTCAGAGCCAACGGTAGTCCACATATGGCCGAATCTACGGCGAAAGCCGCTCCCGCACAGCGCAGCAGTGAACTGGAAAACGCTCTCGAGCTCGGGGCCGTGCACAAGCGCCGCAGGACCGTGTTTCGAATCATCTGGGGACTGGTCATCTCGGGCCTGATCGCGGGCGGCGTCTTCTTCGCGACGAAGAAGCCACCCGCTGAAGGCCCTCGCTACGACACAGCCGAGGTCCGGCGCGGCGACCTGCACGTGACGGTCACGGCCACCGGCACGCTCAGCGCCCTGGACTCGGTGCAAGTCGGTGCCGAGATCAGCGGGCGCGTGGTCAAGGTTCTGGTCGACATCAACGACAAAGTGAAGGAAGGCGAGGTCCTTGCGGAAATCGACCCGGAGCAGTACCGCGCCAAGCGTGACGAAGCCGCGGCCCAGCTGGCGGCGGCCAACGCGTCGAAGCTCACCGCCATCGCGACGGCCAACGAGTCCGAGCTCAAGGCAGCGCGCCTGCGGTCGATGCAGGACGCCGGGCTGGCGAGCACACAAGAGCTCGAAGCGGCCGAGGCCACGCTGGCGCGCGCCAATGCCTCGGTCAAGAGCTCGGCAGCCCAGCTCACCTCGGCGGCTGCGTCGCTGAAGGCAGCCAACACGAGCCTGTCGAAGACCATCATCCGTTCTCCCATCGATGGAGTGGTGCTCGAACGCAGTGTGGAGCCGGGGCAGACGGTCACCTCGGGCCTTCAGACGCCGGTGCTGTTCACGCTGGCCGCGGATCTTTCGGAAATGCTTCTGGCGGTCAAGGTGGACGAGGCCGACGTAGGACAGGTGAAATCAGGACAACGCGCGACGTTCACCGTGGACGCGTATCCGAACCGAACGTTCGAGTCGACCGTGGTCCTGGTCAAGAACATGCCGACGACCACCCAGAACGTGGTCACCTACGAGACGCGGCTCTCGGTCAAGAACGATGAAGGCCTGCTTCGTCCCGGAATGACCGCCACCGCGACCATCATGGTCGACGACCGGAGCGGCGTGCTACTGGTGCCCAACGCCGCGCTGCGTTTTAGCCCCAAGGAAAGGAGCGCGCCCGCTGCGTCGGCCACGGCCTCGAGCAAGGGCTTCTCGGTGAGCAGCATGTTCCCCAGACGGCCACGCGGGAACAGGAGCTCGTCGAGCGGCGCGACGGCGAAGCCGCAGCAGCGCCAGAAGCCCAAGGTCTTCGTGCTACGCGGGAACAGCCTCGAGCGAGTCCCGGTGGAAATGGGCGCGACGGACGGCATCAACACGGCTATCTCGGGTCCCGGCATCGAGCCGGGCGTTCGCGTGGTCATCGCGGAGGCGGCCGCGAAGGATGGCTGACCAGCCCCCTCCCTTGTCGACACGCGGCATTCCCTCGGAGCCCATCATCGCGTTCAGAGGGATCACGAAAGTCTATGGACACGGCGACGCGGAGGTGCGCGCTCTGGACGGTGTCGACCTCCGGATCATGCCCGGTGAGTTCGTGAGCATCATGGGCGCCAGCGGCAGCGGCAAGTCCACGGCCATGAACATCGTCGGCTGTCTCGACTCGGCGACCAGCGGTTCGTACAAATTCTACGGTGTGGAGGTGGGGAGCCTCAGCGCGAACCAGCGGGCGCTGCTCAGGCGCCATTACATCGGATTCGTGTTCCAGGGGTTCAACCTTCTGGCGCGAACCAGCGCGGTCGACAACGTGGAGCTCCCCTTGATCTATCGAAGAGTCCCGCGGGCCGAGCGCCGCAAGCGGGCTCTGGCCGCGCTCGAGCTCGTGGGCCTGGCCGACCGCTCTCGGCACACGAGCAGCGAGCTGTCCGGCGGGCAACAGCAGCGCGTGGCCATTGCCAGGGCGCTCGCCACCGAGCCGCCGCTCATTCTGGCGGACGAGCCGACGGGGAACTTGGATTCCGCGCGGAGCGTGGAGATCATGGAGCTGTTGACCGAGCTCAATGCCGAGCGCCGCATCACGATCGTCATGGTGACGCACGAGCCCGACATCGCCGAATACGCCCAGCGCAGCGTCTTGTTTCGCGATGGCAGGATCCAGGAGGAAAGGGCCCGATGATCTGGCAGACGTTCGCCATGGCACTGCGTGAGATCCGGCGCAACGCCATGAGATCCTTTCTCACCATGCTCGGCGTCATCATCGGCGTCGGCGCGGTGATTGGCATGGTAACCATCGGCAACGGGGCGACCGCCAAGGTTCAGGCCGACATCGGCGCCATGGGTCAGAACATGCTGATGGTCATGCCCGGAGCGGACCGTAGGGGCGGTTTCCGGGCTGCGGCCACCCCCTTCGATGAGCAGGACGTGTTCGCGATCCGGCGCGAAGTCGACGGACTGGACGCCATCTCCGGGACCAACAACGCTTCGGCCGTCGCGGTCTACGGAGCCGAGAATTGGTCCACGTCCGTGACGGGTGCCGACAACGACTACCTGACGATTCGCGGCTACACGCTGGAATCCGGACGGAGCTTTTCGGACACGGAGGTCGCGAGCGGCACCCCCGTCTGCATCCTGGGTCAGACGGTGAAGACGTCGCTCTTCGGCGCGACCAGCGCCGATGGCGAACGCATACGCGTCGGCAGGATCTCCTGTCAGGTGGTCGGCGTGCTCGCCGCCAAGGGCGCCGCGGCCATGGGACCGGACCAGGACGATGTCGTCGTGATGCCTCTGCGTTGCGTACAGCGACGGATCTCGGGCAACACGAACGTGAATAGCATCTTCGTCAAGGTCTCGAGCCATGCCGCCATCGCGACGGTCAAAGAGCGGATCGAGTCGCTCATGAACGAGCGGCGGCGTATCGCCCCGGGCGGAGAGCCGGACTTCTCGGTCCGGGACCTTCAGGAGGTCGCCGACACCATGAGCAGCGTCACTTCCGCGCTGACCGGGCTGCTCGGTGGGATCGCCGCCGTGAGCCTCCTGGTGGGCGGCATCGGCATCATGAACATCATGCTCGTGAGCGTCACCGAGCGCACTCGGGAGATCGGAACGCGCCTGGCGATCGGTGCGCTCGCGCGGGAAGTCCTGCTCCAGTTCCTGGTCGAAGCGATCGTTCTGTCCACGCTCGGCGGAGTGCTCGGGATCGGGTTCGGCCTCCTGCTGAGCAAGATCGGCACGGGCCTGATGCAGGTTCCCTTCATCGTCTCGCCCGGCATCGTGGCCGCGGCCTTCGTGTTCTCCGCCCTGGTCGGGATCCTGTTTGGATTCCTGCCGGCGCGCAAGGCCGCGAAGCTCAATCCCATCGAGGCACTTCGTCATGAGTAGACTGCAAGCTGCAATGCTCGCTGACCGGTCGGGACGCCCCGCGTGCGCGTCGTACGATGGCACGGCCATACCGTCGAGGCGCTCGACTCGTCGTGCGTGTGGCCGGTACTGCTCGATGTTGGCCCTCGGCCTGGCGCTTCTGGCCATCCCGTCTCTGGGCCTGGCCCAGAGCGGGTCGGCCCGGGTCGTGACGCGCGACTGGCTGGTGAGCACGCTGCTCGCACGTAGCCCAGCGCTCAACGTCTCCGCGCTCGAGGTGGCTCAGGCGCGCGAGGGCACGCGGCTGCAGGCAGGTCAGTTCCCCTACACGTTCGAAGCGGATGCCGGCTATACGCGCCGTCGGACTCCCGTGCTCGGCACCAGCGCGACCTCGGGCAACGATTCCTATGTCGTCGGAGCCCAGATCAGCCGCACGTATCCGAGCGGGACGACAGCGACGATCCGCGCCGAGGGCGAGCGCTTCAGCTCCTCGCGCGCGAGCACATCCGCCGCCTTCACGAATCAGCTCGGCCAGGGGTATCAGGCGACGCTCAGGGCGACAGTGAACCAGCCCCTGCTACAGGGCTACGGCGCGACGGTCAACGAGGCGGGCTGGCGCGCTGCCAAGATCAACGAAGAGCGAGCGCGCAAGGCCTACCGCCGAGACACGAGCGAGGCCGTCCGCGACGTGCTGAGCGCCTACTGGGAGCTCTGGTACGCGGGCCGCGCCATCGAAGTCCAGGAAGACGCGCTCGACCTGGCTACCGCACAGCAGCGCGATGCGGATGCGCGTGTGGAGCGCGGCGCCATGTCCCCAGCCGACGCGCTCAAGTTCCGAACGCAGGTGGCCACGCTGACGGAATCGCTCCTCAATGCCAAGGCCAACGAGACCGAGCAAGCGCTCGAGCTCGGGCGTCTCGTCGGAACGCCTGAACAGGCCTACCACTGGCACACGGATACGACGCCGCCCGAAGCCGTGACGCTGCCGCCTCGCGCCCAGGTGCTGAGCAAGGTGCTGCAGCAGAGCCCGAGCATCGGCGAGCTCGAGCAGGCGATTCGTCTTGCCGTGGAACAACGCCGCACGGCAGGTGAACAGTACCGCCCGACGCTCGACGTGCAGGGCTGGGTGGAGGCCAATGGTCTGGACACTCGTCCGGCTCCCGCGGTGGGCCAGGTGGGCAGGCTCGGGGCCGTGAGCGTGTTCGGAGGCGTCACCTACCAGACGACGCTCGACACGCAGCGGCTCCGCGCCGCACGCGCTCAGGCTGACTACCAGATCCAGATCGCGCGCGGCAATCTGGATACCGTGGTTCAGCAGCTCCAGAGCTCGGTGTCGCAGATGCTGCTGGCGGCCGAGCAGGCCAATGTCAGCTACGAGGCAGCCAACAAGACGCTCGAGGTCGCTACCCAGCAGGCCCAGAACGAGCGCCAGCGCTTCGTGCTGGGTGCTGCGACGCCGCTCGACGTGCAGGTGGCGGAGGACGCAGTTCGTCAGGCCCAGCTTCGGGTGCTGCGGGCCACGGTCGATCGGGTCAGGGCCTGGCTCAATCTGTCGCACCAGACCGGTGAGCTGTTGGCGCGACATGCGCCGAATGCCGGGGCCGATCGGTAGACTCGGGTCGAGGGACGGTTCCCGCGGCAAAGCACAAGGAGTGCCGCCTCCGGGGCCTGGGCGGGGCCTGGGGCGCCATGGCGGGGGAAATGTCAGGTTTCCGTGACCGTGGTATTCGTTCACGATGCGGCTATCGGGGGTTCGGCGGAAAGCCGATTTGTCACTACCGCAACTCGGGATTCTCGGGTAGAACTCCTTGTGAACCGCTTCTGAACCGCGACTCTCTCAACACGAGCACGAGCCGGCTCGTTGTTACACTGGGTCTGACTATGAATACCTGTCTCGACTCCCTGGGCACGCTCCGCATCCATCGATATCTCGGCTTACTCGGTTTTGCCGTCTGGACTCTGGCCTGTTCGAGCTCGACGACCTCCGATCCCGCCAGCGGTGGCTCGGCGGCGACCACCGGTGGCGCGAACGTGGGTGGCACCGGGGGAGCGTCGGGAGGCTCGAGCGCTACGACCGGAGGCGTGAGCTCCGGCGGCGTGGCGACGGGCGGGTTCGCAACCGGCGGCGTGGCGACAGGTGGCCAGTCGACAGGCGGCGTGTCCACCGGAGGCACGACCGCGACCGGTGGTACGACCGCGACGGGTGGCACGGCGACAGGAGGAGACAGCGCGGGCGGCAGGACCGCGGCCGGCGGCAGGACCGCGGCCGGCGGCAGGACCAGTCGCGGCGGGGACACGGGTTCAGGCGGCGCTACGGGCTCTGGCGGCGCTACGGGCTCCGGCGGCACCGGCGGTTCCGGCGGTACGACCGGCAATGACACGGGCGGGGCCGGCGGAGCCAACGATGGTTCCGGGTATCCGCTTGGAAATCCCGCCGTCGCCAGCGAGGGCTGCGGCAAGGCTCTCTCGACGTTCAAGAGCGGCAACAACACCACCTACCAGATGTCGAGTGCTGGCCTCGATCGAGAGTACATCGTCTACATTCCAAGCAGCTACGACACGAGCAAACCCTACCGTTTGGTCTTCGGCATGCATTGCATGGGCTCGAGCGCCAACCAATGCGCCAACAACGATCAGTTCTACCGACTCAAGCCGCTCGACACGGAGAACGCCACCATCTTCGTCGCGCCCCAGGGATACACGGACAGTTCACCATGGCGGGGTCGCGATGACAAGGACCATGTCTTTTTCGAAGACATGGTGAAGCTGTTCGAGTCGGAGCTCTGCATCGACAAGTCCCGTATCTTCTCCGTTGGGTTCAGTTTCGGAGCCATGTTCACCAACGCGCTCGCGCAGACTCATCAGGACACGCTGCGCGGGGTCGTTGTGTATGCCACGGCTGACTACAATATCTATTTCCCCACCAACACCGGGAAGCCCCTCGCGTACATGGGAGTGCATGGCTCAGCTGATGGAACATGCCCCATCACGTCGGGACGGGCCTCCAAAGATCGGTTCGTCAAGAACAACCAGTGCACCGTGCCTGGCAACGTGCCCGAGGCCAACTCCAGCACCCATGTCTGCTATGACTACGAGTGCCAGAGCAACTACCCGGTGAAGTGGTGCACGCACAACGGAGGGCACACGGACCTGCCAACGGATCCCGGTCAATCGAGGTCATGGGACATCGACCTGACTTGGGAATTCATCACGCAGTTCTAACGCCACTGCCAGCATTCCCGCTGCGAACGCCTCATCCACGACATCCCCGCGGACTCTCGGTGGCTGCTCGCTTTGGCTCGGGCGGCATGGCCACCGTGCCATCGGCAAGCACGCCGTCGGTAGGCGGGACCACGGCACATGCCAGCCCTGGCCTGCCACACTTCGTGTTCTACGGCCGCTGGGCGATCCGGGGCCGGGCCGCCGGTGTTCTGTCTCCAGGACAGGCTACGGCCCGGTGATGACGCCGACCACGGCGGTGGGGAAGTTCTGCGCCGAGATGTAGTCGCCCCTCATCCACAGCAGGGCCGTGTGCTCGGCGTCCCACTTGGGTACGATGGGCCGGAGGTTGTCCTTCGAAGACCCTTGCGTGATGGGCGCCCATTTCCAGGTGGCGCCGTCGTCGCAGGTCACGCCCTCCCAGATCTCGTGCTTGCCCGACGAGGCCATGGCGTCGGTGCTCGGATCGTACGGGGTCGAGAGGTAGATGATGTGCGGGTTGTCCGGATCCAGAGCGCCCAGGCCCGTGTAGTCCTCCTCCGACGAGTAGAGCTTGGAGCCCATCTTGGCGAGGTAGGTGAGCTTCCACTGGGTCCCGTCGAGGCGCCCGTAGAACGATCGCTTGTCGGGATCGCTCGACGAGGAGCCGACGACCCGACCCTGCCCGAGGATGGCCACCGTGCCGTCAGCGTAGCGGACGATGTCGTAGTTCCACGCGTGGTCGAGCTTGACGCTGCCCACCGTGCTGCCCGTGGCAAACACCTTGGTGAAGGCGTCGATGTTCTTGGCGGACGACGTGTCTCGTGTACCGGCGAGGGCGTCGTCGACGACGGCCCCGGTCGAGTTGTAGATCTTCCCGCCCTGCATGTAGCCGTGCCACAGGTTGTTGTCGTTGTCGCGCGGGTGGGCCTCGGTGCCGAGGAAGTCGATGCGATCCGAGTTGTTGCCCCAGTACTTGTAGTACCCTGCCACGTAGCCCGTCAGAGGCGTGTACGTCAGCCGCCCGAAGTAGCTCCAAGTCGCGCCGTCGTCGCTGGATGACAGCAGGTTCGGGCTGGTGTCGACCGAACGCGCGATGTCGAAGAGCTTGCCGTCCATGTACCAGACATTGGAGTACGTGATCTTGTGGGTGCTGTCGTTGTTCCACGGGCAGCCCTGGCTCGCCCAGTCGAAGGTTTTTTGCCCGGCCCAGGCCGAGCCGTCGTAGATGCTGTAGTACGTATTGCAGTCGCTCCGGTGGGTGGCCCACACCGCGACGTACTTGCCGTCGGGCCTGACCATGAGCGCGGGCGCGTTGTGGTCGTCCACGCTGAGATTGCCGAGCCTGGCCGTCGTGCCCGTCTTGCCGGCGAGATCGTAGATCGTCGCCTGGATGTTGCCGACCCCGTTTCCGGATCCGATGACGGATCCGATGACCAGTTTGCCCCCCTTTGCATCGACGACGGCGCGCTCGTCTTGATACCAGCACCATCCGCCCATGGTGGTGAAGGTGATGACATCGCTGGCCGGTGCCGTGGGCAGCGAAGGGCAGACATCCGAACCGCCCGTGCCGGTCGAACCGCCGTCGCCAGTGGACCCGCCATCGCCGGTCGAACCACCCGAGGTGGTCGTGCCGCCGCCGCCCGTCGTTGCACCCGTGCTGCTGCCGCCGACCTGTGAACCGCCCCGCCCCGTCGTCCCACCCCTGCCGGCTGTACCGCCCCTGCCAGTCACGCCGCCAGCCGTGGTCGTTCCGCCATCGCCGGTGGAGCCGCCCGAGGCCGTGGTCGCGCCCGCGCTCGTCGTGCCAGCGTTGGCGCCGAAACCGCCAGTGCTAGGCCCACCGCCAGCATCCGTCGTGCCGCCCGTGGCGGGCCCGCCGCTGGACCCAGCGGTCCCCCCGGTGGCCGTGACCCCACCACCGGACCCAGCGGTCCCACCGGAGGCCGTGGCTCCGCCAGAGCCAACGGTCCCGCCGGAGGCAGCGACCCCGCCGGATGCAGAGGAGGTTCCCCCGCTGTCCGCTGCACCACCCGTGGTGGAGGCGCCCTCGTCGGTTCCCGATTGCGAGCATCCCGCCATCAGCGACGAGAGGACGGCCGCGAGGAGGGCTGCACGGTCGAAGCTGTGCATTCCTTCATGTGTCATGATGCGTCCTCCATCCTCCCTTGCCCCGGGACCTGCGCGACCGCGCGTCGCGCGCGCTGCCCCTGTGACGACGGCTTGGCTTCGTCGCCGGTCGCTTTCTCCGTCTGCTCCCAGCGGGCGTGTTCGAGGTGCTCGGCCATCTCGCGGTGGGCTCGCTCGGGGCTGTGGGAACGGATGGCCTCGTAGATCCGGCGGTGAGTCTCGGCGGACTCGCGGAGGCTGACGCCCTCCATCTTGAGCCGTCCGGCCTCCCAGATGATCTCGATGAGGGTGCCGACGATGGCAGCCACGATGGGGTTGCCCGAGCCAGCCGCGACGGCGCGGTGGAAGGCCAGGTCGTGGCGCAGGAAGGCCTGGGGCTCGTCGAGCGTCGCAAACATGCCGGTCAGCTCATCGGCCATGTCGACTAACTGCTCACCGGTGGCGCGTTCGGCGGCGAGCGCGGTCGCGTCGACCTCCAGCAGGCGGCGGGCTTCGTACATTTGGTCGAGCGTGAAGCCGTGCAGGGCGGCCATGAACTCGAGGGGGGCCTTCTCGAGCTGGGGCGGTCCTTCGACGATGAACGTGCCGGCGCCGCGGCGCGACGTGATGATGCCCATCGCCTGCAAAGTGCGCAGGCCCGACCGCAGCGACGGCCGGCTCACCTCCATTTTCAGGGCGAGCTCGCGCTCGGGAGGAAGGCGATCCCCAGGCCCGAGGCGGCCGGCTTCTATCTCCCGCCGAACATGCGCAACGACCTGGGCGCCGGCCGCCGTGCTAACGCTCGTCCACTTGGTCCGACCATTCAAATCTGCTTCTGCCAAGGCGCTGTGACCAGTAGCACTCTAGGCAGGCGCAGAAAAGGAAGGAGTGATGGTGCTTGCGGCGAGCCGCGCGCAACAGGTCTGACCAAATCGATCGGGGCGGAACAATCTGGTCGCTTCGTTCCGCCTGCCGAGTGCGTTGGTCCCCGGCTTCGTGTCGGCCACGTGGCCTGTGCTGACCAAGAGGCTTCGAGCTGCTCGAATTCGACGCGCTACTCGGCCCGGGGCGCACTGTCGGAGGACTTGGCAGACGTCTCCCTGGTGCAGGCGGCGGATGGCAGCGCCTGAGGGACGAGACAGACTTGGCGCGCCCCGTTGAGCCACGTCCCCGTTGAAGCCATGCTTTCGACGTTGGCCCGCAGAGCCACACGCCTTGTCGAGCGACCCCTGCGTGGGCCGCGGGAGCGCAGTGTCGTGCGCTTCGGGCGGGCCGCGCAGTAGCAAAGCCTTTGTAGCAAGGCAGGTGGTCCCACGGGTGTGCGAACGACTCGCGCCGAGGGCGGTTCGCCTTCCAGCAGCGAGATCCCTTCCGGTATCGGGGACATTGTCTCCGGTCGCGGCTTCCCCAAGTCGATGGAGCCTCCGATGAGCGTCAGCCTCTCTGCCTGTTGAGCAGGAGCAGCGTTGCAGCGGGCCCGAACTCAGCCCGCGCGCTGTCGTCGAGGAGCTCCCCTGCGCGCAGTCTGCGTTCGCCGCCCGATTCGGCTGTGCACGGCGCAGCGGCTCCTGGGCCGATGCGCCGCCCTTGCCGCGCTACCGCCACTGCGCCACAAGGGCTCGGGCATCGTATCGTCCAGCGACAGGTCTTCCCATGCTCGTGATCCCAGGCTCGTCTGCTCTGTCCGAGTTCCGCAAGGACAAACTCGTTGCCCGCGTGCGCGCCGTGGCTCCTGCGATCCTCGGGATCGAGGCGCGCTTCGTTCACTTCGTGGATCTGGCCGAGCCGCTCGGTGACCAGGAGCTCGCGGTGTTGCGCCGGCTGCTCGCGTACGGCGCGCCCGCGTCCGAAGAGGACGGACCAGGGGCTGTTGCTCTCGTGGTGCCGAGACCCGGAACCATCTCACCCTGGTCCTCCAAGGCCACGGACATCGCGCATAACTGCGGGCTCGGCCGCGTGCGTCGCGTCGAACGCGGCGTCGCCTATCGCCTGATCTCCGAAGAGGCCGCGGGTGTCGCTCTCGAGCACGTTGCGCCGCTGCTCTACGATCGGATGACCGAATCCGTGCTGCCGACGCTCGAGGCAGCCGAGGTGCTCTTCGCGCGAGCGGAGCCGGCCCGATTGACGAGCGTGCCCGTCTCGGCACAGGGGCGCACTGCGCTCGAACGCGCCAATGTCGAGCTGGGGCTGGCGCTGGCCGAAGACGAGATCGACTACCTGTACGGTTGCTTTCGCGAGCTCGGCCGGGATCCGACCGATACCGAGCTCGTCATGTTCGCGCAGGCGAACAGCGAGCACTGTCGCCACAAGATCTTCAAGGCGCGCTTCGTCATCGACGGGCAGACGCAGGAGCACAGCCTGTTCGAGATGATCCAGAACACGTACGCGCGGCACGCGACCGGTGTCCTGAGCGCCTATCGCGACAACGCCGCGGTCGTCGAGGGGCCGGTCGGCACGCGCTTCGTGCCCGACGGCCTCGGGGGGCAGTACGTGCGCGTCGAGGGACCCCTGCACCTGGTGATGAAGGTGGAAACCCACAATCACCCGACGGCCATCTCTCCGCACCCGGGCGCCTCCACCGGATCCGGCGGGGAGATCCGGGACGAGGGGGCCACGGGCCGTGGCTCCAAGCCCAAGGCCGGGCTCACCGGCTTCTCGGTGTCGCATCTGCGCCTTCCGGGCCTGCCGCGGCCGTGGGAGGCGGACGAACTCGGCAGGCCCGACCGCATCTCGAGCCCGCTGGACATCATGCTGGAGGGCCCCATTGGCGGGGCCGCATTCAACAACGAGTTCGGTCGTCCCAATCTGGCCGGCTACTTCCGCACTTTCGAACAGAGAGCCGCGCCGGACCCGGACGCGCCTGCCGACACCGGCGAGCTTGCCTGGGGCTACCACAAGCCGATCATGCTGGCGGGCGGGGTCGGCAGCATCCGCAGCGAGCACGTCGAAAAGCAGCAGATCCCTCCGGGCTCACGGGTCGTCGTGTTGGGCGGCCCGGCTATGCTCATCGGCCTCGGCGGAGGCGCGGCTTCCTCGATGGCTCAGGGGGCGAGCAGCGCCGAGCTCGACTTCGCCTCGGTGCAGCGAGGCAACCCGGAAATGCAGCGGCGCTGCCAGGAGGTCATCGATCGCTGCTCGGCGCTCGGCACGAAGTCCCCGATTCTGAGCATCCACGACGTGGGCGCCGGAGGGCTCTCGAACGCGATTCCGGAGCTCGTCCACGACAGCGGCCGCGGCGCGACGATCGAGCTACGCGCCGTACCGAACGACGAACCGGGCATGTCGCCCATGGAAATCTGGTGCAACGAGGCGCAGGAGCGATACGTGCTCGCTGTCAGCGCCCCGGCGCTCGAGACGTTCCGGGCGATCGCCGAGCGGGAACGCTGTCCCTTCGCAGTGGTCGGCGAGGTGACCGAAGAGCAGCGGCTCGTCCTGCACGACGAGCATTGGCAGGACTATCCTATCGACCTGCCGATGGCGATCCTGTTCGGCAAGCCACCGCGCATGACGCGCGACGTACGTTCCGTTCGTCGCGAGGGGTTTCGTTTCGACGCTTCCCAGCTCGACCCCGCCGAGTCCGCTCGCCGCGTGCTCTCGTTCCCCGCTGTCGCGGACAAGACGTTCCTCATCACCATCGGTGACCGCAGCGTGACCGGTATGGTGTCGCGCGATCAGATGGTCGGTCCCTGGCAGGTTCCCGTGGCCGACGCGGCCGTCACGCTGAGCGACTACGACGCCGTGACGGGCGAGGCGATGGCCCTCGGCGAACGTACGCCGGTGGCCTTGCTAGACCCGGCTGCAGCCGCGCGCCTGGCCGTCGCCGAGGCGATCACCAATATCTGTTCTGCTCGCATCGCCCGGCTCGGCAACGTCAAGCTCAGCGCCAACTGGATGGCCGCTGCCGGACACCCGGGTGAAGATGCGGCGCTGTTCGAAGCCGTACGCGCCGTGGGGCTCGGGCTGTGCCCGGCGCTGGGTGTCACGATTCCCGTCGGCAAAGACTCGCTGTCCATGCGTACGGTGTGGGCCGGTGGAGCCAAGCGTGTCGTCGCACCGGTATCGCTGGTGGTCTCCGCGTTTGCGCCCGTGACCGACGCGCGTGCGTGCCTGACGCCCGAGCTTCGCAGCGACGCGGGAGAGACCGAGCTGGTGCTCATCGATCTCGGGTGCGGGAAGAACCGTCTCGGCGGCTCGGCGCTGGCCCAAGTCCACTCGGAGCTCGGCTGCGAGCCGCCGGACGTCGACGATCCCGCACGGCTCCGTGCGCTGTTCTCGTCCGTGCAGGCCCTGAGCGACCGTGGGCTCGTGCTCGCGTACCATGACCGCTCCGACGGCGGGCTGTTCGTCACGCTCTGTGAGATGGCGTTCGCCGGCAACACCGGTTTCACCGTCTCGCTCGACGCCCTGGGACGCGATCCCATGGCGGCCCTCTTCAGCGAGGAGCTCGGCGCGGTCGTGCAGGTGCGGGCGAGCCAGACGGCCGAGGTGCTGCGCGTGCTGGCTGTGCACGGCCTGACCAGCGGGGAGGGCCAGCCGGTCGTCGTCCTGGGTAGCGTGAAGCCCGGAGAACGTCTCGAGTTCCTGTTGGGCGGTCAGGTGTTCTTGGCCGAGTCGCGAACAGCGTGGCGCCGGGCTTGGTCCGAGACGACGCATGCCCTGCAGTCACAGCGCGACAACCCGGCGTGCGCCCGCGAGGAGTACGAATCGATTGTGGACGCGAGCGATCCCGGCATGTCGCCCCGGCTGGCGTTCGACCCGGACGAGCCCGTAGTGGCTCGCTTCCGGAGCGTGGTCGACCGGCCACGTGTGGCCATTGTCCGCGAGCAGGGCGTCAACAGCCAGGTCGAGATGGCGGCGGCCTTCGACAGGGCGGGGTTTGCGAGCGTGGACGTGCACATGACGGACGTTCTCTCGGGGCGTGTCGATCTGGGCGCCTTCCGGGGATTGGTCGGCTGTGGAGGGTTCTCGTACGGCGACGTGCTGGGAGCCGGCCAGGGTTGGGCCAAGAGCATTCTGCTGAGCGCCGCCGGTCGCGAGGCGCTGGGCGAGTTCTTCCGGCGCCCGGATACGTTCACGCTCGGCGTGTGCAACGGCTGTCAAATGCTCTCTGCGCTCAAGGAGCTCATTGTGGGCGCCGAGCATTTTCCGAGCTTCCAGCGCAATCGCTCCGAGCAGTTCGAAGGGCGCCTGTGCATGGTGCGCGTGGACCCATCCCCGTCCATCCTGCTCACGGACATGGTCGGCTCGGAGCTGCCCATTGCCGTCGCCCACGGCGAAGGCCGCGCCGAGTTCGAGAGCGACGCTGCGCTTCAGGCGCTCGACGCGCACCGCGGCGTGTGCCTGCGCTACGTGGACCGGCACGGTCGAGTCACCGAGCGCTATCCGCACAACCCCAATGGCTCGCCGGGCGGCATCACCGGCGTCACCACACCCGACGGGCGTGTCACGCTCATGATGCCCCACCCGGAGCGCGTGTTCCGCTCGCTGCAGCTCTCGTGGCGTCCACCGGGCTGGGGCGAGAACGGTCCGTGGCTGCGGCTGTTCGAGAACGCGCGGCGCTGGGTGGGGTAGGGCGCATGGCGTCCGGGCACGTCGCGCTGCGTCTGTACGGCCCGCTCAACGACTTTCTGACCGTGGCGCGCCGCCAGAAGCTGCTGTTTTGGCCGCTCGGTCGCCCGGCGGCCGTGAAAGACGTGATCGAGGCCGTGGGCGTGCCGCACCCCGAAGTCGGACTGCTCCTGGTCGATGGCGCTTCGGTGGGCTTCGCGCACAGGGTCGGTGGGGGCGAGCGCGTTGCCGCGTATCCGACGTTTGCCGCCATTGATGTCGCGGTGCTGTCACGCGTGGCGCCTCCCCGGCCGGCGCAGCTTCGCTTCGTGGTGGACGGACATCTCGGGCGACTGGCCGCCTACCTGCGCGCGCTCGGCTTGGACACGGACTACACGAACCACCGCGCCGACGACGCGCTGGCGCGCTGCTCGAGCGAACAGGAGCGCGTGCTTCTGACGCGAGACCAGGGGCTGCTCAAGCGCCGTATCGTCGAGTACGGCTACTGGGTCCGCAGCACCGATCCCGAAGCGCAGCTGTTCGAGCTGTGCGCCCGATTCGATCTCGCCGGGCACGCGGCGCCTTTCACCCGGTGCGTCCCCTGCAACGGTGTTCTGGCGGACGCCCAGAAGCAGGACGTCCTGGAGCGTGTCCCGCCGCGGACGCGTGAGCGCCAGGAGCATTTCCGCCAATGCACGGCGTGTGGCCAGGTGTTCTGGCGCGGCTCGCACTACTATCGGATGCGTCGGCTGATCGAGGCGGTGCTCGGCCGTACGCCGTAGCCTTTGGCGCGGAGCCGGCACAACCCACCGGCGCGCCCGTGTCCGCTTGTTTCCGAGACCTGCGGCCTCGGCACCCCGAACACCAGCGTGCCACCTGAGTCAACTTTCGGATCGGATGCCTCTGGTCGAGAGTCGACAGCCCGGACGACGGCGATTCCGGGCTCTGGACTCACGGCTCTCGACTGTCGACGCGGGGCTCCGGCGTGCCAGTCAGCGCGACCCTGTCAGGTTGCAGCATGGCTCGTCGGGCTGGGGCGGAGCCCCGCTAGGCTATTCCGCCTCCCACCGGCGATGCTTCCGTAGTTGCTGTAGCAGCGCTTCCAGTTCCGTTGCCCCCATGGCTTCGAGTTCGCCGCGGCGGCGGTCGTCGAGGGGGATCTCGAGCACTTCGCACAGGGTCTCGATGGCGGCACCAAGAGCCGCGACCTTGCCGCGCTCGATGCCGCGCTCGAT